>NZ_LFJJ01000073.1 GCF_001189365.1 Candidatus Burkholderia verschuerenii | reverse complement strand
CGTACAGCAGGTCACGGCTTCACGCTCCGATGTTCTGGTGGTTGAATGTGACAAGGCAGAGAAGAGCTTTGCCATCCCCTACGTTGCCGATTTACGTCCGGCGGACGGCGACACGCGTCGCACTCGTTCAGCAGTTGCTTGACGACCGGCCAGCCGACTTTGTTCGCGCTTGCGTTCCCGGTTGCATTCCCGGCCCGCGCGCCGCGCTGATGCCCGCGCACCAGACCGCCGCCTTCCTCGATGTACTCAAGCTCCTGCTTGTTGACGCCCGGATGATCGGCGGGATTCTTCATCACCTTGAGCCAGGTCAGCGCGAGCAGCAGACCGGCCACGCCCATCACGATATACACGTGATGCCAGCCGAACGCATGCGTGAGCCACGCTATCAACGGCGTGAAGACGACGGCTGCGAAGTACTGCGCCGAATTGAAGATGGCCGATGCCGTGCCGCGTTCCTTCGTCGGAAACCAGCTTGCGACGACCTTCGCGTTGGCCGGGAACGCGGGCGCTTCCGCCGCGCCCATCATGAAGCGCAGCACGAACAGGCCGGTGACGGCCGTCGCCGCGCTGCCGAGCACGCCGATGGTGCTTTGCAGAAGCGTAAACAGCGACCACAGAAAGATGCTCGCCGCATACACGCGCCGCACGCCGAAGCGGTCGAGCAGCCAGCCCGCGGGCACTTGCGAGAGCACGTATGCCCAGCTGAACGCGGAGAAGATGTAGCCCATGCGGACCGCATCGAAGCCGAATTCGGCGCGCATCGCGGTGCCGGTCACCGACAGCGTCGCGCGGTCGGCGTAATTGAAGGTCGTGATCACGAAGATCAGCAACAGAATGACGTAACGCACCCTGGTGCGCTTGATGGCGTCCGCCGGATGGGCGGCGCGGCTCGTCGTCGACATGAATCTTTCCCCTAAGCTTGATTCGGTCCTGCAGACGCACGAAGGGCCGCTTAAAGCGTGCTGTCGAAGCGTGCTTAAGCGGCCCTCGATCGACACGAAGCGCCGCGCGATATGCGCACGGTCCCCCGCTTCGTGTGTTGGATGACGCCGGTTACTGCGCGCCGAGCTTCTTGATCAGCGCGTCGAGCTGTTCCATTTCTTCGCCCGTCAGATCGGTCAGCGGTGCGCGCACCGGACCTGCATCGTGACCGACCAGCTTCGCGCCAGCCTTGACGATCGACACCGCGTAGCCTGCCTTGCGATTGCGGATCTTCAGGTACGGCAGGAAGAATTCGTCGATCAGGCGGCCGGTGGTCGCGTGGTCGTCGGCGGCGATCGCGCGGTAGAACTCCATCGCCGTCTTCGGGATGAAGTTGAACACCGCCGACGAGTACACCGGCACGCCCAGCACCTTGTACGCGGCTGCGTAGACTTCGGCCGTCGGCAGGCCGCCGAGGTAGGAGAAGCGATCGCCCAGACGGCGGCGGATCGTCACCATGTTTTCGATTTCGCCCACGCCGTCCTTGAAGCCGATCAGGTTCGGGCAGGATTCCGCGAGCTGTTCGAGCATGTCGGCGTTCAGCTTCGAATTGGCGCGGTTATAGATGATCACGCCCATGTTCGGCACGGCGCGGCACACTTCTTCTGCGTGATTGCGGATGCCGTCCTGCGATGCTTCCGTGAGGTAATGCGGCATCAGCAGCACGCCTTGCGCGCCTTGCTTTTCCGCTTCCTTCGCGAACGCGATGGCCGTGCGCGTCGGGCCGCCCGCGCCGGCGAGGATCGGCACCTTGCCCTTGCAGACTTCGGTCGCCGTCTTCACGATCTGCGAATATTCGGGTTGTTCCAGCGAGAAGAACTCACCCGTGCCGCCCGCGACGAACAAAGCCGACGCGCCGTACGGAGCCAGCCATTCCAGGCGCTGCGCGTAGGTGTCCGCGCGGAAATTGCCTTGCTTGTCGAAATCGGTGATCGGGAACGAAAGCAGGCTTTCGGAAACGATTTTCTTGAGTTCTTGCGGTGTCGTCATGGTGTGAGGTCTCGGTTGAGGCTGCCGGCTGAGATGGATTAGCTGTTGCAGCGCATATAAGTCATCGTACAACATGAATTGTAACCATACAACCTAAACCGTGTTTTATATAGGATTTAGAGGGTAAACACCGACCCATCGAGCGAAGCTATGTTGTAGGATGACATAACTCTTAGAACGTGCCGTACTGTGTCAATCCGCGAAGGATCATCAGAATGAATCAGTCCCCCCTCTATATTCGCGTTCATCCGGACGATAACGTCGCCATCGTCGTCAACGACGGCGGGCTGGGCGAAGGCGCCACGTTCGCGGACGGCCTCGTGCTGCGCGAGCGCGTGCCGCAAGGCCACAAGGTCGCGCTGAAGGATCTCGAAGAAGGCGAGGCGGTGATACGCTACAACGTCGTGATCGGCTATGCGAACAAGCCGCTCGCCCGTGGCAGCTGGATCAACGAGCATGTACTGCGCATGCCGACGCCGCCCGAACTGCACGACCTGCCCCTGCCCATCGCGACCATCAAGGCGCCGGACGAATCGCCGCTCGACGGCTTCACGTTCGAGGGCTACCGCAACGCGGACGGCTCGGTCGGCACGCGCAATATCCTCGCGATCACGACCACGGTGCAATGCGTCGCCGACGTCGTCCAGCACGCGGTCACGCGCATCAAGGCCGAGTTGCTGCCGAAATTCCCCAATGTCGACGATGTCGTGAGCCTCGGCCATACCTACGGCTGCGGCGTGGCCATCGACGCGCCCGACGCGATGGTGCCGATCCGCACGGTGCGCAATATCGCGCTGAATCCGAACTTCGGCGGCGAAGTGATGATGGTGAGCCTCGGCTGCGAAAAGCTGCAGCCCGAGCGCCTGATGCCCGCGGGCACCATCCCGATCGCGGCGGCGGCGCAGACGCAGGACGTCGCGGATATCGGCGACGTCGCCAGCGACGAGAACGGCGGCACGGTCGTGCTGCAGGACGAATCGCACGTCGGCTTCGGCTCGATGATCGACTCGATCATGCGCATGGCGGAAACGCATCTGAAGCGCCTCGACAACCGGCGTCGCGAGACCTGTCCGGCGGCCGATCTCGTCATCGGCGTGCAGTGCGGCGGCAGCGATGCGTTCTCGGGACTCACGGCGAATCCGGCCGTCGGCTTCGCGACGGATCTTCTGGTGCGCGCCGGCGCGACGGTGATGTTCTCCGAAGTCACGGAAGTGCGCGACGGCGTGGCCCAGTTGACCGCGCGCGCGGCGAACGGCGAGGTCGCGGCGGCGATCATCCGCGAGATGCAGTGGTACGACGATTATCTGAAGCGCGGCGGCGCGGATCGCAGCGCCAACACGACGCCGGGCAATAAGAAGGGTGGCTTGTCGAACATCGTCGAAAAGGCGATGGGGTCGATCGTGAAATCCGGTTCGTCGACGATTTCGGGCGTGCTGTCGCCGGGCGAGAAGGTCAAGCAGAAGGGCCTGATCTACGCGGCCACGCCCGCCAGCGACTTTATCTGCGGCACGCTGCAACTGGCGTCGGGCATCAACCTGCATGTCTTCACGACGGGACGCGGCACGCCGTATTCGCTCGCCGAAGTGCCGGTCATCAAGGTCGCGACGCGTTCCGATCTGGCGCGGCGCTGGCACGATCTGATGGACGTGAATGCGGGAACCATCGCGACCGGCGAGGCGAGCATCGCCGATGTGGGCTGGGAACTGTTCCGTCTCATGCTCGAGGTCGCCAGCGGGAAGAAGCAGACCAAGGCCGAAGCGCTCAAGCTGCATAACGCGCTGGTGCTGTTCAATCCGGCGCCGGTGACCTGATCCTTCAAGCGCTCGATCAGGCTGTTCGCAACTGCGCCCCGCTCACGGAAACGTCCGTCAGCGGGGCGCGTTGCTTTGCGCTGGTCTCCTGCGCGTGGGTTCATGACGTCTGCACAGTGCATCCATTGTTGATCGCAGCATGCGCCGAATGAAACATGCAGGCGTAGCGCTACCTCCGCGGCCGGCGCTGTCTTCCTACATTTGTAGCCATGCGTGTGGCACGAGAGCGCGGTATCGTGACAAAAACACCACAACGATGCCACACCGAACTTTCCATGCGAGTACTTCTGATTGACGATCACGCCCTGTTCCGCGCCGGTGCCGCGCTGCTGCTGAGACAGGCGCGCAGCGATATCGAAATCGTCGAGGCGGGGACGCTCGCGGAGGGCGCCGAACTCGCGCGCCAGGAACGGCTGAGCATGGTGTTTCTCGATCTCGATCTGCCCGACGGACACGGTTTCGAAGCGCTCAAGCAACTCAGGAGCGAGCGGCCGTCGCTGCCCGTCGTGATCATGTCGGCGCAGGAAAACTGGAAGACCATCGACACCGCCATCGAACTGCATGCGATGGGCTTCGTCCCCAAATCGCAGACGCCCGATGTGCTGTTCGCGGCCTTGCAGGCGGCGCTGGCGGGCGGCGTGTTTCTGCCGGCGTCGATCATTGACCGCGATCCGGCGGTCCAGTCGAGCATGATGTTCCGTCTCGGGCCGCGCAACGAATCGACCGAAGAGGCGGGGCGGCCGGTCGATAACGCGCAAACGCTCGGCATCTCGCCGCGTCTGTTCGATACCTTGCGCCTCGTCGTGCAGGGCTATCCGAACAAGACGATCGCGCGGGAAATGGGCGTCGAGGAGATCACGGTCAGAAAGTACGTCAGCACGTTGCTGGCGCATTTCAATGTCCGGCGCAGGACGGAGTTGATCGTCTATGTGGCCAAGAGCGGCATTTGTCTGGGAACGCCGGAGCCGCGATCGCCCGACGCCGATCTCATATATCCGCGCCAATGAGGTGCGCGGCGGAATCGATCATATTGCGCGCCGAAGTCGATTTGCCGATCAGGACGTAAGGCTCGGGAAACTCCACGAGCGCTTTTCTGCCGATCAATTCGCCGGTGACGAACACGACGGGAATGTTCGATTCCCAGAACGCGCGAATCCGCTCCGCCACCTTGATGCCGGTTTCGTTATTCCTCAGCCGAATATCGGTGATGACGATATCCGGCTCGCGCGCGGTGTTCTCCAGCAGCGATTCGGTTTCGGCCATGCAGCTGACAGTATCGACCAGCGCGCCCGCGCCGCGAAACAATTGCGCGAGTCCTTGCAGCAAGACCGGTTCGTCGTCGCAGACAATCGCGTACACGCCTTGCAGATCGTGGCGATCGGCGGGATCGATGCGTTTGGGCATCGCCGTGACGCCGGGCATCGTCGCGGGCACGTAGACGGAAAAGCGCGAGCCGCGTCCGACGCGCGTCGAGAACGCCAGATGATGACGCGGCAGGATCGACTGAATCCGCTGCACGATCGGATCGACAAGCCGAGTCCGAGTCCGCGCGTTCGGTCGCGGCCCGGATTATTCACCTGGTAATACTCGGAGAAAATCTTGCCCGTGTGTTCGTCGGGAATGCCGAGGCCGGTGTCCCAGACGTCCACGCGCAGCTCGTTGCCGAGATTGACCCAGCCGATCACGACGCCGCCGCGCACGGTGTATTTGAGGCCGTTGGACACGAGATTCGCGAGCAGCCGCTTGAGTAGCGCGCGATCGGTCAGCAATAAAGGCGGACTGCGATCGCGCATGCAGACCTTGAACGTCAGGCCTTTGCGCGCGGCCGGCGCGGAATACTGCTGAAACAGTTCTTCGAGGATATTGTCCAGATCGGTCGGCGCGACCTGCACGTTATACGAGCCGAGTTCCGAATAATCGTGAATGCCCTTGAATATGTTCACGATATCCGCCGAATTGCGCTCGATGATCGACAGATTGGTTTCCACGTCGTCGTCGCCAGTGCGCAGTTTCTTGCGCACGTTGTTCACGTACAGGCCGATGATCGCAAGCGGCTGCTGGATATCGTGATACGCCGCGAAAAGAAGCGCTCCTTGTCCGACACCAGTTCGCGCATCTTGTCGTATTGCGCGGTCAGCAATGTCGACGCGGCCGCGGCTTCCGCCTGCGCGGACACGATGGTCCGGTTGGCGAGAAAATCGTTTCGTACGGAAATTTCGAGTTGGCTCGATACCAGCGCGCCGAGCACATAAAAACAGATCAAAAAGAACGATGACGAAAACCATCCGATGCGGCCAATGCGCTCGCTATCGTGGAAAGCGGCATCGGCGTGGATTTGTTGTTCACCGATATCGTCATGCCGGGACGCATGCGCAGCGTCGACATGGCGGCGAAAGCGCGTGCGCTGATTCCGCAGCTCGCCGTGCTGTACACGTCGGGCTATGTGCAGGATGCGTCGCTCGATGCGGGCGCGGATTTGCTGCTCAAGCCGTACTCGCGCGAAACGCTCAGCCGCAAGGTGCGCGATGTGCTCGATCGTCGGGCGCGGCCGGCGCTCGATGCGCGCGCGACGACGCCTGCCATCGTGCGTCCGATCGAGCGCAGCGGGCCTGCGTATTGCATCGTGCTGTTCGATCGCGATGTCGCGGCGCGCAAGGAAACCGCCGAGTTGCTGGAGACGCTCGGGCACGCGATCGTCGTGGCCGACAGCCGCGAATCGGCGCGCGCGGCGTTGTCTTGCGAAACGTCGGCGCTGACCATTGCAGACGATCCATGTAATGCGGCGGCCATCGCCTTCGCAGAAGAAGCGAGCGCGGCATGGCCGCGCCTGGGCATTGTGTTCGTTTTCGATGGCGTGCCGACCGAGCCGCCGCTGGGCGTGCATCTCGTCACGCCGTTTTCCAGCACGCAGGCCGATCGCGCGATTCGTCGCGCGCGTACGCGGGCACGCTTTCTTTAATGCTTAGTCTTCAATGCTTAGCGTGACGCTCCGCACGTCGTACGAAATCCACGCTTAATACGTAACGGACGGCATCCGGACTTGATGCGCGACATGGCACGTTCATGCTCGCCGCGTACGATCCCTAATGCAGGTTAGACGGCACGCAGGCAGCACGTTACGGCGTCCTTTACATAGGATTTTTGTCGGAGAAAACTTCGTCCATGCCTCATCGGCTGAAACAGCGCGGCGGTTTGGCGCGCGACGCGATGATCCCGGCATCGAGAGAATAAGGAGACTGCAATGATGCTTTATCACCATGGAGTCGCACTTCATCCCACTGTCGGTCGCAACGGCAATCTGTTTGTGTCGCGCGTATCGATTCTGGAGGAGGACGGCGAGGAAACCTCGCTAGGCGGACTCGGTTATTTTTCCAATCGCGAATCGGCCATTCAGTTCGCCGTGCGATGCGGCACCGCTTTTATCGACGGCGAACCGATGCCCTTGCCGCCGTGTCATCTCAAACTCGTCGAGGCCAATTGATTGGATGATCCGCGCGCGACTCAGCGATATCAATGCGAGGGTCGCGCCGATTTTTTCGCCGCGCATGCCACAACATACTGCGCGCACGCTTGACCGACGCCTTGCCATACAGCACTGAAGCGATGCGTTCCCGCATCCGCGCCGTCACCAAAGGATTGATGCTCGGCGAACGCGCAGCCCGCACGCAGCGGCACGCAGGCGCGGGCTTGTCGCGCACCGCATGCGCGAACTTCTGCAGCGATTCCTCCGTGCCGCTCACGCTCTGATATTCGACCTGGCCGATGCGCGCATCGAGCAGAATGGTCATTCCCGAATCACGGGCCACTTTCAGCACGTCTAAATCAGTGGCTGTCATTTGTGAATTCTCCCTACGAGGCTCGGCGGCTTTCATCGGAATAGAAGCCGCACTATTCATCACACTAACGGACATTGACGCAAGTGGTGTGCCTCCTCATGTGTTCGTTTCGCTTGCTGCAATTATGCGTGTTGCGGTGAGAAGGGTCGTCGTTGCGCGCATCAAGTTTCGCGTAGCGTTCAACAGGTTTTCAGCAGGCTGTATTCCCGGCTGAGGGGATGCGATAAGTTCGGAATGCCGCGCTTGTGGACCACGACTATGCTTGGTGAGATCCGCATCGTTCCATCGTTATGACGAGGTTCGTCATGAATACGCTCTTCGCCACGCCGCTCACGCGCCTGCTGGGCTGCCGACATCCGATCGTATGCGCGGGCATGGGCGGTCCCGCGCGGGCCGAACTGGCGGCGGCAGTATCGAATGAGGGAGGCTTCGGCTTGCTGGGGATGGCGCGCGCCACGCCACAGGCAATCGAAGCGGACATCGCCGCGGTGCGTGCGATCACCGACGCGCCCTTCGGCGTGAACCTGATTTCCACCGGCACCGATCCGCACTTGCTCGATGCCGAACTGGACGCGTGTCTGAACGCGCGTATCGCGGCGATATGCTTTTTCTGGGAAGTGCGCGCCGACCTGATCGTGCGTGCGAAAGCGAGCGGCGCGCTGGTGCTCCAGCAAATCGGCTCGCTCGATGAAGCGCTCGTCGCGCAACAGGCCGGCGCGGATGCGATCGTCGCGCAAGGCGTAGAAGCGGGCGGCCATGTGAAAGGGCGCGTCGGGCTGATGACGGACGCTGCTGCCTCAGTTCGTGTCGAAGGTGCGCGTGCCGGTGGTGGCGTCGGGCGGCATCGCGAACGGCGCGGGGCTGGCGGCCGCGCTCGCCATGGGCGCGAGCGGCGTGCATTGCGGCACGATGTTTCTGGTCGCGCACGAATCGCATGCGCATGCGTATCACAAGCAGCGCATCGTCGATGCCGTCGCGGGCGACACCGTGCACACCGACATCTTCGCGCTCACGCGATGGCCTGCCGGTTCGCCCGTGCGCGTGCTCGCCAACAGCGTGACCGACGAGGTGCGCGATCATCCGCTCGGCAACGATCCTTACGGCTTGCCGCGCGAGACCATCGGCGCGGACGCATTCGGTCCGATCCTGAAGTACGAAACCGTGTCGCCTTTGCGCGATGCGACCGGCGACTTCGAAAAAATGGCTTTGTTTGCGGGCGAATCGTCAGCGTTGATTCACGCGACCGCGTCGGCGAAGGAGATCATCGAGCGCATGCTGAACGAAGCGCGTGACGCGCTCGATCGCGTGCAGGCGATGCGCGTCGGCTGACGCATCGTGTCACTTGCCCGCCACCGCTTCCTCACGCTCCCACCCACCACCCAACGCCAGAAACAGATTCACCTGATCCTGCGCCACCTGCGCCTCGGCCGATGCCACTTGCGCCGCCACGCCCGTGAGCGTGCGCGTCGCGTCGAGATCGGCGACGAAGTTTTCGCGTCCCGCCGAATACAGCCGATGCGTTTCATCGGCCGATTCGATCGCAGACCGATAAGCGGTGCGCAATGCATCGGCGCGGGTCGTGTCGCCTGCATAAGTGGCGAGGCTGCTTTGCGTTTCGCGCAGCGCGTTGAGCACCACGCCGTCGAAGTGCGCAAGCGCACCGCTGGTCGCCGCTTCGGCCTGCACGACGCGCGCGCTGGCCATTGATCGGGAAGCTCCAGCTGATCAGCGGGCCGAACGCCCAGCGGTTCGTGTTCGCGCCCAGCAAGTCCTCGGCGATACCGACCGAACCGATCGACGCGCCCAGACTGATCGATGGATACAGCGCCGCGTCGCCACGCCGATCTTCGCCGTCGACGATGCGAGTTGGCGCTCCGCCTGCCGCACATCCGGACGACACCTGAGCAGCGATGCGCCGTCGCCGACCGGAACCGGCTGCCGCAGCTTCGGCAGCTTCTTGCACGCGAGCGCGGCGGGCGGCAACGCGGACACGGGACGCGCCAACAATTGCGCGAGCCGATACTGCGCGACCCGCTTCTGCGCGATAAAACGCGGGATATCGGCGGCGAGCGTGTCGGCCTGCGTCTGTCCGCGCGTGACTTCCGACTGATTGCCGCGACCCGCATCGCGTAGTCGCCGCGACAGCACGACGCGCTGCTTCTGCAACGACAGCGACTTCTGCGCGATCCCCAGTTCCTCCGATGCCGAACACGACGCGACATACGCGCGCACGACATCCGCGACCACGGTGATGCGCGCGAGATCGCCCGCGGCTTCGACGGCTTCGTCGTCGGCATTGGCGGCTTCGACGCCGCGCTTCAGCTTGCCGAACAGATCGAGTTCGTAAGAGACGGACAGATCGAGCACGCCTTCGTTCGCGACCGGCAGCTTCTCCGTCAATAGATACTGCTCCGCCGATTCCTGCGCGCGCTCGAATGCCGCCGACGTCTTGCCGGAGAATCCGCCTTGCTCTTTCGCGAACTCGACTTCCGCGCGCGAGCGGGCGAGATTCGCCGCCGCCACGCGCAAGTCCGCGTTGGACGCGAGCGCTTCGTTGACCAGTTGATCGACCACCGGATCGTCGTAGAGACGCCACCATTTGGCGGGCACTTCGCCTTGCGTGACGGGCGCATCGTTCGCGCCGTCGATCGCGCCGTTCGCATACGGCGCGTTCATCTTCGCATCGTCGGGGAGCTTGTAGTTCGGGCCGACGGTCGTGCAGGCGTCGAGCGCGAGCGTTATGACGACCGCGAGCGCGAGACGCGTGTGCTTAAAGCGCTTCATTGCGATGCACCCGAAGCATGCGCCGGCACCGGCGATGTCGGCGCGGTCGGCGACGCGGGCACCGTGCCCGAGGCCGGACGCAGACCCAGCGACGGCCCGACGCCACGCACCGACACGGTCGCCGTGCGGCCCGCGATCATGCGGAAGTCCGCCGGGATTTCATCGAGTTGCACACGCACCGGAATGCGCTGCGCGAGTCGCACCCAGCTGAACGCGGGGTTCACGTTCGGCAGCAGCGTCGAAGATTGCTGACGGTCGCGATCCTCGATCGCCGCGACGATGCTCTGCACATGTCCGCGCAGAATGCCCGCTTCGCCCATCACCTTGATATCGACCGGCTGGCCGATATCGATGCCGCCGAGCTTGGTTTCCTCGAAGTAACCGTCGACGCGGAACGAATGCATGTCGACCACCGACAGCACCGCGCGGCCCGCCGCGACATATTCGCCGACACGCGGCGCGCGATCGTTCAGATAACCGTCGACCGGACTCACGATGGTCGTGCGCTGCAGATGAGCTTCGCGGTATCGACGGCGACTTGCGCGTCGTTGAGCGCGGCGTTGGCGGTCTCGACGCGCGAATGCGTTTCTTCCGTCACCTCGCGCGCCACGAGATTGCCGAGCGAGCGATTGCGCGTGTCTTCGCGCCTCGCCTGATCGAGCGTCGCGCGGCGCTGCTGCACGACAGCTTCGGCATTGCGCAGCGCGAACGCGTAGCGCGCCTGATCGATCACGAACAGCGTCTGACCTTGTTTGACCTGCTGGTTGTCGGTCACCTCGACATTCGTGATGAGACCGGACACGTCGGGCACGACCTGAATCACATCGGCGCGCACATGACCGTCGCGCGTCCACGGCGCGAACATGTAGTAGTCGACGAGCTTCCACAGCACGACCGCGGCGATCGTGACGACGATGAGCGTGAGCAGAATCTGCCCGACGGAAAACCAGGTTTTTTTCACGAGATGAGCCGATGCGAAACGATGACGACAACTCCCAGCACCAGCACATAGATGCCGAGATCGAAAATGGAGCGATGCCACACGAAGCGATAAAAGCCGACCCGCGCCAGCACGGTGCGGATCACGATATTCACCAGATACGCGATGAACATCAGCACGAGCACGGCGGGCACGAACACGCCGAGAATGTCGATTTCGCCGATCATGCGGGGTGGTCCGTTAGAAAATGATGAACGCGCATCACGCGGGCTCCTGACGCGGCGCGGGTCCGTTGCCGCGCGAATCCGCGAGCAATTCCGTCGCGGGCGGATGCAGCGACAGACGCATGCCGGTCAGCGCGTGCAGCGTATCGCGCAAGGACTTCTCGCCGAGCGCGCGTTGCGGCGAACTGGCGGCTTCCGTTTCCGCTTCGTCGATATTGCGGCGCGTGACCTGCGCGGCAGCGGCATCGATACTGTGAATCAGTTCCGACGGCACCGACTGCCGCGTCTGCGACGCGATGCAGTATTGGAAGTACTGTCGCACGCCGAGCAGCACGTCTTCGATTGCGCGCTGCACGTCGGCGGGCAGCTTGCGATGCGCGCGCTGCAGGTCCATCGCGTTGAGCGCGACGCGGAAATCGCGGAAGCTTTCCACCGAGGGATGGCGCTGCGAATCGGTTGCGGCGAGACGCGGCAGCAGTTGCATCAGACGATCGAGCATGCGCGCGTAGAGATTGCGCTGATCTTCGATCGCGCCCGGCGACGAACACACGACGATATCGGCCCAGGCGGAACGCGTCAGACGCGCGACTGCCAGTTCCGCGCCGAACGGCCGCGTCGCGCGCGTCCAGATAAAGGCGAACAAAAGGCCGGCCACACCCGCCAGATTGCTGTTCAGGAATACGAAGAAGTCCGCTTCGTACGCGCTCTGGATACTGACGAAGGTGGCAGTGTTCACGGCCACGAGCATCGTCACGAGATTGAATTGCGGACGCGGAATCAGCGTGCCGATGATCAAAAACGGTCCCGCGAAAATGATCACGAGCATCGGAAAGTCGTGGACGTGCGGCAACACGGCGAACACGTACAGACCCGCGAGCACGACGGAGAGGCACGTCGAAAGAAAGAACTTGAACACTTGCGGCGCGGGTTCGTCGAGCGCGGCGAAGAAGCAGCACGCGACCGCCGCGAGCGTCACCGCGCCCGCGCCGTCGGCCCAGCCGGATTCGATCCACAAGCTGCACGCGACGATGATCGCGCTGACCGCGACGCCGGTGGAGAACAGCATCATGCCGCGATCGAAGAAGCGTTCCGTCCCGCCCAGCCGCCAGTGCCGGAAGCGCGGACGCCATTCGCGCGCATCGTGCAGGATCGCCGAGCGCAGCGTGCGGATGTCCTGCCATACGTCGATCACTTGCTGAAGACGCCACAACGCGTTGGCGAGCAGCGCGCCGTCGAGCGTCGCCAGGGCTTCGGCGGACGGACGCATCGCGGCGATGCGTTCGCGCAACGCGTCGGGCGCGCGTTCGTCGTCGGATTCGTTGGGCTTCGGCACCGGTTGCGCGACCCACTTCGCAACGTCCTGCAACAGCGTTTCGAGGCCTTCGGGATGCGCGCCGCGTTTCTCGATCAGTTCGATCAGCGGATCGGCGAGCGAGGAAATCAGCGGCAGAAAGATCTGCATGCGGCCTTGCAAGGCGCGGGCGCGGCGAATCACGTCGGGCTGCGCGTGATCGTAGGTCAACTGGCTCAGGATCAGTTCGAGCGCGTTGACGGTGGCGGCCAGCCGCTGACGCGCCGCCGAAATCGATTTGCCCGACAGATGCCCCGACAGCGTTTCGCTCGCATAGAAGGCGGCGTCGCGGAACCAGGCATCGGTGCGTTCGATCAGCGTCGGCACGAGACGGCTCGGTAGCACGACCGAACCGACCACGTTCGCCATCACGATGCCGACCAGAATCTCCTCGGTGCGCGAGAGCGCGAGATCGAAGACGCCGGCGGGATTCGTCACGGTCGGCAGCGCGATCAGCGGCAGCGTGTAGCCCGCGAGCAGGAACACGTAACTGCACGCGCTGCGATCGAACATCGACAGATAGAGCAGGGTGCCGGTCCACAACGCGACGACCGTGCTGAAGATGAACGGCGATTCGACGAAGGGCGGCACGATCAGCACCGCGCCCGCCGCGCCGATCATCGTGCCGAGCGCGCGATACAGCGCCTTCGAACGCGTCGCGCCGACAAACGGGTTGGAGACGATATAGACGGTCGCCATCGCCCAGTAAGGACGGGGCAATTGCAGCCACAAGCCGATGTACAGCGCGATCATCGAAGCCGCGAAGGTTTTGCCGGAGAACAGCCACTCGCGGGCGGACGGGAAGTTCATGACGATTTCGCGCGTGCCTTGGAGACTTTGGTAGCTTTCGTTTCGCCTTCGATAAGCGCTTCGAGTTCGGCGAGCGGCTTCACGTCGAGCGTCGCGCTGAAGGCATGGAGCACGCGCAGCGTGGTTTCCAGATCCTCGCGCGTAACGCCCTTGAGCAGCCGCGCGCGCAGCGTGACCAGCCGCTCTTCCATGCGCGCGGTGACGGCGCGGCCTTCGTCGGTCAGGGTAATCGTTTTGGCGCGGCGGTCCTCGGGATCTTCATCGCGCCGCACGAGACCTGCCGCGCACAGCTGATCGAGCAGCCCCGCACCAGCGACGGCCCTTCGATGCCTACATGTTCCGCCAGCGTGACCTGCCGCACGGCCTCGCCGAGACGATTCGCGGTGAGCAGCGGCACCGCGCACGCCTCCGACACGCCGTAGGATGCCAGCACGCCGTGACTCGTGCGACGCCAGCGGCGCGCGGCGAGCACGAGCGTGCTGCTGACCGAGCGGCGAAGAATATCGAGATGACTCATGGGCCGCGATTATAGCCACATTTCGGATTTTATTCGTTAGCATCCTATCGAAAATTAAAACGATGCGGCGCGGATACCACAGGTCAACCCGCGTGTCCCGCCTGAGTAAGTAGCCACTCCTGAAACAGCCGCATGCCCGGCGAACGGCGGCGCGATTTGAGCCACGTCAGCCAGTAGCTGCCGGTGGTCACTTCGATATCGAACGCGCGCACCAGCAGGCCCGCCTGCAACTCGCGCACGAACATCGACGGCGGCGCGAGCGCGACGCCCGCGCCCTGCACGGCGGCCTCGACCATCAGGCGCGACGAATCGAACACGGGGCCGTTCATCGTCCACGGTTGCAGATTGGCGGCGGCGAACCAGTCGGTCCAGTCGTCCGCGCGATAGGAGCGCAGCAGCACCTCGCGCGCGAGATCGGCGGGCGTCTTCAGGCGACGGGCGATATCCGGCGCGCATAGCGCGGCGAGCGGCGCGTCGAGCAGCCGCGTGTTGTGGGTGGCCCAGATACCCGCGCCGAAGCGGATCGCGTAATCGAGCCCTTCCGACGCCGGATCGACCAGATTGTTATGCGTGAACAGCCGAAGTTCGACGAACGGATGCGTCTGCCGAAAGTCCTTGAGACGCGGCATCAGCCAGCCGACCGCGAAGGTGCCGACCACGCCCACCGTCAACACTTCATGAAAATGACCGCCGTCGAACTGTTTGAGCACGGCTTCGATACGGCCGAAGGCATCGCTCAGCACGGGCAGCAGCGCGCGGCCTTCGTCGGTGACGCCGAGGCCGCGCGGCAGACGACGAAACAGCGTCACGCCGAGCCGCTCCTCGAGCGCGCGCACCTGCTGGCTGACGGCGGCCTGCGTGACGTTCAGTTCATGCGCGGCGCGCGTGAAGCTCAGATGACGCGCGGACGCTTCGAAGGCGCGCAAGGCGTTCAGAGGAAGATGTGGACGCATGGATGAGCCATAAGATTTTCTTAACCCTGAGGCAAATTATCCTCGATTGTCATGGTTCGCGTGAGGGCGGATAGTGCTGCACGAGCGATACTTTCCGTGCGATCGCCCGATGCACGAACGAACGTCACATTAGTTTTCATATCGACAAGCATACGATGACATTACCGATCAAGCGTCTCATGGCCGCAGCCATGCTTTCATTCACGATGACCGCCACGCACGCGGCCGACCTCACGCGCGACGACATCCGGCACGCGGTCGATCAAACCATCCGGCCGTTGATGGCGAAGAACGGCATTCCGGGCATGGCGATCGGCGTCGTCGTGGCGGGCCGGGCGTATGGCTTCGACTACGGCGTGGCATCGAAGGCGACCAAGCGGCCGGTCACGCGCGATACCCTGTTCGAACTCGGCTCGGTCAGCAAGACGCTCACTGCGACGCTGACGTCCTACGCGCAGGAAAGCGGCGCGCTTTCCCTGTCCGATCCCGTGAGCAAGTTTTTGCCGACACTCAAAGGCAGCAAGTTCGGCGACGACGTGAGCTTGCTCGAACTCGGCACGCACACGCCCGGCGGTCTGCCGCTGCAAGTGCCCGACGAGGTCCACGACAACGACGAACTCATGACGTGGTTCAAGGCATGGCAGCCGCGTTACGCGCCGGGGAGGTATCGGACGTACGCGAATCCGGGCATCGGCACGCTGGGTCTGATTACCGCGAAGAGCATGAAACAGGACTTCGACGCGTTGATGCAGCAGCGCGTGTTTCCCGCCTTCGGCATGAAAAACAGCTTCATGCATGTGCCCGCATCGCGCGAGAAGAATTACGCGCAAGGCTATACGACCGACGACAAGCCGATTCGCATGAAGCCGGGCGTGCTGGCATCGGAAGCGTATGGCGTGCGCGCGACGGCGGCCGACATGACGCGCTTCATGCAGGCCAACATGCGCGATGCGGATCACGTCGCCGATGCATGGCAACGCGCGGCGATCGCGACGCACACCGGCTATTTCAAGGCCGGACCGCTGACGCAGGATCTGATCTGGGAGCAGTATCCGTATCCCGTCGATCTCAACGCGTTGCAGGAAGGCAATGCGCCGAAGATGATCGTCGAAGGGGTGCCCCGCGACGCGCATCGAACCGCCGCAAGCGCCGCGAGACGACGTGTGGATCAACAAGACCGGTTCGACCAACGGCTTCGGTACGTACATCGCGTTCGTGCCCGCGAAGCATGTCGGCATCGTGACGATGGCGAATCGCAATTATCCGAATAGCGAGCGTATTGCAGCGGCGTATGCGATCGTCGAAGCGCTGACGAAAAGCCGACGACGCGCACTGTCCAACATGCAGGACGAGGCCTGAAACCCCGCGCAAAAACGGTCTGAAATGCTACGCTTGATGACGCTAAAAAAGCCCTTCGCATCTTCACCACATAGCGGGATTTTTCATGACTTCAGTCTTTAAGCTCGCGGTCGTCGGCATCGGCAAGATCGCGCGCGATCAGCATCTTCCCGCCATCGCCGCGCAGCCGGGTTTCGAGCTCGTCGCGTGCGCGAGCCGCAATGCGAGCGTCGACGGCGTGCGCAATTATCCCGACCTCGACGCGCTGCTCGCCGCCGAGCCGGATATCGATGCGGTCTCGCTGTGCGCGCCGCCGCAAGTGCGTTACGCGCAGGCGCTCGCCGCGCTCGATGCGGGCAAGCACGTCATGCTGGAAAAGCCGCCCGGCGCGAGCGTCAGCGAAGTGCTGGCGTTGCGCGATATCGCGCGTTTGCGCGGCTGCACGCTGTTCGCGTCGTGGCATTCGCGGGCGGCGAGCGCGGTGGAACCGGCGCGCGAATGGCTGGCATCGCGCCGGGTGCGCGCGGTCGAAGTGCGCTGGAAGGAAGACGTGCGGCGCTGGCATCCGGGTCAGCAATGGATCTGGGAGCCGGGCGGTCTCGGCGTGTTCGATCCGGGCATCAACGCGCTGTCGATCGTCACGCGTATCCTGCCGCGCGAAATCGCGTTGCGCGCCGCCACGCTGACCATTCCGACCGATACCGCCACGCCCATCGCCGCCGTTCTCGATTGCCTCGATACCGGCGGCGCGCCGGTGCGCGCGTTCTTCGACTGGCGTCACGGTCCGGTGGAAGAGTGGGCCATCGACGTGGAAACGGATAACGGCCGTCTAGAGATTCGCGAAGGCGGCAAGCGTCTGTCGATCGATGGCCGCGCGGTGGAACTCGGCGCGGAACGCGAGTATCCCGCGCTGTACGAACGCTTCCACGCGCTCGTCGCGAAGAAGGAAGAGGACGTGGATGTGCGCCCGCTGCAGATCGTCGCCGATGCATTTCTGCTCGGCAAACACGAGCCGACCGAGGCGTTCGGCCGTTAAGCTTCCTGCCGCTGCGTGCTCTGCCGCTCGACGATGGTAAAGCCCGTGTCGATATGCACGGGCGACTTCGGCGCATCGGGCGCGGCGTTGAAGCGCTCGAGCAGCGCGCGGGCCGCTTCCTTGCCGATGCGCGCGCCGTCCACGCGTACCGTCGATATCGCCGGGAACGCGTAGGCGGCCGAGCTCAGATCGCCGAAGCCCATCACCGCCAGATCGCGCGGCACGCTGATGCCGCGGCTGCCCGCTTCGGCGAGCACGCCGAGCGCGAGCGTGTCCGAACTGCAGACGACGATTTCGGGCGTCTGTTGCTCAAGCAAGCGGCTGAAGCCTTCGCGTCCCGCCTGAAACGTCGCGGGCGCGGGCAGCACTTCAAACACGGGCGCGGCGACGCGATGCTTCGCCAGCTCCGCCTTGAACCTCTCGCAGCGGCGCAGACCGCGCGGATCGTCGATGGACACCATGCCGAAGCGCCGGTAACCCTTGTCCAGCAGATGCCGCGCCACTTGCGCGCCGACATCCTCGTGCGAAAAGCCGATCACCATGTCGATCGGCTTGTCGGTCAGATCCCAGATTTCGACGACGGGAATGCGCGCCTTGGTGAGCCGTTCGCGCGTCGCATCGCTATGGCTCGTTCCAGCCATCACGATGCCGTCGGGACGCCGTCCGAGAATCGCCTCGACCAGCGCTTCCTCGCGTTCGCGCGAATAGGCGGTCAGGCCGAGCAGCGTCTGATAACCCGAGGTGGTAAGGCCGTCCATCATCGCCTGCACGGTGTCGGAGAAGATCGAGTTGGCGATGGTCGGCAACAGGATCGCGACGAGCTTGCTCTTGCTGCTGGCGAGACTCCCCGCGAGCAGATTCGGCACGTAGCCGGTGGCGCGCACGGCTTCCATCACCTTGCGCTGCGTGTCGCTGCGCACGAGTTCCGGCCGGTTCAGCACGCGCGATACCGTCATCGGCGCGACGCCCGCGAGCCGCGCGACGTCGATCAGCGTGACGCTTTCGCTCATGCTGACGGGTTGTGCCGCTGTCTTTGCAATGATCTTCTTTGCCATCTCCCTTCTTTCCTTGCCGCGATGCGCGTATAGCGCTGATTCCGTTGAGTCGTCAGGCGGGTTAGACCACGAACGGCGCGCCGTCCGGGTGTGATCCAAACCTTTCGACGCTCAGTGTAAACCATGATGATTGCGCAATCATTGTATGATCGAGGCATGGAGAGACGGCTTTGGCTTCGGCCGATAACCGGCAAAACGCATCGCAAAAAACCTCGAAAGGACCCGTAACATGAACGCAAGCAACGCTTTGGCCGCGACGGCATCGAACGATCAGATCAAGTGGATTCGCGTCGCGTCGACCTTTCTGCCGCTCGCCAATCCGATCAGCGACGCCAAGGTGCTGACCGGCCGCCAGAAGCCGATGACGGAAATCGCCATTCTGTTCGTCGAGATCGAAACGGCCGACGGTCATCGCGGGCTGGGCTTCAGCTATTATTCGAAGCGCGCGGGCGGTCCCGGCCAGTTCGCGCACGCGAAGGACATCGCGCCGACGCTGATCGGCGAAGATCCGAGCGATATCGCGCGGCTGTGGGACAAGCTCGCGTGGGCGGGCGCATCGGTGGGACGCAGCGGCATGGCCGCGCAGGCGATCGGCGCATTCGATGTCGCGCTGTGGGACCTGAAGGCGAAGCGCGCGAACCTGTCGCTCTCGAAGCTGATCGGCGCGCAACGCGATTCGGTCCGCTGCTACAACACCTCGGGCGGCTTCCTGCATACGCCGCTGGATCAATTGCTGGTGAACACGGATGCATCGCGCGAGAAGGGCATCGGCGGTATCAAGCTGAAGGTCGGCCAGCCCGATTGCGCGCTCGATATCCATCGTGTGCAGACGGTGCGCAAGCATCTCGGCGACAGCTTCCCGCTGATGGTCGACGCCAATCAGCAATGGGATCGTCCGACCGCGCAGCGCATGTGCCGCACCTTCGAGCAGTTCAATCTCGTCTGGATCGAGGAGCCGCTCGATTGTTACGACGCGGAAGGTCACGCCGCGCTCGCCGCTCAATTCGATACGCCGATCGCCACCGGCGAAATGCTGACGAGCGTGTCGGAGCATTGGGAGTTCATCCGACTGCGTGGCGCGGATTACCTGATGCCCGATGCGCCGCGCGTCGGCGGCATCACGCCGTTCCTCAAGGTCGCGACGCTCGCCGGTCACGCCGGCCTGATGCTCGCGCCGCACTTCGCGATGGAACTGCATGTGCATCTCGCGGCCTGCTATTCGCGCGAACCGTGGGTCGAGCATTTCGAATGGCTCGAACCGCTGTTCAACGAACGGCTGGAGACGAAGAACGGCCGCATGCTGGTGCCGACGCGTCCGGGTCTCGGTCTGAGCCTGAGCGAGCGCGTGAAGGAGTGGACGGCGCAGGAAACGGAGATCGGCGCGCGCGCTTGAGTGTATTTATAGAAACGGTTCGCGGGTACAAGCATCGCGTTGTGCGCGCCCGCGTGCAAAAGAGAATTGCGCAACGGAGTGGATCTGTTTTGCTGCTTGATCAGGCACCGCGAATCGGCTGGAATCTGTACACGAAATTCGCTACCTGCACGCAAGTGCTTTAACTTGCTGTCGCCGTGAACCGGGCGGAGCCGATCCGCACCGGTGTCAGGTACGAGAGGACGTGCAATCGTCCAGGCCGTTCAACATCTCGGACCACGTTACCTGACATGCGCAAGCTTATGAAAAGTGATTTGTATACCTTATCATTTCAATTAGCGGATCGGGCGGGACTTTCACGGCGTGAGTTTCTTTCGCTGCTTGCAGCGGGCGCGGGATCGGTTGCGCTCGGCGGATGCAACGGCGACAGCGAATCCGGTGCGTCGCCTGCGGTGAACGCAGCGGCGGTCGAGAAAACCGCGAGCGGCACGGTGTTGCCGCCGGCTGCATCGCTCGGCGATGACGACGGACACGTCTGGACCCTCGCCGACGATCGCGCGAACATGGACGGCCGGGTGATCTACACCGGCTCGCGCGTGCCGATCGTGCTGCTGCTGTTCTATCGCGGCACGATTTACGCAAAGAACGTCGATGGCGACTGGTTTCGCCGCGATCCGCCGTGGACGCCGCTCGGCGCGAACGATCCGCGCACGCAGGCCGTCGCCTATTCCAATACGTCGCTGTTCTACGGCATCAACGGACATATGGCGTGGGGCTCGGGCATCTATCACACGATGCCGGTCGAGCAGCAACTCGCCATCCTCAAGGATCTGGGCGTGACGATGTATCGCTGCGATGTCGCCGATCCCGGCATGTCGCGCACCATCGAGCGCGCCTTGCTCGGCAGTTTCGCGGGCAGCGGCGTGGGCATCCTGCCAGTGCTGAATCCGCGCTCGGCGTACTGGAATCCGCTCGGCTCGGAGGACGACGCCTACGCGCTCGGCTACAACCTCGCGGTGCGCTGCACGCAGCCGCTGGCCGGTCTGGTGCGGCACATCGAATGCGGCAACGAGCTCGACACGGTGGGCTTGCAGATCGGCGGCGACGGCAGTCAGAGCAGCGACTGGAGCCCGCAACAATGGCCATCGTTTCGCGGCGTGATTCGCGGGATGATCGACGGCGTGCGCGCGGTGGATTCGACCATTCAGTGCGGCGTCAACGTCGGCATTCCGATGGCGTATCGCGCGTTGCAGATGCTGTGGGGCGGCATTCAGCCGGACGGCTCGCCGCAAGGCGCGGGCGGCGCATCGCCCTTGCGCTGGGATTACACGACGTATCACTGGTATCACAGCTCGGGCGATATCCAGTGCGCCGGGCGCTACCGCGAATGCGTGAATATCCTGCAAGTGCTGAAGGAATCGTTCGGCGTGCCGATCTGGCTGACCGAATACGGCTGGTCCGGCGCGAACGACGGGCAGGAAGCGGCATCCACGTATCTCGGACAGGTGCTGGCGGAGTATCGCGCGGCGAAGGATCAGTACGGCGTGCAGTCGATCATGCTGTACGAGTTGATCGATGCCGACTTCGGGTTGATTCAGGGCGATGGCGTGACGCGCAATCGGGCGTATGAGACGTTCAGGCAGTTTGTGGCGGGGAATGGAGTGTAATCGAGGCCACGCTATTGCGCGTGTCAAAAAATGTGGAGGCTCGCTGTCGATTTCGGTCGATTTGTAAAATGAATTCAAATTGAAGGCCATACGTTCCTGCTCAACAACACATTGCGCTCTTTTTACGAAATCCTGTCGTAAGATCCACATCGCAATTCGTTGACTGCCAGGCAGACATAAGCTTTGGAGTCCATGAGTTCAGGTATCGCTATTGAAGGTCGATGACGTTGAACCACGTGTACTCGATCGTCATCTACTTCGGCTTCTTATTCTCATGGTCTCTCGCTTCGCGCAACTTGAAATTCCGATCTCGGATTGGAGTTGGCGGCCCGCTCGCGACGAGTCGGAAGACCTCGAAGACCTTGCGTGCATCGCTCCCCTCATTCGCAGGCGCCTGAGCAGCCTTTCCAGGGCGTCGCTGTCGGTCGCGCTGCGCTGCGTTCGCGCTCATCCGTCCGTTCGCGTGATCTTTTCGTCTCGTCACGGTGAACTGCGCCGCAGCGCGCAGATTCTCGCGTCGCTCTGCGAACCTCAGCCTGTCTCGCCGACGGCTTTCAGCCTTGCAGTGCTCAACGCGATGACGGGCATATCGGCATTGCCCGGGCCGATCGCGCGGCAGCCACAGCCGTGTCTTCCGGCGCGGATTCGCTGGGTTATGCCTTGCTCGAAGCCGGTCTTCAATACCATGCCGAACGTGCGTCGCCCGTGCTCGTGGTGCATGGCGACGAACCCGTCCCGTCGTCGTGCGGCGTGGCGTTCGACGATATCGCCGAACGAGAGGCCATTGCGCTGCTGATTGGCGACGACGCTCGCGGCACGCTTCGATTCTCGATGGAGCCGCTGGCGATGTCTCGTGCGTCCGATTTCCCGTCGCTGGCGCATGCCGTACATCATGCGTTGATGAATCGTACCGAAGCGACATGGTGCAGCAACGGTGCTGCACCACGCATCTGGCGTTGGAGTTGGATCGATCGTGCTAAATGAGTTGTGCCCTTCGTGGGTCGCACGTTTCAGTTTTGTCTGGCGTTGGATCGCGACTGGTTTCACATTTTTCTGCTTCGGCGTGAGCGGCATGACGTTCTCGCTGCTCCTCGTTCTTCTGATGCTCGTGTGGCCGCACAGCGCGTCTTCGCGACGTATCGTGACGAGCGTCGTGCATCGGTACTTCCATTGTCTGGTGACCATATTAAGGGTCATCGGCGTGATGCGCCTGGAGGTGAAAGGGAAGATCGGGCGCATCGAGAGGGGCACGCTTGTCGTCGCCAATCACCCGACCTATCTCGACATCATGGTTCTGCTCGCGTTGATTCCGTCGGCGTGTTGCGTGGTCAAGCGTGCACATTGGCGTAATCCCTGTTTCTGGGGAATCGTGCGCGCGGCGGGGTATGTGAGTAACGCCGGTGGAACATCGATGGTCGAAGAGTGCATGCAGCGGCTGGCAGCCGGCTACAGCGTCATCGTGTTTCCCGAAGGTACGCGAAGTCCGTCGCGCGGCGCGCTGCATCCTTTTGGACGCGGGTTTGCGCATGTTGCACTCGCGGCGCAGGCGGAACGCGGTTTTCGTGAGTTGCCTGTCGCGCCCGTTGCGCTGGATTGCGATCCCCCGGTATTTACGAAGGAGCGCCGCTGGTATCACGTTCCTCCGCGACCGTTTCGTTTCGAAGTCACAGTGCTCGATACCGTCGACGCCGCTTCGCCGGTCACGTCCGAACTTCCGGCAGCAGTGGCGGCGCGGCGTTTAACGGCTTCGGTGGAAGCCCAAATTTTTCAACATCTATTCAAGCATGGATCAGCTCAAGCTCGAAATTAAGACCCTGATGATCGACGCGCTCGATCTGGAAGGAATGAAACCAGAAGACATTGCAGATGACGCGCCGATTTTCTCGACCGATGGCATTGGACTCGACTCCATCGACGCGTTGGAGATCGGCATCCTGCTGCAAAAGCATTACGGCTTGACCATCGCGGCCAACGACCCGCAGGCACGCGATTACTTTCGCTCGATCGACACGCTCGCGGCTTTTGTCGCAAGTCAGCGCGTGAATGGCGATTCGAATTCCTTCGGCAATGGAGTGCAAGCATGAGCGAAGCGGAGATTCTCGATCGCCTGCGCCAGATATTGCACGACAGCTTCGGCATCGAGCCTGCGCGCGTCGTGCCGGAAACTCACCTGTTCGAAGAACTCGACCTGGATAGCATCGACGCCGTCGATCTGGCCATCAAGCTGCAGGAGTTGACGGGACGTCGCATCAAGCCGGAAGAGTTCCGCAATGTACGGACCGTGGCGGATGTGATCGTCGCCGTCGAGTCGCTGCTGAAGTCCTGAGATTTCGCTCGCAAGATGCAATCCGGTTCGCACGATACATCGGTATCGCCATCGCCATACATTCCATCTCCGGCCCGGAGACGGGCGGCGTTGGCGCTCAAACTCGCCTATCCGGTCGTGATTCTGTTCGCGTCGCGCGAGCCGCGTGTGGCCGGTCTGATGCTGTTCGCCGTGCTGTGGACGCAGCGTTGGCTCGGCGCAGGCGCAATAGGTTCGATGTTGCGCAAGCTGACGTCGGTCGACATGTACGTGTTTCTGGTGTTGAGCATGGCCTCCGCGAGCATTGCGTACAAACAGCACCCTCGTCCTGCGATCGTATCCCGCGCTGGTCAATCTCGGTCTGTTGACGTCTTTCGCAGCTACGCTCGTGTGGCCGCCGTCCATGATCGAACGCTTTGCGCGTCTGCGTCACGCTGACCCCACGCCAGGTGTAATTCGCTATACGCGTCGGATCACGCAGCTCTGGTGCGTGTTTTTTGTGCGCCCAGCATGGGCGCACTCTTGCGGGTGCAAGTCGCGCGGCAAGTTGACCACAGCGAGCGAAGTGAAGCGCAACTGCGGAAGGGCGACCGACCGTGGGGAGGAAGCGTGGAG
>NZ_LFJJ01000072.1 GCF_001189365.1 Candidatus Burkholderia verschuerenii | reverse complement strand
GCTGCTGCATAGCGGCCGCGCGGCGTTCGGCGCTGCGGGCTACGCCCTTCGCGCCGCACGTCGCACAGAAGGATCAACTGAAACCACCGGCATCCGATTTCTGCACAACTTGACGCACACAACTCGAGCGTGCGGGCTACGGCAGCGTGCAGGCGTTTTCGCGCGCGTTTCAGGCGAGTTACCGGATGCCGCCGGCGCAGTTTCGGCACGAAGGCGGCTCATCGATGTACGTATCCACGGACGACGTTCGGACAGGAGATAAGGCGATGCATCAGGTCGACATTCGGACTCAGCGCGGCTTCACGGTCGCGGCGGTCGAGCACAAGGGCTCGTACATGAATATCTCGCGCGCATTCGAGATGCTGTACCACTGGCTCGGAATGCGCGGACTGATCGATCCGCGCGCGAATGGCGGGCGTGTATTTCGACGATCCATCGGCGGTTGCCGAAGACGAACTGCGGTCGATGGCGTGCGCCGAACTGTTCGAACCGGACGCGGTTCAGTTCGAAGCGCCGGTGTCGCGGTTTGAAATCGAAGGCGGCGAGTTCGCGGTGCTGACGCATGTGGGACCGTATGCGCAGCTTTGTTTCGCGTATCAGTGGTTGTATGGGGAGTGGTTGCCGGCCTCTGGGCGCGAGACGGGCGATGCGCCGGTTTTCGAGGTTTATTTGAATAATCCGCGGGATACGGCGCCGGGGGAGTTGGTGACGGAGATTTGGTTGCCGGTTAGATCGGTCGCGCCTCACCCTTGAACACCTGCGCGCGATGCCATTCGACAAATGGCGCCGCAGGGTGATGTTCCTTCCGAACGGGCGCGTTCACTTGCCCGCCGTGATGCCTGAGCAGGATTTCTTCGAAGCGCTGACTTCCATGCGCCTGCTCCGACACCAGTACGCGACGATCGTCGCCCAGCGTGAAAGCACCGATATCGAACAGCTTGTGATGCAGACAGCACAGCGCGATGCCGTTCTCCACCACGTCCGGACCGCTCGCCTGATGCCATTTGATGTGCGCGGCTTCGAGACCGATCGTCAGGCTGCCGATGCGCACGTCGAGGTCACAAAGAGCGCAGCGATATTGGTACGCGACTAGCACGGCGTTGCGAAACTCGGGATCGCGTCGGCGGCGTTTTGACTGCGCGTCGGCGGCACGCATGAAACCCGAGTCGTCGTTCAGAGCAAGGCCGACTGCATCGAGAATGTCGCTGTGGATGCTTTCGGGGAAATGCGCGTTGAGTAGCAAGCGAGCAATGGCATCTATCGCATTCGGGTCGCGCTGGAAAAGCTCTTGAACGTCGACAGAGAACTGTCCCGTTGCATTCAACTCCCGCAGTTCGGTTTTCTTCACCTCATTACGGCGAATGATCGGATCGACGGTCGATTCGGTTGTCACGATCCATACATCGTCATTCTTCAACCGGACGAACGGCATCACCGGATAGAGCGTGCGGCGTTGAGGCGCGAACTCTCGCAAGAGTTCGTTCAGTTTGCCTTCGTGCTCACGAAACGAAACATCCTTTATGCCGCGCGAAAACAAACCGAGCGCCAGCAACACTAGCAGCAGTTTATGCGGCGCGCGTTCGCCATTACTTCGCCAAATGTTCAAGTCGGCGAATCGTTTGAGAATCTCGGGAAGATCGGATGGTGCTATCGTTCGAAGAAATAATCGGCATTAAAAAACCCGTGTCGCTCGACGCGAACACGGGTTTCAATGGAGCGAAGGCTTTCAACCCTCAAACATCAATATTCCCCGCCCGCAGCGCATTGCTCTCGATAAACGCCCGACGCGGCTCTACATCGTCGCCCATCAGCGTGGTGAAAATGCCATCCGCAGCGATCGCATCCTCGATCTGCACGCGCAGCAGGCGACGCACGTTCGGATCCATCGTCGTTTCCCAAAGCTGCTCGGGATTCATCTCGCCCAAGCCCTTATAGCGCTGCTTCGACACATTGCGCTCGGCATCCGCGATCAGCCACTTCATCGCGTTCTTGAAGTCGAACACCGCCATCGAACGCTCACCGCGCTTGATCAGCGCGCCCGGTCCGATCAAGCCCTTGAACGTATCCGCCGTCGATACGAGCTGCTTGTAGTCCGCCGTCAACTGAAGGTCTTCGTCGAACACGGACACCTTCACGTTGCCATGATGACGACGCTTGATATGCAGCGAACGCAGTTCGCGCACCTGATCGTATGCGGGCACGACCGACACTTCCGGCTTCAGCGGATCGGCGCGCAGCCGGTCTTCCAGACGCTTCGCCGATTCCACCGCCGCTTCTTCCGACGACAGATCGATCACGATGCCGTCCATCACCGCTTCGAGCGACGTCGCATCGTAAATGCGGCTCAGACGATCGACCACCGCCTGCGCCAGCAGATACGCGCGCGCGAGTTCGCCGAGCGCATCGCCGGAAATGGCAGTTGCGCCTTCGCTCGGAATCAGCTCAGAACCTTGCAGCGCGAGACGCAACATGTGTTGATTCAGCTCGTGCGCATCCTTCATATACCGCTCGTCCTTGCCCGACTTGATCTTGTACAGCGGCGGCTGTGCGATATAGATATAGCCGCGCTCGACGATCTCCGGCATCTGCCGATAGAAGAACGTCAGCAGCAGCGTGCGGATGTGCGCGCCGTCCACGTCCGCGTCGGTCATGATGATGATGCGGTGATAACGCAGCTTGTCGAGGTTGTAATCGTCCTTGCCGATGCCGCAGCCCAGCGCCGTCACCAGCGTGACGATCTGTTCCGACGACAGCAGCTTGTCGAAACGCGCCTTCTCGACGTTCAGCACCTTGCCGCGCAACGGCAAGATAGCCTGGAATTTACGATCGCGGCCCTGCTTGGCCGAACCGCCTGCCGAGTCGCCCTCGACGATATAAATTTCCGACTTCGCCGGATCCTTCTCCTGGCAGTCCGCGAGTTTGCCCGGCAAGCCGATGCCGTCGAGCACGCCCTTGCGGCGCGTCATCTCACGCGCCTTGCGCGCGGCGTCACGCGCACGCGCGGCATCGACGATCTTGCTCGTGATGATCTTCGCGTCGTTCGGCGTTTCCTGCAGATAATCTTCCAGCGCCTTCGCGACGACTTCTTCCACCGGCGCGCGCACTTCCGACGACACCAGCTTGTCCTTCGTCTGCGAGCTGAACTTCGGCTCCGGCACCTTCACCGACAGCACGCACAACAAACCCTCGCGCATATCGTCGCCGGTCGTCTCGACCTTCGCCTTCTTCGCGATGTCGTTGTCCGTGATGTACTTGTTGATCACGCGCGTCATCGCGGCGCGCAGGCCAGTCAAGTGCGTGCCGCCGTCGCGCTGCGGAATGTTGTTGGTGAAGCAGAGCACGCTTTCGTTGAAGCTGTCGTTCCACTGCATCGCCACTTCGACGGTCACGTTCTCGCGCTCGCCGACCGCGTGGAACACGTTCGGATGCAGCACCTGCTTCGCCTTGTTGATGTACTCGACGAAGCCCTTCACGCCGCCCGCGAACGCGAAATCGTCTTCCTTGCCGGTGCGCTGATCGGTCAAGCGAATCCGCACGCCGTTGTTCAGGAACGAAAGCTCGCGCATGCGCTTGGCGAGAATGTCGTAGTGGAATTCGATATTGCCGAAGATCGTCACGTCGGCTATGAAGTGCACTTCGGTGCCGCGATTTTCCGTATCGCCGACGATCGGCATCGGCGAATACTGCACGCCGTCTTCCTCGACGATTTCACGGTTCTGCACGACGCCGCGCGCGAACTCCATGAAGTGCTTCTTGCCGTCGCGGCGCACCGTGAGGCGCAGCCATTCGGACAGCGCGTTCACGCACGACACGCCCACGCCGTGCAGACCGCCCGACACCTTGTAGCTGTTCTGGTCGAACTTGCCGCCCGCGTGTAGTTCGGTCATGACGATTTCCGCCGCGCTGCGCTTCGGATCGTGCTTGTCGTCGCGCTTAAGGCCCGTGGGCACGCCCCGGCCATTGTCGGTCACGGAGATGGAGTTGTCGGCGTGGATGACGACGTGAATGTCGTCGCAATAACCGGCGAGCGCCTCGTCGATGGAGTTGTCCAGCACTTCGAACACGAGGTGATGCAAACCGGTGCCATCCGACGTATCGCCGATATACATGCCTGGCCGCTTGCGTACCGCTTCCAGCCCTTCGAGGATCTGGATGGACGATGCGCCATAGCTGTTGTCCGGCTTGTTGTCGGGTTGCGAATTTGTGTTTTCAGTCATGGAATTTTTCCGGTTCTGCGTCACTGCTTCGAAACTACTGCGTGAATGCTCGAGCTTTTCGAAACGCCATTAAAAACGT
This sequence comes from Candidatus Burkholderia verschuerenii, assembly GCF_001189365.1. Taxonomy (GTDB): domain Bacteria; phylum Pseudomonadota; class Gammaproteobacteria; order Burkholderiales; family Burkholderiaceae; genus Caballeronia; species Caballeronia verschuerenii. The sequence continues at coordinate 20,976 of NZ_LFJJ01000072.1, read as the reverse complement.
CAAAGGGGCGCGCCGCCCCTTGGAGTGTTCATGGTGTGATGCGCGTCAGATGCGCATCGGCATCACCACGTACTTGAATTCCTCGTTCTCGGGAATCGTGATGAGTGCGCTGGAATTGGCGTCGCCGAGGCTGACCGTGAGCGTGTCGACCTTCAGATTCGCCAGCACGTCGAGCAGATACGTGACGTTGAATCCGATATCGACGGAGTCGCCCTGATACGCGATTTCCAGTTCTTCTTGCGCCTCTTCCTGATCGGCGTTGGTGGACATGATCTTCAGCTGGCCCGGTTCGACCAGGCAGCGCACGCCCTTGAACTTGTCCGACGTCAGGATGGCCGCGCGTTGCAGCGAACGCTGCAACTCTTCACGGCCGATTTCAAAGCTGTTCTTGTGCGACTTCGGGATGACGCGCTGGAAGTCGGGGAACTTGCCTTCGACCAGCTTCGACACCAGTTCGACCTGACCGAAGGTGAACTTGACCTGCGTCGCGGCGATGTCGATCTTCAGCGTGTCGTCGATGTCTTCGAGCAGGCGCTGAAGTGCGAGAATGGTCTTGCGCGGAATGATCACTTCCTGACGCGCGAACGACCCTTCGATTTTCATCGACGAGAACGCGAGACGGTGGCCGTCGGTTGCGACCGCCATCAGTTGATCGCCGTCGACGACGAGCAGCATGCCGTTCAGGTAATAACGGATGTCCTGCTGCGCCATCGCGAAATAGACCATGCCGAGCAGCTGGCGGAAGGTCTTCTGGGGAACCGACAGGCTCGCGCCGAAGTCAGTAGCCTGATTGACGGTGGGAAACTCGTCCGCGGCCAGCGTCTGGAGTGCGAAGCGGCTCTTGCCCGAACGCACGGTGAGACGCTTGTCGGACAGATCGAGCGCGACGTCGCCCGACGGCATGGCGCGCAGGATGTCCAGCAGCTTGCGCGCGGCGACCGTGGTGGCGATCTGGTCGCTGCCGACGCCGAAATCGGCGCGGGTGGTGATCTGGAGTTCGAGGTCCGTCGAGAGGAACGACACGTCCGCGCCGTTCTTGGTGATGAGCAAATTGGCGAGGATCGGCAACGTATGGCGGCGTTCTACGATACCGCTTACGGTTTGCAGCGGCCTTAGAAGATTATCTCGTTCGGTCTTGACCAGTTGCATAGAGTTCCTTCGTTGATATGACGGCCTGTCCGCCGGTTTCGCCACCGCTGCTTCTGCCACCCGGGTTTGCCACCACCAGCCGGACAACCTCGTAACTCGCGTTGCCGGCCCCACGCCGGTCACTCGCGAAAGCTTGGCGCCATCCGCCCAGGCCTTGGGCGGCTAAAACCTATATTGTGCCTCAAAACGCCACGGTTCCCGAAAAAATGGGGGCGTTTTTACCAATAAACAGGCCCGGGCACGCAATAATCGACGCGTCCGTTCTGCCTGCGCCGACCGGCGCGGCTCAGCCCTTCAGGGTCTGCTCGAGAACGTGCAGTTCGTGGTTCAGTTGCGCGTCGTTGCCGCGCTCGGCCGCGATCTTGCGCACCGCGTGCAGCACCGTGGTGTGATCGCGTCCGCCGAACAGTTCGCCGATCTCGGGCAGGCTCTTCTGCGTCAGCTCCTTGGCCAGATACATCGCGATCTGGCGCGGGCGCGCAATGTTAGCGGGCCGTTTTTTCGAATACATGTCAGCGACTTTGATGTTGTAAAAGTCGGCGACCGTCTTCTGGATATTTTCGACGGAGATCTGGCGGTTCTGCACCGTCAGCAGGTCTTTGAGCGCTTCCTTGGTCAGCTCGATGGTGATGTCGCGGCCATGAAACTTCGAATACGCGAGGATCTTGCGCAGCGCGCCTTCGAGTTCGCGCACGTTCGAACGCAGATGCTTGGCGACGAAGAACGCGACGTCTTCCGACAGGCTCACGCCTTCGGACAGCGCCTTGCGCATCAAAATGGCGACGCGCATTTCGAGCTCGGGCGGCTCGATGGCGACCGTCAGCCCGGAATCGAAGCGCGAGATCAGGCGATCGTCGATGCCGGAGATTTCCTTCGGATACGTGTCGCTGGTGATGATCACCTGCGCCTTGTTGGCGACCAGCGCCTCGAACGCGTAGAAGAATTCTTCCTGCGTGCGGTTCTTGCCGGAGAAGAATTGAATATCGTCGATCAGCAGCAGATCGAGCGAATGGTAGTAACGCTTGAAGTCGTCGAACGCCTTGCGCTGATACGCCTTCACCACGTCCGACACGTACTGTTCCGCGTGGATGTAGCGGATGCGCGCGCCCGCCTTGTCCATCAGCAGCTGATTGCCGATCGCGTGGATCAAGTGCGTCTTGCCCAGACCGACGCCGCCGTACAGGAACAGCGGGTTGTACGAGATGCCGGGATTGTCCGCGACCTGAATGGCCGCCGCGCGCGCGAGCTGGTTCGCCTTACCGGTGACGAAGTTGTCGAACGTCAGCACGGGGTTGAGTTTCGATCGCTCGTACGCGGAATCGGTTTCACCGCCGGCGGAAGGCGCGCCGCCCGGACGCCACGTGCGGCGGCCCGCGGCCGCTTCGTTGGCGTCGAGACTCGGCAGATCGAGATCGGCCTGATCGTCCTGCGATTGCTGCGTGGCTTCCGCCGCCAGCGCGTTGATATGCGCGGTGGCGTTCGCATGCGCGACGACCGTCGGCGCTTGCGGCACGGCAGCGGCGGGCGCGGGTGCGCGCGGCGCCGGAGCGGGCGCGCTCGGACGCGGCGCGGCATTCGGGCCGCTGCCGATCGCGTTTCGCGCGGTCGCCTTGGGATCGAGGACGAACTGGACGTCGATGGGCGCGCTGAAGAAATCCTGCGCGACATCGGCGATGCGTCCGGAAAACTGGCTTTTCACCCAGTCGAGCTTGAAGCGATTGGGAGCGGCGATGCGAAGCGTGTTCGCATCGGCATCGAAGTCGACCGGGGTCAGCGGCTTGATCCACGTAACGTACTGCTGCGGCGTCAGTTCACGCTCCAGCAGTGCCGAACAGTGTTCCCAGAAATCGTTCATCGAAAGCGGTCGTTTTTTGGTTGCTCCGCGCACCTGCCGGCCGCGTCGACGATCTTCGCCGGTAGTCACCGGCTAATCGACGCAGCCAAGCATTCCAGCTCCGGAGGCTTACGCCGCAAGGGTTTGCGGGCGGATTGCGGGCCGAAGCAAGGGGCGGATATTTGGGAGTAAGGCGAGATTCTAACGCCAAACGCGGGCCGCGCGCGAGTTATCCACGGACATATCAGCGCATTTTTCTGGCCCGAAAGCTGCGTCGGCGGCAGTATCGCGTGGCTAACCTATTGACGGTCAATAGGAAAACGGTTTAAATAGTGGATTCCGAAAAAACAGAATTCCTGGCCTCCGGCCAACCCGCTTGCAGTGACCCCACTCGAGCCTAGTCCGCGCGGTCAATCAACACTCAAGTGAGAGCACCATGAAACGTACTTACCAACCTTCCGTTACGCGCCGTAAGCGCACCCACGGCTTCCGCGTTCGCATGAAGACCGCTGGCGGACGCAAGGTCATCAACGCTCGCCGCGCGAAGGGCCGTAAGCGACTGGCAGTTTAAGTCTGTCGCGCCGGTTCGCTTGCGGGCTGCTCGTGACGGTAACATCGACGAGACGCTCGCGCGCCGCACAGAAGTCTTGAAACAGGACATCGTTCAGTTGCCGGCGCAGGCCGCGTTCCCCAAGGCCGCAAGGCTGCTGAAAACGGATGAGTTCTCATCCGTTTTTCGTTTGCGCCCCTGGCGACGCTCGCCGCACTTCGTTCTCTACGGCAAGCCCACGGGACACGATGCGCGGCTCGGGCTGGTGATCGGCAAGAAGCAGGCGCCGCGCGCGGTCACGCGCAATCTGATCAAGCGGCTCGCGCGCGATGCCTTCCGGCTGCGTCGCGAGCAACTGAGCGGATACGACATTCTCGTGCGCTTGCACGCGAAGATCGATCGCAAGGCGATGCCGAGCGCGAGTTCGCCGCCGCTTCGCGAGTTGATGAGCGGCGGAATAGAAGCATTGTTCGACCGTGCCGTGCGCGAAGCCGCGCGCCGCAAGGCCGAATCCGTGGCGCCGCCGCCCACGCCCAGTGCGCCCGCCGTCGACGACACCTCCGGCTCCGCGGGTTCTGCGGAGTCATGAAGCGCAGGATGCGTCCGGCCCGACCGGACGCGCGGCGCGAAGCTTATGCAAACGGCACTCATCGCGTTGTTGCGCTTCTACAAGGTTGCCGTGAGCCCTCTGCTCGGCAACCGCTGCCGCTTTTATCCCTCCTGTTCCGACTACGCCCGCGAAGCAATCCAGTATCATGGCGCCGCGCGTGGCACGTATCTCGCCGCGAAGCGGCTGTGCCGCTGCCATCCGCTGTCGGCGGGCGGCATCGATCTCGTACCGCCTCCTGACGGACACGCCGGACCTTACGGCGCGTCCGACACGCACCCGGAAGCAGACCAATCCGGGCAAGACAAGCTTTCAAAACCACACGGCGCGTAAGCGCTATCCGATCGACACTGAGACAACGCATGGATATCAAACGCACCGTCCTATGGGTCATCTTCTTCGTGTCAGTTGTCATGCTGTTCGACAACTGGCAACGCGACCACGGGCGCCCGTCGATGTTCTTCCCGAGCGCGACGCAGCAGGCCAAGACGGCCAGCAACCCGGCGCCGGGTTCGGCCCCGGCCGGCACGCAACCTTCCGAGTTGCCCAACGCGCCCGCCGGCACCGCCGCGCCCGGCACGACCACACCGCCCGCAACGGCACAGGCCCAACTCGTCAAGTTCACGACGGACGTCTATTCCGGTGAAATCGACACGCGCGGCGGTACACTCTCGAAGCTGTCGCTCGTGAAGGAAGGCGACGGCAAGCAGCCGAACCTGTACGTCACGCTGTTCGATCACACCGCGAACCATACGTATCTCGCGCGCACCGGCCTGCTCGGCGGCGACTTCCCGAATCACAACGACGTCTTCACGCCGGTGCCGGGCGCGACCTCGCTGTCGCCGGATGCGAAGACGCTGAAGCTCGCGTTCGAATCGCCGGAGAAGGGTGGCGTGAAGGTCGTCAAGACCTACACGTTCACGCGCGGCAGCTACGTGATCAACGTCGATACGAAAATCGAGAACGTCGGCAGCGCGCCGGTGTCGCCGAAGGTCTACATGGAAATCGTTCGCGACAGCACGCCGGTGGAAACGCCGCGCTTCTCGCACACGTTCATCGGACCGGCTGTCTACACGGACGCGAAGCACTTCCAGAAGATCGACTTCTCCGACATCGACAAGAACAAGGCGACCTTCGAGCCTTCCGCCGACAACGGCTGGATCGCGATGGTGCAGCACTACTTCGCGTCGGCGTGGATTCCGGCGCAGGGCGTGAAGCGCGATATCTACGTTCAGAAGATCGATCCGGCGTTGTATCGCGTCGGTCTGACGCAGGTCGTGCCGACCATCGCGCCGGGCCAGTCCGCCGATGTCGATGCGCGTCTGTTCGCGGGTCCGGAAGAAGAGCGCATGCTGGAAGACATCGCGCCGGGTCTGGAGCTGGTGAAGGACTACGGCATGGTGACGATCATCGCCAAGCCGCTGTTCTGGCTGCTGGAAAAGATCCACAGCTACGTCGGCAACTGGGGCTGGGCGATCGTGCTGCTGACGCTGCTGATCAAGGCGGTGTTCTTCCCGCTGTCGGCGGCGAGCTACAAGTCGATGGCGCGCATGAAGGAAATCACGCCGCGCATGCAGCAGATTCGCGAGCGCTTCAAGAGGGATCCGCAGAAGATGAACGCGCAGCTGATGGAGCTGTACAAGACCGAGAAGGTGAATCCGTTCGGCGGCTGTCTGCCGGTCGTAATCCAGATTCCGGTGTTCATCTCGCTGTACTGGGTGCTGCTGTCGTCGGTGGAAATGCGCGGCGCGCCGTGGATCGGCTGGATTCACGATCTGTCGCAGGCCGACCCGTACTACATTCTGCCGGTTCTGATGGCCGTGTCGATGTTCCTTCAGACAAAGCTGAACCCGACGCCGCCGGACCCCGTTCAGGCCAAGATGATGATGTTCATGCCGATCGCCTTCTCGGTCATGTTCTTCTTCTTCCCGGCGGGTCTGGTGCTGTACTACGTGGTGAACAACGTGCTGTCGATCGCGCAGCAGTATTACATTACGCGCATGATGGGCAAGGGAAAGAAGAAGGCGGCGTAAGCGCTTTTTCCTCCGATGCATGTGGAAACGCCCGGCTTAGGCCGGGCGTTTTGCTTTGGTGGGCAGGCGATTACCGCTTGGCCGCCCCGTAGAATTGGGCAATCAGTTCCTCGACCAGATATCGATGATGCGGCGACAACGCCTCGATCTTCGATGCGAGTTCGATCGTCTCCTCCGACGCGGGATAGGTTTCGTCGGGCGCGAGCGGCTTGGGCGTGGTCTGCGGCATGCCGCTCGGCGGCGGTCCGTAGTGCAGCCAGTGAAGATCGACCTTGAACCATTCGGCCAGCGTTTCCAGCTTGTCGATGGTCGGAATCGAGCGGCCCGTGAGCCATTTGTAAAATTGACTGCCTACAAGCAGCTAATTTGCGCGCCTCATCCCTTGTGCATCAAGCGTTCCGACGATGAAGCAATGTCCGGTCACATCGAACGTTTCGCTCGATAATATTATCTCAAAAAAGATATTCATAAGAATCCTCCGAAGCCGATGATTCGGCCGGGCAGCAACCCGCCCAGCGATACAATGGCCGCCACGCCGAACAACCTCCTCCGCACCGCCATCATGTTGAGCAACGACACCGATCCGATCGTCGCAATCGCCACTGCGCCGGGTCGCGGCGGAATCGGCGTGGTGCGGCTGTCCTTCGGGCGTGCGGGGGAAACCGCCGCCCAACTGGCGATGCAGGCGCTCTGCGGTCAGACGCTGTCGCCACGCCACGCGAGCTACGTTCCGTTCGTGGATGCGGACGGCGAAGCGCTGGATCGCGGCATCGCGCTGTACTTTCCCGCGCCGCACTCCTATACGGGCGAACATGTGCTCGAATTGCAGGGCCACGGCGGACCGATTGTGTTGCAACTTGTGCTCACGCGAGCCATCGAGGTCGGTCGCGCGTTTGGCTTGCGTCTAGCCGAGCCAGGCGAATTCACGCGTCGCGCGTTTCTCAACGACAAGCTCGATCTCGCGCAGGCCGAAGCCGTCGCCGATCTGATCGAAGCGAGTACGGAAGCCGCCGCGCGCTCCGCCGGCCGATCGCTCGATGGCGCGTTTTCGCGCGAAATCCACGCGCTGGTCGAGGACGTGATCAATCTGCGGATGCTGGTGGAGGCGACGCTCGACTTTCCCGAGGAGGAAATCGACTTCCTCGAAGCCGCCGACGCGCGCGGCAAGCTCGCCCGCATCCGGCAGCGGCTCGATACCGTGCTCGCCGATGCGCGTCAGGGCGCGTTGCTGCGCGAGGGTTTGTCGGTGGTGCTGGCGGGACAGCCGAACGTCGGCAAGTCGTCGCTGCTCAACGCGCTGGCGGGCGCGGAACTCGCCATCGTGACACCGATCGCGGGCACGACGCGCGATAAGGTCGCGCAGACGATTCAGGTCGAAGGCATTCCGCTGCATATCATCGACACCGCCGGGCTGCGCGAGACGGAGGATGAAGTCGAGCGTATCGGCATCGAAAGGACGTGGGGCGAGATCGATCGCGCGGATGTCGTGCTGCATCTGCTCGACGCGCGCGATGGCATGCGCGCGGACGACGACGTGATCGCGGCGCGCTTTCCCGCCGACGTGCCGGTCGTGCGCGTGCTGAACAAAACCGATCTGGCCGATGCACCCGCCGCGCTGCGCGAGAACGACGGCACGCGCACGGTGAATCTGTCCGCCAAAACCGGCGACGGCATCGCGCTTCTACGCGACGTGCTGCTGAAAATCGCCGGCTGGCAGGCGGGCGCGGAAAACGTATATCTCGCGCGCGAACGGCATTTGATCGCGCTGCGCGAGGCGCGCGAGCATCTGGCGCTTGCCGCCGGACACGCCGATCAGCAATCGCAAGTGCTCGATCTGTTCGCGGAAGAGTTGCGGCTGGCGCAGGACGCGCTGAATTCGATTACCGGCGAGTTCACGTCGGATGACTTGCTGGGCGTGATTTTCAGCCGGTTTTGTATCGGCAAATAACTTGCGTCGACGTTGTTCAAGATTGCAGGCAAGGCATTGGCGAAATTGAACCGTAGTCCGACGTGCCAAGCATATGTGCGCTGAATAACGTTCAGGACTCGTCCTCACAACTATCATTAATAAATCAGCACTACTAATTTCGTATTCATCCGAGGAACTTCAATGGACATTTGGAAGAGACGATTTACGCTTCTCGCCATAATTGCCTTGATCTGGATCGCGATTTTCGGTGTGTCGTTGGTGACAACCGCCAAGGACAATTATAGCGCCGGTCTACCTGGGATGCTTTTTGTAAGCGGCGCATTAGGAGCAGTCCTTGCAAATTACCGACGCTTGTCCGAGATTCCGGAATCGGCGATCGAAAAAGAAAGCACGCTGCGTAAAACTGCAGACCTTCAAATCTTCCTTTCTCCGTTTGTAGGCGGCATGTTTGCGTTATTGCTCTGGATGCTCTTCTATTCAGGAATTCTTTCTGGCAGCCTTTTCCCCAAGTTCACTGGAACCAACTGTGCATATTCCGGGTGGCAGGATCTAATGGCCAAAACTCAGCCAGAAAAGTTTTCCGATGCAGCAAAGGGCGTGATATGGGCGTTTGTTGCGGGCTACGCCGAACGATTCGTGCCAAACGCGATCGATCGGCTTGCGCGAGAGTCGGAGAAAGAGAATAAAGGCCCGCACCCTTTATCGTCCACCCAACTTTCACCCGGTGCCCCGCTCAGAAACAGATCAACGTCGCGACGGACAGCAATTGCAAGAATACGAAAACGATCGGACAACCCAGGCGACCGGACCTGATGACGTACATTTGCGCCACGTGTCCTCGTCGCTGTGCGCGCATTACTAAGTGGCACGTGAAGTCGGCCCGGATGATGTGCTCGCGTCGTCGCTTATCGCTCCGGCCGGCCGAGTTCGCGCAACTCCGCGCTCAGCCGCTCGCTTTCCTCCGGGCGTCCGTGAAACGCCGCCGGCGTGTTCTGAAACATCTCGATCCGATACGCGCCATCGTTGAGCGAAAGCACCATCGTCTGAACCGCGTTCAGCGCCGGATTAAGCTCGGTGGCATCGCGCGGCCACATCCCGGCGATGGCGCGCAGCAGCAGCGTTTGCCCGCCCGCCATCCGACGCACTTCGCGCACTCGGCCGACGAACAGCGGCGTCGGATGCGCGGCGAAGATCGGCCGCAGATGCGCCTCGATGCACGCGCGACCGTCGATCGCGCTGCCGTCGAAGCCGACGAGACTGCCGCGCTCGGCGAAGCGCGCGGCCATCGCCGCCGCGGCATCCTGACGGTTCCAGTCGTGCAGCAAACCGAGATAGACGCGCCGCCCGCTCGCGTTCCAGCCGTCGAGCTGGTTCACGTCGCCTTCTTCCACGCCGCCGCGAACACGCCCGCGCCCATCAACAGCGCGCCGCCGGTCCGATTGACCGCGCGCTGCACGGTCGGCTTGCGGATGGCGCGCCGCGCGCCCGACGCCAGCAGCGCATAGGCCAGCGCATTCGCTGCCGCGAGCCCGACGAACGTGGCCTCGAACATCGCGATCTGCGACACGCTCGCCGTGTGCGGATCGACGAATTGCGGCAGGAACGCGACGAAGAAAATGATGCTCTTGGGATTGAGCGTCGTGACCGCGTAGGCGTGCGCGATGATGCGCCCGGTGTGCAGGTCGCCGCTCGGCTTGACCGCGTCCGTGTCGATGACCGGCGCGCGCCACAGCTTGATGCCGAGATAGATCAGATACGCCGCGCCGATCCACTTCACCACCATGAACAGTTCCGCCGATGCCGCGAGCACCACGCCCAAACCGAGCATCGATGCGGTCATCGCGGTGAGATCGCCCAGCGCGACGCCGAGCGTCGTGGCGAACGCGTACTTGCGGCCGTGCCCGAGCGCGTACGACACGACGAGCAACACGGTCGGCCCTGGAATCGCGACGAGAATCGCGGACGCGATTGCGAACGGCAGCCATTGAGCGAGGGTCATGCGAAGTCTCCCGAGAAAGGTGCATCGATTTATCCACGAACCGCGTCGCGTTGCAATAGGCCGAACGGCATAGGCCTTTGTTGGCTCGCGCGCACGCGGCGATCGCGCGGCGCACAAAAATGGCGCGCAACGTCTTTTAGCGTCATTCGCGTACTTTCATTTCACTGAAAGGCGGAATTGGGAGATTTTTATTTGATTAGGCGATTTAATGCGCCGCAATATAAGACTGCGGCAGGCATTCTGCCGTGTTGCGAACGCATACATCATATGCTTGCAAGATTCGCGCGCTCATCTAGCATGGTTTATGCGGCGCCCTGCTTTTAAACACATAACTAATTTCGAAACGGATTCGTTCGGAGGCTAGTTACATGAAGAAATGCGCGATTGCTTTCGTTGCCACGATGGGTTTGTTTGCGGCAGTATCCGCGGCGCAGGCTCAGGACAGCGTCGTCCAGCCGCAGCAGGCGTTCAACTTCCGGCCCAACTCGTACGGCTGTTTGTCGAAGGACAAGTTCGATTCGGCCGACCAGCATGCGCAAGCGGGCGAGCATCAAAAGATGCAGCGCTTTTTTGAAGGCTACGAGTGCGTTTCGACGCCGGTCGAATCGCGTTTCAGGGTGATTCGCGTCGTGGGACATGACGTGGAATTCGTCAATGCTTCGAGTAGCGATAAGCAGGGAATGTGGACTGCGGATCGCTTCATCAAGCAATAAGCGATAAAGCTTTTAAATCGGATTTATTCGCGCTGGCGCGATTCATGATTGCTGCCGGCGCATTAATTTCGCCTCGAATTATTTAAGCGGCGAATAAACGGCGTCGCACGTCCGCGTGCGGCGAGCTTTCCATTCCCTCCCGATTCGACGCACAATAGCGCTCTTGCGGTTCCCCGGCGCGTCCCGACTTCGCCGAATCGACCTCGACTTCCTCAATCAATCGCCGGCCTTCGCGCCGGTTGCGATGCTGCATGGCTCTCAAATCCACCATCTACAAGGCCGATCTCCAGATCGCCGACATGGACCGCCATTACTACGGCGATCACGCGCTGACGATCGCGCGCCATCCCTCCGAAACCGACGAACGGATGATGGTGCGCGTCGCCGCCTTCGCCCTGTTCGCGGAAGAACGGCTCGAATTCTGCAAGGGTTTGTCGGACACCGACGAGCCGGATCTCTGGCAGAAAGACCTGACCGGACAGATCGAGACGTGGATCGAACTCGGTCAGCCTGACGAACGGCGCATGGCTAAGGCCAGCGGGCGGTCGGATCGCGTCATCGTGATCGCGTATGCCGGGAAGACGGCCGATATCTGGTGGCAGGGCGTGAAGGGCAAGGTCGAGCGTCTGCAATTGATGATGCAGGATGGCGAGGCATCGCTCGGCAGCGAGACGGTCGATCCGGTCGAGATCCGCTGGACCGTGCTCAAGGCGTGACGCTTACGCCTCGGGCGGACCTTTGAGCTCGATCATGTTGCCTTCGGGATCGAACAGATAGAGCGACGGGCCGAAGCCTTCGGCGCCGTAACGCCGCGCCTCTTCGCCGATGCGTGCGTCGTGTTCGGCGAAGTGCGCGCGCAGGGCGTCGGGATCGAATGGTTCAACGCGCAGGCACAGGTGGTCCATGTTGCGGCCGGCGCCGGGTTTGCCGCTTTCCGGGCGGTCGATTTTCGCGCCTGCGGCGAGTAGATCGATCAGCGATCGTCCCGCGCGCATCTGGATCAGGCCGATGTCGCGCTGTTCTTTTTCCACTGCGCAGTTAAGCGCGTCGCGGTAGAACGCCACCATGCGGTCGAGGTCGGCGCAGCGGATGACGATGTGGTCGAGGTGGTGGATTTGGAAGGGCATGACGTTCTCGCGCGGCTTGGGGGTGATGCAGTTTAGCGCTGGCGCGGGAATGAAAAAGGGCTTGGCGTGATGCCAAGCCCTTCAAATTTCGTGGTGGAGAGAAGGAGGATCGAACTCCCGACCTTCGCATTGCGAATGAGGTTTCGACCTCTTCGCCCCAATCCCCGAAGGCATTGTTCCTTAACGACTTTTATCAAAGCCATAAAGAGCCTTTTAGATCAAAGGCTTAGCGACACCTTTGCGCCGACAGCGAATTTCGGTAGGTTCGAGTACACACCGGGATTTCGTATCCTACCGAAAAAATTGTCGGCCTAGTGGAGCAGAATTGGAGCAAGGAATCCGATCCGCTCCGGCCACTCAGCCTTCTTCATCTATCTCGGCTGCGGACGACTCAGCCTGGCGTATTACGAGTTGCGTCGCATCTTCCGAAAGATCGGGCGGATATCCATACTTGGCGAGCAACCGGCGCACGCTTCTCCTCAACCCAGCCCGCACCGATTCGCGTTGCGTCCAATCTAGCTTCGGCATCCGCTTTACCATCTCGGTTAGTTCTCGAGCCATTAGCCTGAGCGTATCGCTCTTCATAACCTCTTTGGCCGACCCATTCTCCGCCAAAGCATCGTAGAAAGCGGCCTCCTCAGAGGTCATACCAAGCTCTTCACCATGGTGCCGAGCTTCGCGAATAAACCTTGCCAAGTCCAAGAGACGCGAGATCATTTCGGCCGTCGTTATTGCCTTGTTGGTATATCGCAACATGGCGTCTTCGAGCGCTTCACGAAATTTCTTGCTTTGGACGATGTTGGTTCGCTCAGTAACACGAATCTGATCGGTCAGTAGCTTGCGCAACGTCTCCAACGCCAGATTCTTTTGCTCTAGCGCCGCGACCCGCTGTAAGAACTCGTCGCTCAAAATGTCGAGGCGTGCTGTGTCGAGACTTGCCGCCGCGAATAAATCGATGACCTGATCTGCGTCGACGGCGGCACCGATGACCTGTCGGACCGCCACGTCGACATCGCGCTGATGCGATCTTCCTGAACCGCTCGATTCATCCGCCAACCGCTTTCGGATGATTGCCGCAACATTCTGGAAAAATGCCAGGTGTCGTGCTACCACTTCCGTTTCGGCGCGCGGCACGGCCAACGCGAATGCTTTCGATAATTCCTTTACCAGGACACGTAAACGCTGCCAGCCATCCGATTGAGCAAAAACATGATCAACCGCTGCCAGGTACACTTGCAGCGCTATGTGCGGGTCGACATTGAGCGCGGTGCCGTAATCGCAACCGTAGAAAAAATCACGCAACTTTTCGAACGCCGCCAGCATAGCGGGCACAGCCTCATCCTGAACCTGCTGAACAGCCTCTCCGGTACCACCCGCTTGGGTGTATATAGCCAACGCATCGGCCAACTGGTCTGCGAGGCCAAGCATGTCGACGATCAGACCACCGGGCTTATCACCATACACACGGTTAACGCGAGCGATGGCCTGCATCAAGTTGTGACCGGCCAACGGTTTATCCAAATACATCGTGTGCGCTGGAGGGCAGTCAAACCCTGTCAACCACATGTCGCACACGATCACCAGCCGAAACTCATCGACCGGATTTTTGAACCGATCCGCCAACCGCTTGCGGGCAGCCTTACTTCGAATATGGCGGCCGAGCGGCTCCGGTTCACCATTCTCGCCGGATACTACGACCTTCATCACACCGCGCTCGTCGTCGGAATCGTGCCATTCCGGTCTCAGAACTTTTATCGCGTCATAGAGACGCGCGGCAATATCCCGGCCCATGGTGACAATCATCGCCTTGCCTTCCATCGCAGCACGGCGCTTTTCCCAATGTTCCACGATGAATGCGGCCATCCGCTCAAGTCGCTCCGGTGCTCCAACCAGCGCTTCTAGTGGGATGCGGATCTGATTGGCTACCTCTTCTCCTGCGGCATCCGCTTTAGTAGCCGCCTCCAGCTCCGCTTCCGCAACTGCCGCTCCGGCATCATCTACCGTCAGCTTAATGATGCGAGATTCGTAGTACAGCGGCTTAGTCGCCCCGTCTTCCACCGCCTGACGGATGTCGTACACGTCGGCGTATTCACCGAAGACGTGGATCGTGTTTTTGTCACCCCGCTCCAGCGGGGTTCCTGTAAAGCCAACAAAGGTTGCATTTGGAAGGGCTTCGCGCATCCAGCGAGCACCGCCCTCGACAAAGCCATATTGGCTGCGGTGCGCCTCATCGGCTATCACCACCACGTTTGCTCGGTCTGAAATTGTGCCGTGAGCTTCCGTGAACTTTTGAACTGTCGCAAACACCACTCCGCCGGAAGCACGATCAAGCAGCGTCTTCAGATGACTGCGGCTTTCCGCCTGGACCGGAGCTTGTCGGAGCAAAGCCCGGCCAGCAGCAAAGGTGCTGAAAAGCTGATCGTCTAGATCGTTGCGATCTGTGACCACAACGATGGTCGGGTTTGCCATCACCGGTTCGCGAATTAAGGAACCGGCCAACATCAACATAGTCAACGATTTGCCTGAACCTTGCGTGTGCCAGACTACGCCACCGCGACCATCACCTACGCCGCGGGGAGGCTTCAGGTTTGCCAGTACACTCTCTGATGCCTTGCGAACTGCGCGGAACTGATGATAGCCGGCGATTTTCTTCGCTATCCCTCCGCGCTCATCATCTTCGTAAGTTACACAGGCCTGCAGGTAGTACAACAGCTGCGAAGGTTCAAACAACCCTCGAATAAGGGCCTCCAACGTCGGCCGCCCACCTTGAGCCGGGCGCCAAGGCATAAATCGACTCGGGCCGCTAGTAATCGAACCCACACGTGTCAATAGGCCGTCAGAGGCAACTACCAACAGATTCGGCACAAACAAATCGGGGGTGCTCTGCATGTAGCGCCCAAGCTGATCGATCGCACCGTTCAAATCTGCGCTGGGATCTGTCGGATCCTTGAGTTCAATCACAGCGACCGGCAAGCCATTCAGGAACACAGTCAGATCAGGACGAATGACCTTTCCTGACGGTGCTACAACCGTGAGTTGACGCACCACCAGCAGATCATTCTTGCGGGGGTCTTCGAAATCCAGCAGACGTGCCCGTCCTCCACGAGTCTCGCCACTTGTGCTGTCGCGATACTCGACCTCCACACCATCGGTAAGTAGCGTATGGAACCAGCGGTTATTCTCGATCAGTGTCGAATGCGGGTGTCGAGACAGCGTTCGGACAACCTGTTCGCACGCATCGTGTGGGAGCGTCGGATTCAGTCGGTGAAGTGCGGCACTGACCCGCCCTTGGAGGATGCATTGTGATGTATCGCCGCGCTCGCCCGCGTTATCGACGTCCGCGCCACTCTTTGTCGCAAAACCAAGCGCCCCAAAGTAGGCAGTCGCAACATCTTCAACAAGTCGCTCAGTTGGAGAGGTCAAAGTCATTCCAATGCCCCATTTGCATTGGCGTCATCCCCACCATTCATTCCTTCTCGTTCAAGGAATTCATTCAACGCATTCTTGTATGCTTCGCGGTCAGCGTGAAATAGCACACGACTCGGCAGAAGCTCCAGCTCACCGAATTTGATAACTTCATAAGCACGATCAAAGGCATCGTTGAAGTCAGCGTGATCCTCGTAATACACGCTTGCACCGGGCACCTGAATCAGTGCGTCTCGATGAATGCGGTATAGAAATGAGACGATTGTGTCGGCAGCCTGTGCAGCGAGTGTGGCTTGTCGTAGGTCCAGTCGAGCAGTGAAGTTGTCCCGCCCGTGCGACGCCATTCCGTAGTTGTTCCGGAGTTCACAAAGTCCCTGGATCGTCTGTAACAACCCACGAATGGTCTTTTCAACCGAATCGCGTGCCTTCTGCGGATCAGGATGATTGCGCGGAAGAAGGGAGAGTCGATTTGTTGTCTCGCGCAAAAGCCTCGGCGCATCCCAGTTGGGATCTGCGGGTTGGCCGATGTCTGCCAGAAAGGTCTTGCAGACGGATTCAACAAGTGTCTTTGATAGATCGAACGCAAAATCAGGCACGCTTTCTAACGCGTTCTCGATCGCGTGTATCTGCTGTTCAATCGACTCAGCAAACGGACCATCGGCAATGGCCGCACGAGCTCCGACCATCTGAAAACGGACCTGAACCGCGGAAGATTCAGCCATTTGCAGCCTCAACTTGTATGTCTCCGCCCAGCAAACGCGGCAGTAAAAAATCTCGCATTGATGTGAGAGATTCGCTTTCTTAGACTGCGGCCACCATCGATTCAAAGAGCGGATCGACGACATCCTGAAACGCTGCCATTACATTTGGCGGCGGAACAACGACGGGTAGTGGCCGGAAGTTTTTTTTGCTAATTTCCGGAAACGTCGTACCGCTGGCTCGAGCATGGATCGCGTCCATTGAAGCATTCGCCCACTGCAAGACATAGGTGGATGGCAACGGGCCGTCGCAAATCATCGCAATGAAGCCTTGATTTATCGCGGTAGGGACGCCAGCAATCGCCAGGTAACCAACCGGAGCCCGAGAAGACATCAACACCGAACGCGCCGGAAGTAGACCCGAGCTAATACATCGAACCCCAGCCTCCGTTATGCGTCTTTCAGTACTAAGCAGCACCGGATGTCGGAGGCGTGACATATCCTTTGGGGTCGCCCACCAATGACTGCCGCCCTCCCAATACTCCATGTTCTTCGTACTGGGCGTCGCCCCTCCTTTGACAGTGACGACGTCGCCAATTGCCTTCACGTCCCAACTAGCCGGCACAGGCCCGATGTCCGAATCGACAAAACGATCTGGTAGCGAATCGAAAACTGCTTGCGGCATTGATGGAAACGAAGTTGCCCCAGCCACCTTCGCCTTGATCGGTTCAAAATCCACGAACCAGGCGCGAAAAATAGAACTGGACAGTTGCTCCAGCGTCAAAGCCGTGCACTGATTTTGCTCAATCTTATCGTCAAGCCCACCAAGAACGGCAGCGATTTCACGTTGCGCCTCAAGCGGCGGAACGGAAATGGGGTGCGCTCGCAGCTGAGTCAGGTTTGAATGCGGAACACCGGTCTGAATCGCGTTCGCAAGGATGTACTGTTGCTCAACAGGGTTACTAAAAAAGTAGTATATGAAGAGAGGATCGGCCTTTTTAGGATCGATCGTCGCTTTCATCTGACTCTGCGAGACAACATAGCGGTCCCACGGGCCAGCCGGCACAATCGCTACTTGGCCAAGCGTACCTCGTTGGGTGAAAACGATGTCGCCAGGACGAGCCCAATTGGCCCGAAGAGACTCAGCTTTCTCATCCGACACAAATGCGAAATTTCCATCGACCCATCGACCATGCCCCATGTTTTGCCCACGAATAACAGGCACACCGCTATCAACGTAGTCGTTTGAAACAAGATTCGATCCGAACGGACCGCCTACGAGTGCATTGCGACTGTCGGCAGCTAGAGTCTCGAATCGCACTATCTCTTTAGAAAAACCGCTCATACCCTTACTTTCCCGAGCTGTCTACGAACCGCTGCGGTCAAACGCTCGCTTTCGGCAAAACACTCGTCTAATTCCTTCAACAACCGCGCGTACTTTTCCTCGAACGGTTCACCATCGAACTCCTGCTCCTCAGCCCCGACATACCTTCCAGGCGTAAGTACGAATCCGTGCTTTTTGATTTGCTCGATGTTGGCGACACTACAAAAGCCAGGGACATCGCGATAGGCCCATGCGCCATGGGCCTCATCGTTCCACCAATCTGGCTTCGGCTCGCCGCGCCATTGACGGAATGCATAGACAATTCGCCCGATATCCGTGTCGAACTTCGGGTCGCCGCGCCCCTCGGGCTGCATGGTTTCCCCATCTTCACAGCCACTTAGTACTCGCAGCGTCCGGGTCTGCAAAGCGCCGAGCTTGCGAGCGTCGATAAATAGCGTTTCACCTTTCCGATCGCGGCCTCCGTACTGCAAATTGCGACCAGTTTTGTCTCGTGTCACAAACCACAAACACACGGGAATGCCCGTGGTAAAAAACAGCTGCGCTGGTAGGGCAACGATACAGTCCACGAGATCAGCCTCGATAATGCGTTGACGGATTTCACCCTCTCCGCCAGCATTACTCGAAAGCGATCCATTCGCCATTACGAACCCCGCCACCCCGCCTCCATGACCATTTGGGGGTGCGATATGGTGGATAAAATGCTGAATCCACGTATAGTTGGCATTGCCGGCGGGAGGCACTCCATAGCGCCAGCGCACGTCGTCTTGCAGAAGCTTGGCGGACCAGTCAGATACGTTAAAAGGCGGATTAGAAAGGATGTAGTCAGCCTTCAGGTCCGGATGAAGATCACGCAAAAAGGTGTCGGCGGGCTGGGGACCGAGATTGGCCTCAATTGAACGAATGGCTAAGTTCATGTGGGCCAACCGCCAAGTGGTCGGATTCGACTCTTGACCGAAAATGGAAAGAGCGGTTTTGTTGCCGCCATGTGCTTCGACGAAGCTTTCGGATTGCACAAACATGCCGCCCGAGCCACAGCACAGGTCGTAAACCCGCCCCTCATAGGGTTCGATCATTTCCACAAGTACGCGCACGACGCTGCGCGGTGTAAAAAATTCCCCCCCCCCCAGCTTGCCCTCAGCCTGGGCAAACTTGCCCAGAAAGTACTCATAGACCCGGCCGAGGGTATCACGCGCCTTGGCGCGATCCCCCTTAAACCCTATGTCCGCGATAAGCTCGATCAACCCCTTGAGCTTGATTGGCTCAATCCCGCGGCGGGCATAGTCGCGCGGAAGTTTGTTCTTCAGATTCGGGTTATCGCGCTCAATAACGAGAATTGCATCATCGATGAGCGTTGCGATGTCAGGACGTGCGGCTTGGCTCTGAAGGCTAGCCCAGCGAGCCTCTGGGGGTACCCAGAACACGCGCTCGGCAGTGTATTCATCATGACTCTCAAGCAACGTTTCCTGTTGTTCACCGGTGATTCCATCGGCCGTCAACTCAGCCTTGAGTTCTTCGCGCCGAGCCTCAAAAGAATCGGAGATGTACTTCAGGAACAGGAGGCCAAGTACGACATGCTTGTACTCGGCGGCGTCAACTTGACCGCGCAAGGCGTCAGCCGATTTCCAAAGCGTGTCCGTGTAAGCGACTTCGTTGTTGTTGGCCATATGTGCAACTCTTGACTTTGCTCGTGATGGTAGACAGCCGACGCAGCCAGCCTGGCGGCAGACGGACTTCTCCCAGAATCGTTGAATTATATCGGTATCTCAACATATACTTCGGCAGATTCAACGCTTTTCCCGCCTCCACTTGGCCAGCTTTTCCCCGGGCTGCAACCGCAGCGCCATCCGAACCGGAAACAACCCCGGTCGATGTTCCGGGCAGTGCCGTGGCGGGGCGTTGCTCGCCTCGCTGAGGCCGCATAACAGGAGGGCAGGCTCCTGTCGAGCGATACAAGCCTGCAAAGAAAGCCCCCGAGCATTCAACGGATCGGCGGTAAGTACACAGTTCGATGCATAGCGCACACGCGGACGCTTCCCATAGTGGATAGCTGCAAGACCGGACCGAACAAACAGCGCCGCAGCTAGTGTTTGCCATGCATGCCCTCGGGCGCGGGGGATACCGTTGAGACATACGTACATTTCCTTTTGCCACCTGACCCGTACGGCAGGCGATGGGGCGATTGCAGAAGGCGTACGTCCATGCAACGCTCCAAACCTCTGTCCACCGCCAGTCATGCTGGCACCTCGCTCGCATATCTATCGTCGCTGTATCCGCCCGCCCTGTCCGTCGCACAGGTAGCAGAGATCACCAGCGAAGCCCCCCAAACAATCCGTAACCGGCTGAGCGCCGGCACATACCCTGTCCCGTCGTTCAAAGTCGGCCGGAAGCGCGCTTTCCGCCTGATTGATGTTGCGGCGTTCATTGATCGGCAATGTGCCGATGACCCGTCCAACCCCTCCAATCGGCCAGTCCGACGAGGCCGACCGACGAAGGTCCAACAAGCAGCGAAACTGCAAGCGCAGACGAGCGCCCCCCAATCCGCCCCCTCATCCGGGTGGGTAGGGGGTGCGAGATGAACGTAAAGGTTCGAATCGACCCGTCGGCATGGCAAGCCGGATTTGACGCCGGCGAAGCGGGTCGCCTGATGACTCCGTGCCCGCAGAATCTCGACCCTTTTTCGTACCTTTCTGGATGGATCGAGGGTGACGCCAAGAGGCAGGGGTTCGAGCATAGCCTTGGAGGTGCTGAATGAAGAGCCTCCAGGTAGCCCACGATGCGCTGGAAGAGCGCCCTGGCGAACAGCCCGTTGCTTACGGTCACGTCGATTCAGCTCCGGCTCGCGCAACGACGACATCGCGGGAAGAACGGCTGATCAAGTTCGGCCTATCAATTGAGTCAGAACCACCCAGTGGCGACGATATGACCTTCACGCATGCCGTCTTTTGCCAAGTCGGTCTTCCGCGCGCCAAGGTGTTAGGACGGGAGTTTGTGCGGCAATCCGGTTCTGTCTGGCTTAACGTGCAGGCTGGGCTCCTCGATGAAGGCAACGGACCGGTGGTCCAGCCCATTCCGTATGGAGCGATGCCGCGCCTCGCGCTCGCGTGGGTATCGACCTATGCGAAGCGGCACAAGACGCGCGAGATTCCAATCGGCGACAGCGCCGCAGAGTTCCTTCGCTTGGTTGGAATGGACTCGCAGGGAAATCGGTACATCACGCTGCGCAAACAAATGCATGCACTGGCGGCATGTCGGCTGCAGCTCGGATACAAAGGACGCACGTTCAACGGTCAGCCAATCGAGCAATTCGACGCTTGGCTTGGCAACCGGGACGCTAGGCAGCGATCTTTGTGGCCTGGCGTCATGCTGCTGTCGGAGAGTTACTTCCAAGAGCTGATGGAAAAAGGGGTCCCGTTGGACAATCGTGCCCTGATGGCCTTGAAGGGTTGCCCGGAAAGGCTCGCGCGCCGACGATCAAGCCTTGCTTCTCCGTGATCGCAAGACTTACTTTGACGCCGAATTCATACGGCTGCCGGGCCTTGCCCTTCGAGATGCACTCAAGCTCCGG
>NZ_LFJJ01000071.1 GCF_001189365.1 Candidatus Burkholderia verschuerenii | reverse complement strand
CCCCCCGCCCCGCCCCCCGGCCCGCCGGATTCCCGTGACGCTGCTGCACGATATGCAGACGCGCGACGCGAAGAAGGGCCTGGCGTCGCTGTGTATCGGCGGCGGCATGGGCGTGGCGCTGGCGGTCGAGCGTCCGTAAGCAAGAAGAACATCAGGCAGCACTGGGAAGGGCAAGCGGACGCCGCCGATTCGTGCGTCGTCCGCATAACAAAATGGAGTGAGGAATGGCGAAGCGTATAGCGTATGTAACCGGCGGGATGGGCGGCATCGGCACCAGTATCAGCCAGCGTCTGCTCAAGGACGGCTTCACGGTCGTCGTGGGCTGCGGCCCGAACTCTCCGCGCCGGGTGAAATGGCTCGAAGACCAGAAAGCGCTCGGCTTCGACTTCGTCGCCTCGGAAGGCAACGTCGGCGACTGGGAATCGACCAAGGCCGCGTTCGACAAGGTCAAGGCCGAAGTCGGCGAAGTCGACGTGCTGGTGAACAATGCCGGCATCACGCGCGACGTCGTGTTCCGCAAGATGACGCACGAAGACTGGACCGCGGTCATCGACACGAACCTGACGAGCCTGTTCAACGTGACCAAGCAGGTCATCGACGGGATGGTGGAGCGCGGCTTCGGGCGCATCATCAATATCTCGTCGGTGAACGGTCAGAAAGGTCAGTTCGGCCAAACGAGCTATTCCACTGCCAAGGCCGGCATCCACGGCTTCACGATGGCGCTGGCGCAGGAAGTGGCGACCAAGGGCGTGACGGTCAACACCGTGTCGCCTGGTTATATCGGCACGGACATGGTGAAGTCGATCCGTCCGGAGGTGCTTGAGAAGATCGTCGCGACGATTCCGGTTCGCCGTCTGGGCACGCCCGACGAAATCGGTTCGATCGTGGCGTGGCTGGCGTCGGAGGAGTCCGGTTTTTCGACCGGCGCGGACTTCTCGCTGAATGGCGGCCTGCACATGGGCTAACACGGGCCACCAGGGCCGGCGAGCGGCGGTTTCGCGTGCGATGCGTGTTTGCGTTATGCTCGCGCCGGGCACCAGGTCGCCGCTTGCCGGGTTCATCAACGATGCGGCGAACCAGCAGCAACGCTTTTTTGCGACAACGCAAGACGTGCTTGCTGCCATCGCAGTACAGTCTCGCGTTTAAAGGCGTTCAATGACCACTACTACTACAAAGAAACCCGCCGAACGACTCATCAAAAAGTATCCAAACCGTCGGCTGTACGATACGGAAACGAGCACTTACATCACGTTGTCCGACGTGAAGCAGCTCGTGCTCGATCAGGAAGACTTCAAGGTGCTCGACGCGAAGTCGAACGACGACCTGACGCGCAGCATCCTGCTGCAGATCATTCTGGAAGAAGAGAGCGGCGGCCTGCCGATGTTCTCCTCCGTGATGCTCTCGCAGATCATCCGCTTCTACGGTCACGCGATGCAGGGCATGATGGGCACGTATCTGGAGAAGAACATCCAGGCGTTCATCGATATCCAGCAGAAGCTGTCCGAGCAGAGCAAGGGCATCTACGACGGCAACGCGCTCAATCCGGAAGTCTGGTCGCAGTTCATGAACATGCAGGCGCCGATGATGCAGGGCATGATGACCAGCTACATCGAGCAGTCGAAGAACATGTTCGTGCAGATGCAGGAGCAGATGCAGAACCAGGCGAAGTCGATGTTCAACACGTTTCCGTTTCAGGTGCCGAATCCTCCGACGCCCGAGAAGAAGTAAGCAGGCGGGACGGCGCGTTCATCCGCCGGGGCGTGCGCGCCCCGTGGCGAGATCGCGCGTGCTCAACATCCCGCTCAACTGCCGCCGACCGCCCTCGCCGGATCTTGCGCGAACGCCGCGCCGAAATCCCCGCGATAGGTGTACGAGCCGTGATGCGTGAGCTTCGAAAGCGTATCCACGTAGACCTTTTCGCCGAGATCGCGCCAGCGCCGGCAAAAGGCGTAGTCCTCGGACAGATAGCGGCTCGTTTCCGGCTCCACCATCACGTCGAAGAAGCGGTAGCAGTAGCCGTGCAGCGGCGAACCGGCCGGGGCGTCGGGGATGTACTGCAGTTCCGGCATGCGTTCGATCATTGTCTCCAGCACCGAACGTTTGATGCACATGAAGCCCGTTGGGGCCTCGTCCACTTCCATGAAACCGTCCGCGTCGACATTGAGGTCGGCGTGGTCGCGCGCGTTGACCGGATAGCGCAGCGCGCGCGTCAGAAACTCGTCCTGCGTCATGCCCTCGGGAATCGTGCCGCTCCAGTCGATGCGCTTGAGCGGATACACACCCGTCACCACGTCGCGATCCGCCAGCAAGAGGCGCAGCGCCTGATCGGGCGTGAAGCCGATATCGGCGTCGATCCAGAACAGATGTGTGTGGTGCGTATGCGCCAGAAAATGCGCGACGGCTTCGTTGCGCGCGCGTGACGAGACTTTCGCCGGAACGGATACGCATCGAGCCTTGCACGCCGAGTTGCCAGAGCTCGTTGGTGAGCGAGAGCATGCTGGTGGCGTAGCCGGATGTGACCTGGCCGGAATAGCAGGGGGTGATGAAGAGTGGGTTGAAGTGGCGGAGGGCGGAGTGGTCGAGCATTCGATGCGGAAACGGATGGCGAAGGAGACATCGAGTATGTCCGTCGATTACCGTTCTGAAAATCGGATAAGGACAAAAACGAGTCGCGCGCGTCAGTCAGTCGAAGCGACCCGCGCGCCGCCCCGATGTAAAATAATGGATTGGCTTCGCGCGTCCCCCGCTGCCTCCTACAAAATCGCATCCCCGTGAAAAATTCTTTGGATTCAAGCATCAAGACGGCATCCGTCCCCAAGATCGGCATGGTTTCGCTCGGCTGTCCGAAAGCACTCGTCGATTCCGAGCAGATCATGACCCAGCTTCGCGCCGAAGGTTACGAAATCTCCGGCTCCTATGACGGCGCCGATCTGGTCGTCGTCAACACGTGCGGCTTTATCGACGAAGTCGTGCAGAAGAGCCTGGACGCCATCGGCGAAGCCTTGAGCGAAAACGGCAAGGTCATCGTCACCGGTTGTCTCGGCGCGAAAAAGAGCGCCAGCGGCACTGGCCTGATCGAGGAAGTGCATCCGAAGGTGTGCTCGCCGTCACCGGCCCGCACGCGACCAACGAAGTGATGAACGCGGTCCACACGCACTTGCCGAAGCCGCACGATCCGTTCACCGATCTCGTGCCGCCCGCCGGTATCAAGCTGACGCCGCGTCACTACGCGTATCTGAAGATTTCGGAAGGCTGCAATCACCGCTGCACGTTCTGCATCATCCCGTCGATGCGCGGCGATCTCGTCGGCGCGCTCGGCGAACTCGCCGCGCAATACGGCGCGTGGGTGCGTCTGCATTACGTGTATCCGTATCCGAGCGTCGACGAAGTCATTCCGATGATGGCCGAAGGTCCGTTCAAGGGCCACGTGCTGCCGTATCTCGACGTGCCGTTCCAGCACGCGCATCCGGACGTGCTCAAGCGTATGAAGCGCCCGGCCAACGCCGAGAAGGTGCTCGAACGCGTAAAGGCGTGGCGCGAGCTCTGTCCCGATCTGACCATCCGCAGCACGTTTATCGCGGGTTTTCCGGGCGAAACGGAAGAGCAGTTCCAGACGCTGCTCGACTTCCTGAAGGAAGCGGATCTGGATCGCGTCGGTTGCTTCGCGTATTCGCCGGTCGAAGGCGCGACCGCCAACGAACTCGAAGGCGCGCTGCCCGATGAAGTCCGCGAGGAACGTCGCGCGCGCTTCATGGAACTCGCCGAGGAACTGTCGGCGAAGCACATGAAGAAGAAGGTCGGCAAGACGCTGAAAGTGCTCGTCGATGAAGTGTCGTCGGATGGCGGCGTCGGCCGGACATCGGCGGATGCGCCGGAAATCGACGGCGTGGTCTACATCGCGCCGACGACCAAGGCATCGAAGCGCTACAAGGCCGGCGATTTCGTGTCGGTAAAGATCACCGGCGCCGACGGCCACGATCTCTGGGGCGAGGTCTGATCATGCCGCGCATGCCACAGGTTCTCGGGCTCGGCGAGGCGATGGTCGAGTTCAATCAGTCGAAGCGCGACGAGCCGAATTACCTGCAAGGCTTCGGCGGCGACGTATCGAACTTTCTGATCGCGGCGGCGCGGCAGGGCGCGGCGACGGGCTTCGTGTCCGCCGTCGGCAACGATCATTTCGGACAACTGCTGCTCGATCTGTGGCGCGCCGAAAACGTCGATACGTCGACGGTGCGCGTCGATCAGGATGCGCCCACGGGCGTGTACTTCGTGTCGCACGGCGAGAACGGGCATCGCTTCGACTATCTGCGCGCGGGTTCGGCGGCGAGCCGTTACGCGCCGTCGCATTTGCCGCTCGATGCCATCGCGTTGGCCAAGGTCCTGCATCTGTCGGGCATCAGTCTCGCGATCGGCGTGTCCGCCTGCGATTCGGCGCTCGCCGCCATCGACTACGCGCGCAAGCACGGCGTCAAGGTCAGCTTCGATACGAATCTGCGCCTCAAGCTGTGGCCGCTCGCCCGCGCCCGCGCCGTGATGACCGAAGCGATCCGCGCCGCCGATATCTGTCTGCCGAGCTGGGACGATGTCACGCTGCTCACCGGCCACGAAGATAAAGACGCCATCGTCGATGCGTTGCTGAATCTCGGCCCGAAGATCGTCGCGCTGAAACTCGGCCGCGAAGGCGCATACATCGCGATGCCCGACGAGCGGCGCGTGGTGCCCGGCCGCGTCGTGCAGGCGGTCGATGCGACCGGCGCGGGCGATTGCTTCGGCGGCGCGTTTATCGCGCGCATCGTCGCGGGCGATGATCCTTTCTCCGCCGCGCGCTATGCAAATGTCGCGGCTGCGCTGTCGACCCAAGGTTTCGGCGCGGTCGCCCCGATCCCGCACAAGGCCACGGTGGAGCAGGCGCTCGCCGAATAGGCGGAACAAGCGGAATCGGCGGAATCAGCGCGCGCGGCGCTTGTCGAACATAATCGAACGAACACTCAACCAGCGGAGACTCGATATGCAGCGAGAAGTGGTGGTAGTGAGCGGCGTGCGGACGGCAATCGGCGATTTCGGCGGCGCGCTGAAGGATTTCACGCCGACCGATCTCGGCGCGCGCGTGGTGCGCGAGGCGCTGACGCGCGCGAACGTGCAGGGCGATGAAGTCGGCCATGTCGTGTTCGGCAACGTGATCCAGACCGAACCGCGCGACATGTACCTTGCGCGCGTCGCGGCGCTCGACGGCGGCGTCACGCAGCATGCGCCCGCGCTCACGGTGAATCGTTTGTGCGGCTCGGGTTTGCAGGCCATCATCTCGGCATCGCAATCCATCTTGCTGGGCGACGCGGATATCGCCATCGGCGGCGGCGCGGAAAACATGAGCCGCGCGCCGTACATCATGCCCGCCGCGCGTTTCGGCCAGCGCATGGGCGATGCGCGCATCGTCGACATGATGGTCGGCGCGCTCAACGATCCGTTCGACAAGATCCACATGGGCGTGACGGCGGAAAACGTCGCGGCC
Organism: Candidatus Burkholderia verschuerenii; assembly: GCF_001189365.1. Taxonomy (GTDB): domain Bacteria; phylum Pseudomonadota; class Gammaproteobacteria; order Burkholderiales; family Burkholderiaceae; genus Caballeronia; species Caballeronia verschuerenii. The sequence continues at coordinate 21,154 of NZ_LFJJ01000071.1, read as the reverse complement.
AAGTTCGGCATCACGCGCGAGATGCAGGACGCGCTGGCGCTCGAATCGCATCGCCGCGCGGCGAAGGCGATCGAAGCCGGTTACTTCAAGGACCAGATTCTGCCGATCACGCTGGCATCGAAGAAGGGCGACACCGTGTTCGATCAGGACGAGCACGTGCGCCTCAACGCGACCGCCGAAGACTTCGCCAAGCTGAAGCCGGTGTTCGCGAAGGAAAACGGCACGGTCACAGCGGGCAACGCATCCGGCATCAACGACGCGGCCGCGGCCGTCGTGCTGATGGAACGCGGCGCGGCGGAAAAGCGCGGCGCGAAACCGCTCGCGCGGCTGGTCGCCTACACGCATGCGGGCGTCGATCCGAAGATCATGGGCATCGGCCCGGTTCCCGCCACGCAGAAAGTGCTCGAACGCTCGGGCCTGAGCATCAATGATCTCGACGTGATCGAAGCCAACGAAGCCTTCGCCGCGCAAGCCTGCGCCGTTACGAAGGAACTGAAGCTCGATCCCGCGAAGGTCAATCCGAACGGCTCGGGCATTTCGCTCGGGCATCCGATTGGCGCGACCGGCGCGCTGATCACCGTGAAGGCGCTGTACGAATTGCAGCGCATCGGCGGTCGCTATGCGCTGGTGACGATGTGCATCGGCGGCGGGCAGGGTATTGCGGCGATCTTCGAGTGCATCTGAAGTTTTGTATCGGAAGGAAAGAAGGATGATTCGAAGCAAGCAGGCGTCGCGCGCGTGCGCGGCGCTGACTCTATCGGTAACGGTGGCCGCGCTGGCGGCATTGGCGGGCTGCAATTCGCCGATGCCCAAAGCGTCGCAAGGCGTGATTCCGGCCAACGAGCGCGAGCCCGCCGGCGCGGATGCCCACGGCGCGCAGGAAGCCATCAAGGAACTCGCGCTGCCGCCGAAAAAACCGCTGACGCCGAATCCCGACTACGCGCGTTTTCCGCGCTATATCGGCACGCTCGGCGATAAGCAGATCGAAATGAAGCTTGGCGCCAAGACCGGTCCCGACGCCGATCCTTCCGGCGTGCACGGCGAGTATCAGATCGCCGGCAGTCCGTCGGTGATTCTCGTCGCGGGCGACCGTGACGGCGATACGCTCGAAGTCGAGGAATCGAACGACGGCACGCATATCACGGGCAACTGGATCGGCAAGTTCGCGGCGGACGGCAGCGTGTCCGGCGAGCGCATGGACCCGGACGATTCCAACGCGCAGCCGTTCGATCTGCGTCCGGCGGTCGCCGGCAAGACCTTGCCGCCGGTGAGCCAGGCGAAACCGAAGCCCGCGCCCGCCGCGCCGTCGCTTGAACCCGCGCTGCCGTCGGCGCCAAAGAACGCGGTCGGCGGCACGAGCAACGTGATCATCGGCGAATAGCGCGCCCTATCTTTGACGCCGCTGGCGAGTCCGGCGGCGTTTTTCATTTTCAGCATCGAAACGTCATGAGCGATTCAAAACAACCCGATCTGCAAACCAGCATCGTGCAGCCCGACGATCGCATCACGCCCGGCTTCGAGTCGTTCGCGGTGCCGGTCGTGCGCGGCTCGACGGTCGTGTTCCCCAATCTCAAGGCGATGCGTGATCTCGTCTGGAGCGACGACTCGAAGTGGCGCTACGGCCTGCACGGCACGCCCACCACGATGACGCTCGCGCAGCGGCTCGCGGCCATCGAAGGCGGCGAGTGCGCGTTGTTGCAGCCGTCCGGGCTCGCGGCGATTTCCAACGTGTACTTCGGGCTGGTGAAGTCGGGCGATCACGTGCTGATTCCGGACAACGTCTACGGTCCGAATCGCGATCACGCCGACTGGTTCGCCGCCGATTTCGGTCTCGACGTGACGTACTACGCTACGATCCGATGATCGGCGCGGGCATCGTGAATCTGTTGCGCCCGAACACGAAGCTCGTGTGGCTCGAAGCGCCCGGCTCGGTGACGATGGAAGTGCAGGACGTGCCGGCCATCGTCGCGGCGGTGCGCGGGCGCGGCATCGTGATGGCGATCGACAACACGTATTCGGCCGGCCTCGCGTTCAAGCCTTTCGATCACGGCGTCGATATCTCGGTGCAGGCGCTGACGAAGTATCAGTCGGGCGGCAGCGACGTGCTGATGGGCGCGACCATCACGCGCGACGAGGAACTCCACAAGAAGCTCAAGCGCGCGCGCATGCGGCTGGGCGTGGGCGTGTCGTCGGACGATGCATCGCTCGTGCTGCGCAGCCTGCCGTCGATGAAACTGCGCTACGAGGCGCACGATCGCGCGGCGCTGGACCTGGCGAAGTGGCTCAAGGCGCGTCACGAGGTAGCCGCGGTGCTGCATCCGGCGATCGCCGATTGTCCGGGGCACGCGTTCTTCGAGCGCGATTTCACGGGCGGCGCGGGCGGTCTGTTTTCGATCGTGTTCGACAAGCGCTATAGCGCGGCGCAGGTCGATGCGTTCGTCGAGGCGCTCGGGCTGTTTTCGATCGGCTGGCTGGAGCTGGGGCGGCTCGCACAGCCTCGCGATGCCGTACACCATTCGCTCGATGCGCACGGCATCGGAATGGCCGCACGACGGCGTGCTGGTGCGCTTGTATATCGACTTGGAAGACGTGGGCGATTTGCGCGCCGATATCGACGCCGCGATGGCGAAAGCTTTCGCGTGAGCTCTGAAGCTGCGGCGTCTCGTGTTCGACTTCAGAACAGCCGCAGCAATCCGTCCAGTCCGACGAAGTTGAACGCGACACTCGCCGCCTGCCGCACCACGGGCTTCGCGCGAAACGCGACCGACAGTCCCGCTTCGGCCATCATCTTGAGATCGTTGGAGCCGTCGCCCATCGCGATGGCGCGCGCCGGTTCGATGCCGAGTTTGGCGCAGGTTTCGCGCAGCGTGCGCGCCTTCACGTCGGCATCGACGATTTCGCCGAGCACCTTGCCGGTCAGCTTGCCATCGACGATTTCGAGCGTGTTGGCGTTGGTGTAATCGAGGCCGAGCCGCGCTTTCAGCCGCTCCGTGAAAAACGTGAATCCGCCCGATACCAGCAGCGTCTTGAGCCCGGCGGCGCGCGCGCCTTCGAGCATCTTTTCCGCGCCCGGCGACAAGTGCAGACGTTCCTCGTAGACGCGTTCCAGCGCGCTCGCGTCGAGTCCCTTGAGCAAGGCGACGCGGCGCGTCAGGCTTTCCCGGAAGTCCTTGATTTCACCGCGCATCGACGCTTCGGTGATCGCCGCGACTTCCGCCTTCAGCCCGCAAAAATCCGCGATCTCGTCGATGCATTCGATCGTGATCAGCGTCGAATCCATGTCCATCGCGACGAGGCCGAAGTCCGACAGCTTCGCGCCTGGCGCGATATACGCGTAATCGAGCTGATGCGTGCCGCAATAGGTGTCGACATCGGGACGTTGCAGCGGATCGGCGTCGACCAGACGCAGACGCGTGTCGTCGAGTTGCACGGTTTCGCGCGAGCGGGCGAGGGCGGCGAGCGGGCGCAGATGCGGCTCGGAAATCGGCGTAAGGCTTTGAATGACGAGGTTCATCGGCGGAGCGGCCTGAAGGCATGAAGGCATGAAGGCATGAAGGCGGGAAGTCGCTATTGTACGGTTCCCGCGGCGTCGGATTAACGCTGCACGCGCGCCGGATCGACATCCCAGTACGGCGGCTCGCCGAATTGCGCGGTCAGGAAGTCGATAAACGCGAGCGTTTTCGGCGGCACGAACGCGCGGCTCGGATACACCGCCCAGATCGCGACCGTCTGCGCGAGCGGATAGTCGTCGAGCACGGTGACGAGTTCGCCGCTCGCCAACAGCGGCGCGACGCTCCAGGTCGATTTCAGCCCGATGCCGATGCCTGCCGCCAGCGCATCGCGAATCACTTCGCCGTTATCGGTGACGGGCCGCCCGGACACGCGCACGTTGATCACGCCGGTCGGCGTGACGAAGGCCCAGTCGCGCTGATCGGCGAGGATCACGCACTCGTGCTGCGCCAGATCGGCCGGATGGCGCGGCGTGCTGTGCTCGGCCAGATACGCGGGCGACGCGCACAGCACGCGCCGGTTGGTCGCGAGTTTGCGGGCGACCAGCGTCGAATCCTTCAGCGCGCCGATGCGGATCGCCAGATCGATGCCTTCGTCGACCAGATCGACGATCTGATCCGTCATCCGCAACTCGATCGATACGCCCGGATGCGCGCGCAAGAACGCCGGAATCAGCGGCGAAATATGCTGACGCCCGAGCGACGACGGCATGGTCACACGCAATCGCCCGTGCGGATGTTCGCGCGCGTGCCCGACCGAGGCGCGCGCGGCCTCGGCGGCCTCGAGCAAGCCGCGCGCGTGCGCCGCGAAAATTTCGCCTTCCTGCGTGACGGACACCCGCCGCGTCGTCCGATGCAGCAACCGCGCGCCCAGCATGCGCTCCAGCGCCGCGATGCGCGCGCTCGCCACCGCGCCGGCGACAAGCCGAACTCCCGCGCCGCCGACGACAGATTCGCCAGCGCCGCCGCGCGCACGAACAGCCCGACATCGAGCAGATCGAGCCGCTCGCGCGGACCGCCTTCCGTCAACGCATCGCTCGCCATTTGATGGATTTCCCGAAAAATGTTTCAGTGATTATGACTGTTTTCGAGAAGCCCGATGCGCACTACCATGACTTCATGCAATCGAATTCCACTCAAGGAGCCAACATGAAAGCCATCGGACTCACGCGTTATCTGCCGATTTCGAATCCCGAATCGCTCGTCGATATCGAACTGGACAAGCCCGTGCCGACCGGCCGCGATCTGCTGGTGAAGGTCGAGGCGATCGCGGTCAACCCGGTCGATACCAAAGTGCGCGCGCCGAAGGACAAGGTCGAGGACACGCCGCGCGTGCTCGGCTGGGATGCGGCGGGCGTGGTCGAAGCGGTCGGGCCGGACGTCACGCTGTTCAAGGCGGGCGACCCGGTCTACTACGCGGGCGATATCACGCGTCAGGGCGCCAATAGCGAGTTTCATCTGATCGACGAGCGTATCGTCGGCGCCAAGCCGAAGTCGCTCGATTTTACCCACGCCGCCGCGCTGCCGCTGACGACCATCATTGCGTGGGAAGCGATGTTCGATCGCCTGAACATTTCCGCCGAAGGGCGCGACGCGGGCAAGTCGGTGCTGATCATCGGCGGGGCGGGCGGCGTGGGGTCGATCGGCATCCAGCTGGCCAAGCGCGTCGCCAAGCTGCAGGTGATCGCGACGGCGTTGCGGCCGGAATCGGCGAAGTGGGCGGAGGATCTCGGCGCGGATCGTATCGTCAATCACTTCGGCGATATTCCGCAGCAGATGAAGGACATCGGCTTCCCGCAAGTCGATTACGTGCTGATCTTCAACGACACCGACGTGCATTTTCCGGCGGCGGCGGTCATCAAGCCGCAGGGCGGCATCTGCACGATCGTCGAAAACGCGAAGCCGCTGCCCGTCGAATTGTTGAAGCAGAAGAGCGGCGCGTTCCATTGGGAATGGATGTACACGCGCTCGATGTTCCAGACGCCCGACATGATCGAGCAACACAAGCTGCTCTCGGAAGTGGCGCGGCTGATCGACGCAGGCGCGATCCGCACGACGCTCGGCCGCGATCTCGGCAAGATCAATGCGCAGAATCTGCGCGAGGCGCATCGCCTGCTGGAAGAAGGGCGCGCCATCGGCAAGCTCGTGCTGACGGGCTTTTGAGCGACCGATGAAACGATCCGCCGGTTGATTCACGCCAGGCCGCGCCCTCGGGTTTTCCACTACGATGCCCTCGGATGCGCGGCGCTAGACTGGCTCCGCATAGCGCGTTTCGGACAGGACGCGGCGCGAGGTTTGCGCCGTACACGGTCACCCACAAGCGCATGAAACGGAGGTGTCGGCATGAATCGTCGTTCGAACGTTTATCGCCTCGTTCCCGCCGCCGCGCTCGCCCTGTGCGCGTTCGCGACGGTCCATGCGACGCCCGGCATCAAGGTGTTGTCGGAAGCGCCCAACGATGGCCCGATCAAATACACCGTGAAGATGGAGTCGAAGAATTTCGGCAACGAGCAGGAGACGCGCACCATCCGCTCCGGCCAGACCGACGACTTCACCTGGCAGGGCAGCGCGCCGAGCGGCGCGCAGGCGGTCGCGGACGCGTGTTCCGATTCGGCATCGGTGCCCAAGAGCGCGGACGGCGCGGCGGTGCGTCAGGTGCAGATCCGCTTCGCGCCGGTCATCGGCGACAACGGCGCGGCCAATGTGCAGATCAGTTTTCGCGCGTATGCGCCCAAGGGCGTGAACAAGGTCACCGTCAACGGCAAGAGTCTGCAATGCCCGACGGACAATCGCTTCAGTCAGATCGTGCGCTTCACGATGGCGACCGCCACCGGCTCGAAGAAAACCGTCACGCTCGATGACGGCACGCAACTGACCGTCACCGCAAGCCGCAAATAACATCTCTTCGCTGGCGATATCGGTGCGTGCCCATGCGCGTCGATCGAATATCGCAACTAACGGTTTGTTTCTCCGCCGTCCGCGTCAAGCGGCCTCGCGTAGTGTTCCTCTGTAAAGCTTGCAGATAAGCATCGGCGATTTTGCGCGCGCGGGGCAGACGGCGCGCGCGCCAAGCGTTTGCGGCCGATGGCATGTTTCCTGTTTTACCTCACTTCTCCCACCCATCGACCCGTTCCGACAGCGAGGTAATCGCGATGCCGCACATGATCTAGAAAGGCGCGATCAGCTTCGGGTTGGTCCATGTTCCCGTGCAACTTTATCCGGCGACGCAGTCGGAGAAGGTCGGCTTCAATCTGCTCGACAAGCGCTCGATGGACCCCATCGGCTACAAGCAGATCAACAAGAACACTGGCAAGGAAGTCACGCGCGACAACATCGTGCGTGGCTTCGAGTACGAGAAGGGCAAATACGTCGTGATGACCGATGCCGAAATCCGCGCGGCCAATCCCGAGCAGACGCAGACGGTCGATATCCTCGCCTTCGTCGATGCGCCCGACATCTCGTTTCTGTCGCTCGACACGCCGTACTATCTCGCGCCCGATCGCAAGGGCGAAAAGGTCTACGCGCTGCTGCGCGATGCGCTGAAGGATACCGGCAAGGTCGGCATTGCCAGTGTCGTGCTGCACAACAAGCAGCATCTCGCCGCGCTGATTCCGGTCGGCCCGGCGCTGGCGCTCAATACGCTGCGCTGGGGCGACGAAGTGCGCGACTTCAGCGAGTTCAAGTTCCCCGACGAGGATACGAAAAAGGCCGGCGTCACGCCGAAGGAACTCGACATGGCCAAGCGCCTGATCGACGACATGAGCGATTCGTGGGATCCGGCGAAGTATCACGACACTTTCCGCGACGACATCCTCGCGATGGTCGAGAAGAAGGTGAAGCAGGGCAAGGTCGCGGAAGTGATGAAGGTCGACGAAGGCGGCGAGGAAAAGGCATCGGCGGATATCCTCGACTTGTCGGAATTGCTCAAACGCAGCCTGAAAAAAGGCGGCACGACGACTAAGCGCGGCGCGGCATCCTCATCGAGCGCAACGGACGACGATAGCGACGGTGAAGAAACCGCGCGTCCCGCACGCAAGACCGCGACGCGCCGCAAGCGCGCCTGACGTTGGATCGACATCGCGATGGCCGGCAAACTCGACACGTATCAAAGCAAGCGCCGCTTCAATCAGACGCCCGAGCCTTCGGGCGCGGCGCAGAAGGCGGCGCGCAAAACCGCCGCGCAGGGAAACAGGCGCGCGGCGAAGTCGCGTGCGCTGTCCTTCGTGATTCAGGAGCACGACGCGCGTCGTCTGCATTACGACTTTCGGCTCGAACTCGACGGCACGCTCAAATCATGGGCCGTGCCGAAAGGCCCGAGTCTCGATCCGTCGGTCAAGCGGCTGGCGGTGCATGTCGAGGATCATCCGCTCGACTACGGCTCGTTCGAAGGCGAGATTCCCGAGGGCAATTACGGCGCGGGCAGTGTGATCGTCTGGGATCGCGGGACGTGGGCGCCGCAAAGCGGCAGCATCGCCGATGCCGCGCGCGAGTACGAGAAAGGCAAGCTCAAGTTTACGCTCGACGGCGAAAAGCTGCACGGCGGCTGGACGCTCGTCAAAAGCCATATGCGCGGCAGCGGCGACAAGGAGCAATGGCTGCTGATCAAGGAACGCGACGACGACGCGCGTCCCGAATCCGAATACGACGTGTTGAAGAAGCAGCCCGGCAGCGTGATGTCCGAATCGACGGGCGCAGTGCGTGAGCGCAAAGCCAAGAAGACCGTGCGCAAGAAGGCCAACGGTCACGATCATCCCGATATCGTCGCGACGCGCAATGCCGAGTCGTTGCGCACCTTGTCGCACGAACCGGCGATCGAAGGCGCGCGCAAAGCCAAACTTCCCGCGACCTTCAAGCCGCAACTCGCGACGCTCGTCGATACTGCGCCGCCCGGCGACGATTGGGCCTACGAAATCAAGTTCGACGGTTATCGCGTGCTGGTGCGCGTGCAGACGATCAAAGGCAAACGCGACATCCGCATCTTCACGCGCAACGGCAACGACTGGACCGCGAAATTCTCGAAGCAGATCGACGCGCTGGCGCAACTCGATATCGACGATGGCTGGCTCGATGGCGAAGCCGTCGTGCTCGACGATCGCGACCTGCCGGATTTTCAGGCGCTGCAGAACGCGTCCGATGTCGGCCGTCCGCAGGATATCGTCGTGTACTTCTTCGATTTGCCGTTTTTGAACGGCTACGACTTGCGTCATGTGCCGCTCGTGCAGCGCCGCGCGTTGCCGAAGGTGCTGATCGAACCCGTCGACGATCCCGTGTTGCGCTACTCGCAGGACTTCGCTTTCCACGCCGACGATCTGCTCAAGAGCGCGTGCGATATGTCACTCGAAGGCATCATCGGCAAGCGGGTGGACGGTGGCTATGTGTCCGGGCGCAGCAGCGCGTGGATCAAGCTCAAGTGCCGGCGTCGGCAGGAATTCGTGATCGGCGGTTATTCGGAGCCTTCGGGCAGTCGCGCGCAGTTCGGCGCGTTGCTGCTCGGCGTGTACGACGCGAACGGCAAGCTGAATTACGCCGGACGCGTGGGCAGCGGCTTCGATCACGCGACGCTCGTCGCAGTGAAGAAGGAACTCGACAAGCGCGAAACCGCGCGCATGCCGTTCGCGAGCGAGCCGCAGGAGCGTAGCCGCACGAAGGTGCATTGGGTGAAGCCGCAACTCGTCGCCGAATGCAATTTCGCGGAATGGACCAAGGAGCGCATCGTGCGTCTGGCGTCGTTCGTGAGTCTGCGCGACGACAAACCCGCGAGGCAGATCGTGAAGGAAGAACCGAAGCCGTCGAAGAAAGTGGCCGCGAAGAAAACAGCGGCCAAAAAAACCGCAGCGAAAAAGACTACCGATAAAGCCGAAGTCGATGGCGTGAAGATCAGCCATCCGGATCGCGTGATCGACAAGTCATCGGGCTATAAAAAGATCGATGTGGTCGAGTATTACGCGGCGGTCGCGGAGTGGATGCTGCCGCATCTGAAGGATCGGCCCGTGTCGCTGGTGCGCGCGCCGGAGGATATCGGCGGCGAACTGTTCTTTCAGAAGCACAGCGCCAAGCTCGCGATTCCGCATATCACGCAGCACGCGGATATCGATCCGGGGCATCCGCCGTTGCTGACCATCGAATCGCCGGAAGCGCTGGTCGGCACGGCGCAAATGGGCACGATCGAACTGCATACGTGGAACGCGCTGGCATCAAACATTGAGAAGCCGGATCGCATGGTGTTCGATCTCGATCCGGGCGAAGGCGTCGGCTGGAAACGCATGGTCGAAGCCGCGAGACTCACGCGCGATCTGCTCAAGGAACTCGGCCTCGAATCGTTCTGCAAGACGAGCGGCGGAAAAGGCCTGCATGTGATCGTGCCGCTGGCGAAGCAGGCCGGCTGGGACGACATGAAAGACTTTTCGCAAGCCGTCGCCCAGCATATGGCGAGCACGTTGCCGAAGCTCTTTTCCGCGAAGATGGGCATGCAGAATCGCAAGGGAAAGATCTTTATCGACTATCTGCGCAATAACCGCGGATCGAGCACGGTGGCGGCGTTTTCACTGCGCGCGCGGCCCGGACTCGGCGCGTCGATGCCGGTCGCGTGGGATGAACTCGACGATATCGCGAGCGGCGATCAGTGGAACATCGGCAATGTGATGGAGCGCATGAACGCGTTGCGCGGCGATCCGTGGCAGGGCTACGGCAAGCTTCGTCAGCGCATGACGGCGGAGATGAAAAAGCGCCTCGGGCTGACGAAATAACCGCGCGGCACGAACAATGCGCGACGTCACGCGTAAGACTTAAAAACTATAGCGTGGAGGGAATCATGAAACAGGCGACCACCGCCCCGGAAAGCGCGCCCGAACGCGGCCGCGAAATGTAGAGCAAAAATCTCGAACGACGCGCGCAGGACGATGCATCGAACGCGCCCTTGCCGCATGAAGCCGATCAGAGCGTCGAGTCGCAGAACGATCGCGAACCGCGCGATGTCGGCAAGCAGGCGCACGAGGATATCGAACGCGGCGTCGTCGATACGGATCGTCGCGGCGGCGACGATTATCAGCGCGACGAACATGCCAACGTCAACAGCGGCAAGGCGCAAAAACGCTGATGCCGTCCTTCAATGTCCTTTCATAATTTGGTTCATGCATGACATCGCGAGGAGGCGTTGCGTAGAATGGATTGCTATCGTCGGGCCGCTTCGATAACACGTTGTTTCTACCGGCCCGGCTCATCATTCCGCACATGTCTCCGGTAAGCGATGCCGAAATCACGCGTCGTCTGCCGGCCCAAACGCTCAAGCCTACTCACCGGAACATGCAACACATTCTCCTGTCCCGTCTCAAGCACGACACCGCCGCGTCGCATACGCGTTTAGAGAACGCGCTCGACCTGATGCGGGACGATATGCAACGCGATGAGTACATCGTGCTGCTCGAGCGTTTTCATGGTTATGTCGCGCCCTGGGAAGATGCCGTGGCCGCCGCGTTGCCCGCATCGCTCGCCGGCTTCTTCGATGCGCGACGCAAGACCGCGCTGCTTGCCGCCGATCTCGCCGTATTGACCGGCGAGCGCGACGCGATTGTGCCGCCAGCCACGCGCGATCTTCCGGCGCTGCCGAATATCGGCGCGGCCTTCGGCTCGCTGTACGTGATGGAAGGCTCGACGCTCGGCGGCCGGTTTATCGCGCCGCATATCGCGCGTCTGCTCGACCTCGCGCCGCGGCAGGGCAATGCCTATTTCGATGCCTACGGCGATCGCACCGGCAGCATGTGGAACGCCTTCCGCGATACCGCCGCCGCCACGGTTCCCGAATCGCAATACGACGATGCCGTGCAGGCCGCGATCGCCACCTTCGATGGCCTTCAGGCGTGGCTGTGCAGCGCGCCGCTCGAAGCACAGGCGGCGGCATGAGCCATTCAAAGGACGGCGCGACACCCGGCGGCGCCAACGGCCCGCCCGACGCCGGAGCGCGCCGGCGCACGCTCGATTCGGGCATCGCCAGCAAGGATTGCGATGCCGAGCCGATCCACATTCCGGGCGGCATTCAGCCGCACGGTTATCTGATCGTGCTGTCGGCGGATCTGCGTATCGTGCAGGTCAGCGAAAATCTGTTTGCGCTCACGGGACAATCGCCCGACGCGCTGCTGGGCCAGCCGGTCGATGCAATCCTCGGCGCGGACGGCGCGCAACGCGTCGCGCAGGCGGCGAACCGGGCGGGCGAACTGGAAGACGCGCCGCTTTACGTCGGCGCGATCGACTGCACATTCGATACGAAAGCACAGCGCTTCGATCTCACCGCGCATCGGCATGACGGCACGCTGATCGTCGAGATGGAAGCGGCCGCCGCTTCCGGCGATGCTTTCGCATCGATCTATCCGCTCACGCGCACCTTCGCGCGCGGCTTGCAGAACGCGGGCACGGTGCAGGAACTGGCGGATCTCGCGGTGCGCGAAGTCCGCGCGATCACGCGCTTCGGCCGCGTGATGCTCTACAGCTTCGACGAGGAAGGCCGCAGCCACGTGCTCGCCGAAGACCGCGATCCGGACTACGCGTCGTTCCTGCATCAGTTTTTCCCGGCATCCGATATTCCGCGACAGGCGCGCGCGCTGTATCTGCGCAATCGCATCCGCCTCGTCGCCGATGTGAACTATCGGCCCGCGCCGCTGGTGCCGCCACTCAATCCGCTGACCGGACGCCCGACCGATCTCACCTACGCGACGCTGCGCAGCTTCTCGCCCGTGCATCTCGAATACATGCGCAACATGAACACGCATGCATCGATGTCGGTGTCGATCATCGTGCGCGGTCAGTTGTGGGGACTCATTTCCTGCCACGATCACGACGCGCGTTTCGTGCCGTTCAATACGCGGCTCGCCGTCGAGCATCTCGGGCACATGCTGTCCTTGCAGATCGAGGCGAAGGAAGAACGCGCGGAAGGCGAATATCTCGCCGGTCTGCGTCGCACGATGGGCCGTCTGATTGGCGCGATGGGCGAGCACGAGAACTTTGTCGCGGGCCTGCGCTCGGTGCCGGAAGACGTGCTGAGCTTCGCGCGCTCGGCGGGCGCGGCGATCGTGCTGAACGACCAGATCACGCTGATGGGCTCCACGCCCGACGAAGCCACCGTGCGCGAACTGACGCAATGGCTCGCGGAAAACACCAGCGGCATCTGGGCCACCGATTCGCTGGCGCGCGAATGGCCGCCCGCGAAGGCGCACGCGGATCGCGCGTGCGGCGTGCTGGCGGTGCCGGTGTCGCAAATCTTCCGCAACTATCTGTTATGGTTCCGGCCCGAGCTGATGCAAACCATCAAGTGGGCGGGCGAGCCGGTCAAGATCACCGATGCCGACGGCGCCAACGCGCCGCGCACGAACTTCTCGCCGTGGCTAGAAACGGTGCGCGGTCATTCGGCGATGTGGCGTCCGGGCGAACTCGAAATTGCCGGCGAATTGCGCGGCGCGTTGTTCAATATCGTGCTGCGCCGCGCGGAAGAACGCGCCGAACTGGCGAACGAACTGGCGCGCGCCAACAAGGAACTGGAAGCGTTTTCCTATTCCGTGTCCCACGATTTGCGCGCGCCGCTGCGGCATATCGCGGGTTACGGCGATCTGCTGCGCGAGCTGGAAGGCGATCGCATCGCGGAGAAGAGCAAGCGCTTTCTCAACAATATGCTGGATTCGGCGCGCTTCGCGGGGACGCTCGTCGACGATCTGCTGACGTTTTCGCAGATGGGCCGCGCCGCCTTGCGTCCCGCGCCGGTGGACCTCGGGCAACTGGTGCGCGTGATCGTGCAGGAGTGCGAGGCCGATACGCCGACGCGTCATATCGAGTGGGTGATCGGCGATTTGCCGCGCGTGGTCGGCGATGCCGCTTTCCTGCAACTGGCCGTGCGCAATCTCATTTCGAATGCGGTGAAATATACGAGAACGCGGGAATCGGCAAAAATCGAGATTTCGGCCACCCGCACCGACGACGAATACATCATTGCCGTGCGGGACAACGGCGTCGGCTTCGACATGAAATACGGAGCCAAGCTGTTCGGCGTATTCCAGCGGCTGCATCGCGCGGAGGAATTTGAGGGCACGGGCATCGGTCTTGCCAATGTGCGGCGTATCGTGGAACGCCACGAAGGCCGCACCTGGGCGGAAGGCCGATTGGGAGAAGGCGCGACATTCTACTTTTCCCTGCCGATCGTATTTCGCGATGTGAAAGGCACAGTGATTGGCGCGAGCGCCCGCGCATCATCCGGCGCACCGGCAACGACATCAAGACCAGACCATGCTTAAACCGATATTGCTCGTCGAAGACAATCCCAACGACCTCGAACTGACGCTGGTCGCGCTCGACAAGAGCCAGCTCGCCAACGAGGTGATCGTCGCGCGCGACGGTCAGGAAGCCATCGACTATCTGACGAGCGAGGGCGAATGGAAGGACCGCGCGCCCGGCAATCCCGCCGTGATCCTGCTCGACCTGAAGCTGCCGAAAGTGGACGGGCTCGAAGTGCTCGGGCAAATTCGCGCGAACGCCGCGCTCAAAAGCATTCCGGTGGTGATGCTCACGTCCTCGCGCGAGGAGCAGGACCTGATCCGCAGCTACGAGCTGGGCGTCAACGCATATGTGGTGAAGCCGGTCGAGTTCGCGGAATTCGTCGAGGCCATCAGCGATCTCGGCGTGTTCTGGGCCGTGCTCAACGAACCGCCGCCGGGCTCCACGCGCTTTCGCCGTCTGCCGCCGACGCAATGAGCGCCGCGCCCATGTCCGCGACCCGACTGTCCCCCGCGCGATCGCGCTTATCGAGCGAGGCCGCCTAGACCATGCAGCCGTTGCATCTGCTTCTCGTCGAAGACAACGCACTCGATGCGGAGCTGACGATCGCCCAGCTCGAACGCGCCGATTACACGGTGGATGCGACCATCGTGTACGACTCGGCGAATTTCATCGACGCGCTCGCGCAGAAGCACTTCGACGTGATCCTCGCCGATTTCGTGATGCCCACGTTCTCGGGCATCGAGGCGCTGACGATCGCGACCGAGCGCTCGCCGGACACGCCGTTCATCTTCGTGTCGGGGTTGCTGGGCGAGGAACACGCGGTCGACATGCTCAAGCGCGGCGCCACCGATTACGTGCTCAAGCAGCGCCTGCAACGTCTGCCCGCCGTCGTGCGCCGCGCGATGCGCGAAGCCGCCGAGCGCGCGCAACGGATTGCGGTTGAGCGCGCGCTGCGCGAAACCGAGACGCACTTTCGCCTGCTGATCGACGCGCTCAAGGATTACGCGGTCATCACGCTCGATCCGGAAGGGCGCATTCGTACCTGGAACGCGGCGTCGGAGCGCATTCTGGGCTTTCCGGCGCAGGACGTGCTGGGCACGAGCGCGAGCATTTTCTATAACCAGGAAGATCGCGAAGCGGGCGTGTTCGATGCCGAACTCGACACCGCGCGCCGCGAAGGCAGCGCGAGCGACGACCGCTGGCTGTGGCGCAAGGACGGCCATTCGTTCTTCGCCTCGGGCGTGACGACGGCGATCCGCAGCGAACAGAACGAACTGATCGGTTTTTCGAAGATCGTGCGCGACGCGACCGATGCGCATATGGCCGCCGATGCCTTGCGTCTCGCCAAGGATCAGGCCGAATCCGCGAATCGCGCGAAGGATCACTTTCTGGCGGTGCTGTCGCACGAATTGCGCACGCCGCTCACGCCGATTCTCGCGGCCGTGCGTCTGCTGGAAATGAAGCATTCGCTGTCCGCCGAAGCGCTGCCGACGCTCGACCTGATCCGCCGCAATGTCGAACTCGAAGCGCGTCTGATCGACGATCTGCTCGATCTGACCAGCATCGCGCGCGGCAAGCTGAGTCTGAATTTCGCGAGCGTCGCGCTCGATACGCTGTTGACCAGCGCGCTCGACATGTCGGAAGCCGATCTGCGCGCCAAGACGCTGACGCTGGAAACGCACTTCGACGCATCGTGTTTCGTCGTGCTGGGCGACGCCGCGCGGCTGCAGCAGATCGTCTGGAATCTGATGAAGAACGCGGTGAAGTTCACGCCCGCAGGCGGACGCATCGAGGTGCGGACGTGGAATCCGGATCCGGCGACCATCGCGGTATCGGTGACGGATAGCGGCATCGGCATCAGCGCGGAAGCGTTGCCGCGCATTTTCTCGGCCTTCGAACAGGCCGACGATTCGATCACGCGTTCCTTCGGCGGGCTGGGCCTCGGGCTCGCCATCGCCAGCACGCTCGCGCAGAAGCACGGCGGCACGCTGTCGGCCTACAGCGAAGGCCGCGACACCGGCGCGCGCTTCACGCTGACCTTGCCGCTCGCGCGCATTCAGCCCGCTCACGCCGATGCGCCGCTGCCCGAAGCCGCGCGCGACCGCCACGCCAGTTCGCTGCGCGTGCTGCTGGTCGAGGACAACGAGCAGACTTCGTCGGCGATGGCCGAAGTGCTCGAAATGCTCGGTCACGAAGTGGAAGTGGCGACGACCGTCGCCAGCGCGCTCGAACAGGCGAACGGCGGCCCGTTCGATCTGCTGGTCAGCGATATCGGCCTGCCGGACGGCAGCGGTCTCGATATCGCGCGCGCGTGGACCCAGCTTCAGCCGGCGAAACCGTCGATCGCCATCACCGGTTACGGGATGGACGAGGACATCCGCCGTTGCCGCGAAGCCGGGTTTCGCGATCATCTGACCAAACCCGTCAATTTTTCGCGTCTCGAAGCACTGATCGAAAAGCTGGCGGAAGGCGCGGCGGAATAAGCTTCGCGTCGCCCGCATCGAAAAATTTTGCGTTTTCCGTCGGGGGCGATGTCGATTGACGGCATGCTCATACGTTGTAGCGTATGAGAGCGGCGCCATTCCGGCGCGGCCTCGTTCCTCACCAACGGAGCCAACATGTCCACACCCGCCGTTCAGCCGGTCCCCGAGAACATGCACACGCTGACCCCGCATCTGTGTTGCGCGGGCGCGGCCGACGCCATCGAGTTCTACAAGCGGGCGTTCAATGCCATCGAACTGGGCCGTCTGCCGGGTCCGGACGGCAAGCTGATGCACGCGATGGTCAAGATCGGCGATTCCATGCTGATGCTCGTCGATGAAAATCCCGCCTTCGGCATGCTCGGCGCCAAGGCGCTGAAAGGCTCGCCGGTGACCATCCATATGTACGTGGAAGATGTCGATGCCACCGTGCGTCAGGCCGTCGACGCCGGCGCGACCGTCACCATGCCGGTCGCCGACATGTTCTGGGGCGACCGCTACGGACGCCTCGAAGACCCGTTCGGCCATCAATGGTCGATCGCGACGCATCAGCGCGACTGCACGCCCGAAGACATGAAAAAGGCGATGGCCTCGATGGGTCAGGACTGCGCCTGATTTCCCGCGTCGTCATCCTTCCACGAAATGGAGCACCTCATGCAAAAGATTTCCCCTTGCCTGTGGTTCGAGGGCAGTGCGGAAGAAGCCGTGAACTATTACGTCGCCACCTTCAAGAGCGCGCGCATCAAGGAGACGATGCGGCACACCAAATCGAGTCCGGGCGCGGAAGGCACGCCGCTGGCTTTCCTGTTCGAACTGGAAGGGCAGGATTTCATGGCCATCAATGGCGGCTCGGAGTTCAAGTTCACGCCGGCTCTTTCCATGTTCATCCGATGCGATTCGCAGGAAGAGATCGACCACTATTGGGACCGGCTGATGGACGGCGGCGCGTCGATGGCGTGCGGTTGGCTGACTGACCGCTTCGGCGTGACATGGCAGATCGCGCCGCGCGAACTGACGTCGATGCTTCAGGACCCCGATCCCGTCAAGGCCGATCGCACGATGAAGTCGATGATGGGCATGATCAAGCTCGACATGCGCGAACTCGAACGCGTCTACAACGGCGAGTAACGCAAGCCGCGAGAAGAAGCGGAAGCGTCACGTACTCCGCTTCTTCGCCCGCCGCTCGACCAGCTTCGACGCCATGAAGCGATGATCCGGCGAGAACAGCCGCCGGTACGTCAGCATCACCGCGCCGACCACGCCGAGCGCGGACGCCGCCGCGATCAGAAACATGATCACGATCTGATAGCGCACGGCCTGCAACGGCGACTGGCCCGCCAGCACCTGACCGGTCATCATGCCCGGCAAGCTGACGAGGCCGACCACGGCCATCTGGTTGAGCGTCGGAATCATCCCGGTGCGCACGGCCTGACGCGCCGGGCCTTGCGCGGCTTCCCAGCGCGTCGCGCCCAGCGCGAGCGACATCTCCACCGCGCCGCGTCCCGAGGTCAGTTCCTCCGTCATCCGTTCGATGCCGAGCGACACGCCCGTTAGCGTATTGCCGAGGATCATGCCGAGAATCGGAATCGCGTATTGCGGCTCGTACCACGGATGGATGCGCATCACCGCGAACAGCCCGAACGCGCCGATCACCCACGCGCTGCCCCAGATCGACACGATGCTGTCGACGCGCTGTCCCGCATACGTGCGCCGTCCGCGATCCGACGCGGCGAGCCCGGCGATAACGGTCATCAGCGCCATCAGCGGCAGCACGACATACCAGCGCGCGAAGCTGAACACCCAGCCGAGCACATAGCCGATCAGCAGCAACTGCACGACGGTGCGCACCGCCGCGATCAGCAGCTTGCGCTCGAGACCGAGATTGAGCGCGACGGACAACGCGCCGTTCACGACGATCAGCATCGACGCGAGCGCGAGATCGAACAAGCTCAACGGTTGATACGTGCTCATGCCGATGCCTCCCGGTCGCCGAGCACGCCCGCGTTCATCGTCAGATGCCGCGTGGCGACGCGCAGCGCCTGCGCCGGATCGTGCGAAACCCAGATGAAGGCGCGGCCGGCGTGCGCGGCGAACCACGCATCGACGAGCGCTTCGATGGAACGCGCGGACGCCGGATCGAGCGAGGCGGTCGGTTCGTCGAGCAGTAGCACGTCGAACGCGAGTTGCAGCACGCGCACGAGCGCGGCGATCTGCGCTTCGCCGCCGGACAGGTCGCTTGCGAACTTGTCCAGAAAGTCCGCGCCGCGCCCGGCCGCTTCGGCGAGGCGCATCGCGATTTCACGGTCGAAGCGCACGTCGCGATAGGCCTTCAGCAAATACGGATACCGCAGATTGTCCTCGACGCTGCCATCGAGCATCGCGGGCCGCTGCGCGATATACGCGACGCGCCGCCGATACGCCGGAATCCCCGTTCGCGCGATGCGCTCGCCGCGCCACGTCACGTAACCGGCGTCGCACGGATCGAGCAGCGCCAGCGTGCGCAGAAATACGCTTTTGCCCGAGCCCGACGGCCCGGTGATGGTCGCGCGTTCGCCTTCGTTCAGCACGAAATCGGTGGGATGCAGCAGGATCGCGCCGCGCGCGGCATCGCGGCGCATGACGCCGTGCGTGGCGATCAGCGCGGCCTTTGGCATCGGCATGGGCGGGTCGTGGGGACGTGGTTTTTGTTGCACGACATCATACGGAAAAACGGGTCCGGAAGGCTTAGGCCGCGCCTTCGCCTGGAATGCTGGCACACGACATGCTGCCGCATCAAGAATCAGAAAAAACGGATGGAACCGACATGGCGCAAGCCCATACCGGCAGGAGAATCGGCAAAATCGTCGCATGGTTTTTCGGCATTCTGGCGATCCTGATCGCGATTTTCGTCGTTATCTTTCTGACCTTCGACTGGAATCGGCTGCGGCCTTATATCGACGACAAGGTGTCGGAGGCGATCGGCCGCCGGTTCGAAATCACCGGCGATCTGAAAGTCGGCTGGCATCGTCCGCCCAACGAAACGGGCTGGAAACGCTGGGTGCCGTGGCCGCGCTTTTCCGCCGAGAAGTCACCATCGCCAATCCGGACTGGACTCGCCAGCAGCATTTCGCCACGCTCGACGAGATCGATTTTCAGGTGGAAGTGCTGCCGCTGCTCGCGCACGACATTGTGGTTCCTACCATCAATCTCGTGAATCCGGCGATCGATATCGAGCGTCTCAAGGACAACCGCAATAACTGGACGTTCAAGTTCAAGCAGTCGAACGAGCCGTCGACGTGGAATCTCAAGCTCGGCGATATTTCGCTCGCCAAAGGCACCGTCGATGTCCACGACGAAGTGACCAAGGCGGAAATGAACGTCGTCATCGATACGCTTGGTCAGCCCGTGCCGATCGGCGACGTGATGAAGCAGCAGGAAGCGGCGTCGGCGAAATCGTCGGCGGAAATGGTCGGCAAGAGCGGCGCGAACAAGCTGAACAAGCAGGCCGATGCGGCGGCGGCATCCGAAGCGTCGGCGGCATCGGCGGCGTCCGCTGCGGCGGCGGCACAGGCTTCGTCGCCGAATCCGGCGAGCGTATCGGCGAATACGAGCATCACGGCCAAGGACGCCCCGAAGACGCCGATCCCGCCGTATGCCTTCGGCTGGACCGTGAAAGGCACGTATAACGGCGGCAAGGTTTCGGGCGACGGCAAGCTCGGCGGCGTGCTCGCCGTGCAGGACGCGACGCGCCCGTTCTCCGTGCAGGCCGACGTGCGTCTGGGCGATACGCATATCGCCTTCGTCGGCACCGTCACCGATCCGGCGCATCTCGCGGCGCTCGATCTGCGGCTGTGGATTCAGGCCGTCAGCATGGCGCAGCTGTATCCGTTCACCGGCGTGACCTTGCCGGAAACGCTGCCGTTCGCGACCGAAGGGCGTCTCACCGGCCAGTTCCGCGCGGACGGCAACGTGTTCCATTACGAGAACTTCACGGGGCGCGTCGGCGGCAGCGATATCAACGGTTCGCTCGTGTATGCGAGCAAGAAGCCGCGTCCGCTGCTCAAGGGCGAACTCGTGTCGCATCTGCTGCAGTTCAAGGATCTCGCGCCGATCATCGGCGCCGATTCGAACGCGAGCAAGGCCAAGCGCGGCGAAACGGAGAAGCAGCCGTCGTCGAAGGCCCTGCCGACCGAGGAGTTCAAGACCGACCGCTGGAAGGCGATCGATGCCGACGTGAAGTTCACGGGCGAGCGCATCATCAAGGATCCGGACCTGCCGATCACCAATCTCTACACGCACGTGATCATGAACGATGGCGTGCTGTCGTTCGAGCCGCTGAAGTTCGGCGTCGCCGGCGGGTCGATTGCGAACAACATTCATCTCGACGGCAGCGGCGTGCCGCTGAAAGGGCGGTTCTCGACGGAGGCGCGGCATCTGAAGCTCAGGCAGTTGTTCCCGACCGTGAAGACGATGCAATCGGCGCTGGGCGAAATCAACGGCGACGCCGCGCTGTCCGCGACCGGCAATTCGCCGGCGGCGCTTGCGGCGACATCGAACGGAGAAGTGAAGCTGCTGGTCACGCAGGGCACCGTGAGCCGTCTATATATGGAAGCGGCGGGCCTCAACGTGGCGAACGTGGTCTACGAAAAGCTGTTCGGCAAGCGCGATGTGAACATCAACTGCGCGGCGGCGGATTTCGTCGTCACCGATGGCGTGCTCGATTCGCGCGTCTTCGCGCTCGATATCGACGACGCGGTGATCAACGTCGACGGCAATATCAATCTGAAGAACGAACAGATGGATCTAGGCTCTGTTCACATTTGAAGAAATGTGTTTACATCTCATCTTTTGCGTAAGCGATCAAGATGAGTCGAATGTTGCTGACCGATGAGATATGGGGACGACTGGAGTCCATTGTTCCGGGTAAGC
>NZ_LFJJ01000070.1 GCF_001189365.1 Candidatus Burkholderia verschuerenii | reverse complement strand
GGCGAAGTTCCAAACTCCCAGGAAACCATTCAGATCAATATTGCTTCTGGGAGTTCTGGGAAACACGATCTTCCGGCGGCCCCTTGCCACCCTTGACTTCGACTAATTCTGAAGGGCCGACTATTGATCGGGCGTGAGTCGTAAAAAAAGCCACCGAGACTCGCATCGCGGTGGCTTTTTTCATGCGGATTCGACGACGCTACCAGCCCTTCGGATCGCCGCCCAACTCCTTGCAAGTGTCGTAGGCGATGGCCTTCAGCTTCGCCTCGCCGATTTGCCCGGACAACGCGTAACCGACGCGATCCCACGCCCAGTAATACGTCGTGCGCGCGCCGTTGTGCAGATAGCGGATCTTGGTATCGTTGCGGCGGATCGTCGCCGTCGTCATGTACAGCGTGAGACGTTCGCCCGCCGCGTTCTGGTACATGAACAGCGCCGCCGGACCTTCCTCGCCCGGCAGCAGCCGACCGCCGACGAGTTGAAATCCGTACTCGCTCAGCGACGGAATCGTCACGCTGCGATTCAGGCGCTTGGACAACCACGTCACGAGATGATCCTGCTGCGACGCGCTCACTTCCACCGCGTGACGCTGCTCCGGCGCGTACACGGTATAGGCGACATCGGCCCGCTCGGCAAAGCGCGCGCGCTGCTCGCCGAGAGCCGGCAAGAGCATGTGCATCAGAAAACCGCACGCGATGCCCACGACCAGAAAGCATGCCGCCATCAAGTAACGCTCGCGGGCGCGCGGCCGCATCACGATCACTTGCGGTTCGGCCTGATTGGCGAACAGCGCGCGCAGCGCATTGTCCTGCGCGCGATACGCCGCGACGGTCGCCTCGCTCGCGGGATCGCCGGTGAGGCGCGTCTTGACCGCGTCGTGTTCTTCGCCTTGCAATTCGCCATCGACGAATGCGGACAGCGCCTGCAATGCGCGCTCGTCCGGCGTGGAGGGTCGGTCCGGGGTCGTCATGATCGGCTCACCACCTTCAGGGACGATGACGGCTTTTTAGCCGTTTCCTCGCCGAGCAGAACCCGCATATGCTCGCGCGCCCGCGACAGGCGCGACATCACGGTTCCGGTCGGCACGTTCAGCACCACGGATGCCTCCTGATAACTCATTTCCTCGACACACACCAGCAACATCACTTCCCGCTGCTCGACCGGCAGGCAATACAGCGCGCGCTGCACGTCGCGCAGCACGAGACCTTCGACTTCGCCGCGCGGCGCGGCCATCTGCCGCCAGGGCGCGGTTTCGTCGTCCACGGCGATATCGCGACGCCCCCGCAACTGGTCGATATAAATATTGCGCATGATCGTAAACAGCCACGCCCGCAGATTCGTGCCGGCCTGAAACGACTTCGCGCGATTAAGCGCGCGTTCGGTCGCGTCCTGCACGAGATCGTCCGCCCAGGCGCGATCGCCCGACAGCGCGCGCGCATAACGCCGCAATTGCGGCAGATGCGCGAGGAGTTCGTTCTCGAAGCTCAAGGCCGTGCGCCCAGGTTATCGCGTCGCCCGCCCGGACCGCCGATCGCTCGCCTCATGTTCCTGTCCGTTGATGAAAAAACCGGCGGACGCCGCGTTTTATTCCGCGCGCGTCCGCCTCGGGTCATGCCAAATGCGCGACGATGTCAGGGTTTGACGACGTGCCACATATTTTTGAAGTTGTCGCCGTTCATGTCGCCGGCCTTGGCGTCTTTCTTGAACGTGTACACGCGCTTGCCGTCGTAAGCCCACTGTTTGCCGCCGTCCGCGGACACTGTCGTCCACTTGCCGCTCGGCTGATCGGAAGCGTCAGCCATCGCGGCGGGCCACGCTTCCGCGCAACCGCCCGTGCAGGCGCTCGGCGAACCGGCCTTGTCCTTGTCGAAGGTATAGAGCGTCATGCCCTTGGAATCGACGGCCATGCCGTTCGACGCGGAGGGCGCGGCGGCAAAAGCCGTGGAAACGGCGCACACGGCGGTAGCGGCGCACGCGGCGATCAGGATTCGTCTCTTCATTTCATCTTCCTTGTGGTAGTTGTATCCGTAGAACGTTCGGTGACGCTGCGCTATTCCGCGGACGATGAAATAAATCGATGCGGCAGCGCCTCGCATCGGGTCGGCCTTCCATTCAAGACCATCCGCGCGCGTCTGACCAGTTGTTCACGAAAATTTCGTGGATGTCGATGAAATGACGACGCTTGCCGTTCTTATGCGCCCGCGGCCGCCGCATCGCTCCAGCGACGGGTGTCGCGCAGCGGCGGCGCGCCGAACAGGCGGCTGTATTCGCGGCTGAACTGCGACGCGCTTTCGTAACCGACGCGATGCGCGGCGGTCGCGGCATCGGCGATATCGAGCAAGCAGCATCAGGCGGCGCGCTTCCTGCAGACGCAACTGCTTCTGATACTGCAGCCGGCTCATCGCCGTCACGGCCTTGAAATGATGATGCAGCGACGACACGCTCATATGCATGTCGCGCGCGATATCCTCGACCCGCAGCGGCTGGTCGAAATGCTCGCGCAGCATCTGAATGGCCCGCGCGATGCGATGCGTCTGGCTGTCCTGCAGCGCGATCTTCCGCAGCCGCGCGCCCGAGCCGTTCATCAGCAGCCGATAGAGAATTTCGCGCTTCACCAGCGGCGCGAGAATGGCGACGTCTTCGGGCGTGTCGATCATGCGCAGCAGACGCAGCACCGGATCGAGCATCGAATTGCCGAGGCAATTGACGTACAGCCCGCGCGATGCGTCGGCCTGCGTGGTCGGCGGCAGGTTCTGGTCCTGAATCAGCGAGGTGATTTCCTCGACGTCCAGATCGAGCCGCACGCCGAGATACGGCTCCGATTCGCTCGCGACCGACACCTGCCCGCACACCGGCAGATCCACCGACGACACGAGGTAATGCATCGGATCGTAGATATAGACTTCGTCGCCGACCATCAGGCGCTTGGAGCCTTGCGCGATCAGCGCGAGCGCGGGCGTCTGGATGCCGTGTTTCGGCCCGCCCGGATTCATCACACGATGCAGGAACAGGCCGGGCACGGCGGTTTCCACGGTGCCTTCGCAGCCGGCGGTGAAACGGTCGATCAGCGAGACGAGTTCGAGACGGGCCTCGTCCAGCGCGGCGTCGAGCGCGCCGCCGCCGTGGCGGGTTTCGCGAGGTTGCTCGTGTGCGTCTTTGCCGTCGAGGCCGGGAGTGTCGTTTAGCGCCATGATTTCCGGAGGAATTTCGCTCTAAAGATAGTTCGCTAAGCTTACTCGCGCGAGGGCAAATCTGCTTACAGGCAGCGCCGGGGTTTGCAGAAACAGGCAATGATTCGACAGGATCAGGCTATGCCCCGCCCGAACGCCGGGCAGATACTGCACTGCCGGCGCGCACGGCTTCTCGCTGCATGGAGCGTGGCGCGCCAATCCAGTCACTCGGGAGCAACCATGCGCTACAGGAAATTCGGTAATACCGGCCTATTCGTCCCGGAACTCTGTCTCGGCACGATGACGTTCGGCGGCGGCACCGGCGGCATCTGGGACAACATCGGCGATTTGCAGCAGGCCGAAGCCGACAAGCTGATCGGCCGCTCGCTCGACGCGGGCATCAATTTCATCGATACCGCCGATGTCTATTCGGACGGCAAGTCGGAAATCATCACCGGACAGGCGCTGAAAAATCTGAATGTGCCGCGCGAAAACGTGGTCGTCGCAACCAAGTTTCTCGGCGAAACGGGCACCAAGAGCCCGAATTCGCGCGGCGCGTCGCGCTATCACATCATCGATAGCGTGAAGGCGAGTCTGAAGCGCCTGCAACTCGATCACGTCGATCTGTACCAGATTCACGGTTTCGACCCGGCGACGCCGATCGAGGAAACCCTGCGCGCGCTCGACACGCTCGTGCAGCACGGCCATGTGCGCTACATCGGCGTATCGAACTGGGCGGCGTGGCAAATCATGAAGGCGCTTGGCATTTCGGAGCGCCTCGGGCTGGCGCGATTCGAGTCGCTGCAGGCGTATTACACGATCGCCGGGCGCGATCTGGAGCGCGAGATCGTGCCGCTGCTCAACAGCGAAAACGTCGGCCTGATGGTGTGGAGTCCGCTCGCGGGCGGGCTGCTGTCGGGCAAGTTCACGCGCGAAGGCGGCAAGGAAGAAGGCAGCCGCCGCACCAAGTTCGATTTTCCGCCGGTGAACGTGGATTGCGCTTACGACTGCATCGACGCGATGCGGCGCGTGGCCGAGGCCAAGGGCGTGTCGGTGGCGCAGATCGCGCTGGCGTGGCTGCTGCATCAGAAGGCGGTGACGACGGTGATCATCGGCGCAAAGCGCGTCGAGCAGCTCGATGACAACATCGCGGCGACCAAGGTTCATCTCAATGAAGACGAACTCGCGGCGCTCGATGAAGTGAGCCAGTTGCCGGCTGAATATCCGGGATGGATGCTCACGCGGCAGGGGGAGTATCGGCGGAATCAGATGAAGGGGGAGTAATTTGAGAAATCGCGGCGTGCGTATCGCGCGCCGCGGTTTCGCGTGTTTTCAACCAGAGGCCGAATTGCCGCATCACCTCGACGACGGGCCGCACGCGCTCGCCGTCCTCCGTCAGCCGATATTCGACCTTGAGACCGGCACTTCCGGGAAAACCGTCCGCTGAATCAGCCCGGCCTCTTCCAGCGCTCGCAAATCCAGCGTGAGCATTCGCTGAGAAATGCCGTCGAGTTGACGGCGTAAATCGCTGAAGCGGCGTGGTCCATCGAGCAGATACGACACCAGCAACAGACGCCAGCGGCCGCCGAGCAGGCGCATGGATTCCTCGACCGAACATCCCGTGGCACTTTCTCTCATCGATCGATTTCCTCGCGGTATATATTTTGTGACCTTCGTACATTAATTTGCGTTATTCCATTTTCGAACGACACGCGGCATATTAGCGCACCGGCAATGCGTTCCGGCAGTCGAACTGAAAAGGAATAAATAACGATGAAGCTTTATCACGCGCCGGGAAGCTGCTCCGAGGCGATCCGTATTGTATTGCACGAGGTCGGTTTGACCGCCGATATCGTCAATGTCGACGCTCGCAAACATCTACTCGATAGCGGCGAGGATTTTTATGACATCACGGAATTGGGCTACGTTCCTTTGCTGGAACTGGACAATGGCAGCCGTCTACGCGAGGGCGCAGTCATCGCGCTTTATCTGGCCGATCACAGCCGCGCTGGGCAACTCGCGCCCGAACATGGCACGAGAGCACGATACGAGTTACTCGAATGGATGAATTTTCTGGCGACGGAAATACACAAAGGCTTTATACCGCTTTTATACGCCGTTGCGGCCGGTAAAAAGTCGGCCCTTCAGAATTAGTCGAAGTCAAGGGTGGCAAGGGGCCGCCGGAAGATCGTGTTTCCCAGAACTCCCAGAAGCAATATTGATCTGAATGGTTTCCTGGGAGTTTGGAACTTCGCC
>NZ_LFJJ01000069.1 GCF_001189365.1 Candidatus Burkholderia verschuerenii | reverse complement strand
GCCATGGCGTAAGCCCTCCCGAGGGCAGGTTGACGAACTGGACATTCATCAACTTACACCACGGCCACCCCTGCCTCTGCGCTCCTGCCGCCTCAGCGTTTTTGCACATCATTCTGCACACTACCTGTCGAGCGGTCATCGTGCGCTCGATCTGGCGCTGCCCGGCGCGGGATGGACGCCCGGTTCCGTCACCGAATTGCTAATCGAAGAGGCCGGCGTAGGGGAAATCAGGCTGCTTGCGCGCTCGCTTCGCGAGTTGACTGCGGATAGAGGGCGATCCGTCATCTTTGTCGCGCCGCCTTGGGCGCCGAATCTCGCCGCGTTTCGAGCGATGAATATCCCGACGAACAAACTCGTCTGGGTCAGAGCGCCCGACGATCAGGTGTTGTGGGCCGCGGAGCAGTCGCTGAAGCAGGAAGGGATCGGCGCGGTGTTGATCTGGTTGCCGCAAGCGCGCCCGGAAGCATTGCGACGGCTGCAAGTCGCCACGCAGGAAGCGCAATCGCTGGCTTTTCTGTTCCGGCCGCTCAAGGCCGCAAAGCAATCGTCGGCTGCGCCGCTGCGGATGATCTGCAAGCCGATCCTCCCCGCCAACGCGCAGTCGATGAACCGTCGCGAGTGGATGCAGACCGTCATGCTCGAGATCGACATCATCAAGCGGCGTGGTCCGTTGCTCGGCAAACCGCTGCAATTGCGCCTGCCTGTACAGATGCCCGCGTTGCCCGAACCGATTCGCCGCGCGCATCAGGCGAGGAGAAGCAAAGTACGAGAGGTCAGACATGTTGTGGATAGCGGTGACATTGCCGCTTTTATCGCTCGAAGCAGTCAAGCCGCCATCGATGCCGCCCGCATCGGCGAATTCGACTTCGCCTGGAGCGACATCGACGGCAAATGACGCGCGCGCGACCGATGACGCCGAGCAACCATGCTTCGCGCTTGCCGATCACGCGCGCATCCTGATGCCCGACCTCGTCGCGTTTCGGCTCGGCGTGCGGCCGGGCAGCACGCGTTCGCATGCGTTTGCGCTGGCGCCGCAGTTGACGCTGCTCGCGGTCGATATCGACGAGGAAAAGCGCGCGCTCGAATCCGTCGCGCTGGCGTTGCTCGTGTTTACACCGAAGGTCGTGCTCGCGCACGCCAACACGGTGCTGCTGGAAGTCGGCGCGAGCACGCGGCTGTTCGGCGGATTGCGCGCGTTGTTGTCGAAGGTGACGTCGACGGTGAAAGGCTGCGGCTTCACTTCGCGCATGGGCTGTGCACCGACCGCCTGGGGCGGGTGGCTGCTCGCGCATGCGCGCACGCGTCGCGTGACGCGTCGGGTGCGTATCGTGAAAGAGACGACGCTCGTGCGCGTGCTCGACTCTTTGCCGGTGTCGCTCGTGCCGTCGGCGGAATCGCATGGCAATGTGTTCGAGCAGATCGGCTGCGCGACGCTGGCGGATTTGCGTCGCTTGCCGCGCAAGGGCGTCGCGCGCCGGTTCGGGCCGGGTATCTTGCAGTGGCTCGCGCAGGCGTACGGCCAGGCGGCCGATCCGCGCGAGGCGTTTTGCGCACCGGCATCGTTCGAGGCGCGGCTCGAATTGCAGGCGCGCGTGGACAGCGCCGAGGCGTTGCTGTTCGCATCGCGCCGGCTCGTGCTGCAACTCGTCGGCTGGCTGAGCGCGCATCATGCCGCGGTCAGCAAGTTTTCCTTGCTGCTCGAGCATGAACTGGCCGCGCGTCACGCGCCGAAGACATCGACGCTCGATATCGCGTGGGCCGTGCCGACGCGCGATGCCGACCACATCCTCTGGCTGCTGCGCGAAAAGCTGAATCAGGCGACGCTTGTCGCACCGGTCATCGAAATGAAGCTGTTCGCGGATCAGGTCAGCGAGCACGCGCCACCGTCGGACACGCTGTTTCCCATGCCGACTTCCGACAACGAGTCGATGGCGCAGTTGCTCGAACGTCTGAGCGCGCGGCTCGGCGCGGAAAACGTCGTGCAACTGGTGGAGCGGGACGATCATCGGCCGGAAGCGGCGATGAGCATCGAAGCGTATCAGCCTGCGCGCGAGGCCAAATCCAGACGCGGTAAAAAGACGGAAAAAGCCAAAGAGCCG
This sequence comes from Candidatus Burkholderia verschuerenii, assembly GCF_001189365.1. Lineage (GTDB taxonomy): Bacteria > Pseudomonadota > Gammaproteobacteria > Burkholderiales > Burkholderiaceae > Caballeronia > Caballeronia verschuerenii. The sequence continues at coordinate 24,763 of NZ_LFJJ01000069.1, read as the reverse complement.
GCGTCCGAGGAAACGGAAATTGAAGCGGAAGCCGAAGACGCCGAAATCGACGAATCGCTCGAACTTCCCGACCGCGCCGTTCCTTCACAGCCGCGTCCGTGCTGGATTCTCGAAGCGCCGCAAAAGCTGATGTTGCGCAACGAGCGGCCGTACTATCGCCGGCCGTTGAAGCTGATCAGCCGCACGGAGCGCATCGAGGCGGGATGGTGGGACGGCAACGGCGTGCAGCGCGATTACTACGTCGCCGACGGCGACCACGGCCGCATGTTCTGGGTGTATCGCGAGCGGCTGAGCGGTTCGTGGTTCCTGCACGGTTTTTTCGGATGATGACGCGATGGAAGATCTGAGCGACGTCATCGATCTCGGCGGCAGCGGAGAAGGTTCGGTGCTTTCGTCGGCCTTGCTGCCCGACTATGCCGAACTGCATTGCCTGAGCAATTTCTCGTTTCTGCGCGGCGCATCGCATCCACAAGAGCTCGCGATGACGGCGCTCGAGCACGGCTATACCGCGCTTGCGATCACGGACGAATGCTCGCTCGCGGGCGTCGTGCGCGCGCATGTGGCGATCGAGGATATCGAAGCCGCGGCGGATGCCGAAGCCAAAGCCGCGCAGGATGCAGGCCGGCCGTTGCCGAAACGACGCACGTTGAAGCTGATCATCGGCAGCGAACTGCATCTCACCGATGCCGATGGCGCGCCGTTCTGCACGCTGATCGCGCTCGCGACCAATCGCACGGGATACGGCAATCTGTCCGAGCTGATTTCGCTGGCGCGCTCGCGTTCGCCGAAGGGCAGCTATCGGATCGTGCCGGAGGATTTCACCGATCCCGCCGCCTCGTCCGGCGCGCTCGATGCAACGGACTTGCGTAGCGATATCGCGCATCTGAAGCATTTGCCCGATTGCCTGCTGATCCTCGTGCCGCAGCGCGCGGCGACGCTCGCCGAGACGCTCGATCGAGCGCACTGGCTGGCGAGTTTCGCGGCCGGACGCGCGTGGCTCGCGCTGGAGTTGTGGCAGGACGGCAGCGACGACGAACGGCTCGCCGCCACGCGCGTCATTTCCGAGGCGAGCGGTTTGCCGTTGATCGCGGCAAGCGGCGCGCTGATGCACGCGCGCTCGCGCAAGCCTTTGCAGGACACGCTGACGTCGATCCGCATCGGCCGGCCGCTCGCCGCGTGCGGTTATGCGCTCGAAGCGAACGCGGAGCGGCATCTGCGCACGCGTCTGCGTATCGGCGCGCTGTATCCGAAAGAAGCGATTGCCGAGACGCTGAAGGTGGCGTCGCGCCGCACGTTCCGGCTCGATGAACTGAAGTACGAATATCCCGAGGAACTCGTGCCGCGCGGCGAAACGCCCGCGAGTTATCTGCGCAAACTGGTGATGGCCGGCGCACTCAAACGCTGGCCGAACGGGCTCGATGCCCACACGATCGCGACCATCGACAAGGAGTTGGAACTCGTCGCCGATCTGGAATACGAGAAGTATTTCCTGACGGTCCACGATATCGTCGCGTTCGCGCGCGGTCGCCATATCCTGTGTCAGGGGCGCGGGTCGGCGGCCAATTCGGTCATCTGCTATTGCCTGTATGTGACCGAAATCAATCCGGTCGAGATGAACATGCTGGTCGAACGCTTCATCTCGCGCGCCCGCAACGAACCGCCGGATATCGATGTCGATTTCGAGCATCAGCGGCGCGAGGAAGTCATCCAGTACATCTATCGGAAGTACGGGCGGCATCGGGCATCGCTGGCGGCGTCGGTCATCACGTATCACACGCGCAGCGCGCTGAAGGACGTCGGCCGCGCGCTCGGGCTGGACGCGTCGTTGATCGAGCGCATCGGCAAGTCGCAGCAATGGTGGGACGGGCCGTCGGCGGTGGCGGGTTATCTGAAGGAAGCGGGCTTCAAGGAGGATTCGCACGTCACGCGGCATCTCATTCGGCTGACGCGTGAACTGCGTGGATTTCCGCGTTATCTGTCGCAGCATGTCGGCGGTTTCGTGATCTCGCGCGAACGCCTGTCGCGGCTCGTGCCGATCGAAAACGCCGCGATGAAAGACCGCTGCGTGATCCAGTGGGACAAGGACGATATCGATCAGCTCAAGCTGCTGAAGGTCGACGTGCTCGCGCTCGGCATGTTGTCGGCGATTCGCCGCGCGCTCGAATTCGTGGCGCTCAGGCGTGGCATCCCCGATTTCGGCGTGAGCCATATTCGCCGCGAGGACAAGGCGGTCTACGAGATGTGCTGTCGCGCGGATACCGTCGGCGTGTTTCAGATCGAATCGCGCGCGCAGCAGGGCATGCTGCCGCGCTTGCGGCCTCAGACGTATTACGACCTCGTGATCGAAGTGGCGATCGTGCGGCCGTGACCGATTCAGGGCGGCATGGTGCATCCTTATCTGCGTCGCAAGCAGGGTCTGGAAAAGGTAAGTTATCCGAAAGACGAGCTGCTTCCCGTGTTGGGCCACACGCTCGGCGTGCCGATCTTTCAGGAACAGGTGATGAAACTCGCGATGGTCGCCGCAGGCTATTCGGCGGAACAGGCCGATCAGCTTCGTCGCGCAATGGCCGCGTGGCGGCGCAGCGGCAATCTGGAGAAGTATCAGGCCGATCTCACGGCGAAAATGCTCGCACGCGGTTACGAGGAGGAGTTCGCGTCGCGCGTGTGCAAGTAGATCGAGGGCTTCGGCGAATATGGCTTTCCGGAAAGTCATTCGGCGAGTTTCGCGCTGCTCGTTTATATCAGCGCGTGGATCAAGCGTTACGAACCGGCGGCGTTTCTGGCGGGCTTGCTGAACAGCCAGCCGCTCGGTTTCTATTCGCCGTCGCAACTCGTGCAGGATGCGCGTCGTCACGGCGTGCAGGTTTTCGCGCCGGATGTGTCGTTGAGCGACTGGGAATCGGTACTCGAAAAAGCGCCGGGCACGGGCGAGCGCGTCATGCCCGACGAAGCGACGGAGCAGCGTCGTCAGCAGTTTTATGTCACGCCCACGCCGCCGCAGATTTTCAGAAAGACCATGCGGCGCGGCGCGCGCAAACTGAAAACGCGCATCGGTTTGTCTCCCGCGAAATTCGGCGCGCGCGGGCCGGGCGTGCGCATTGGTCTGCAACTGATCAAGGGTTTGTCGCAGGCGGCGGCCGAACGCGTCATGGCCGCGCGCGCTGGCGCCTTTCGCCGATGTCGACGATCTCGCGCGTCGCGCGGCGTTATCGCGCCGCGAACTCGAAGCGCTCGCCGCCGGCAATGCGCTGGCGAGCATCGCGGGACATCGGCGGCAAGCGTGGTGGGCGGTGACCGCGCAGCAGCGCGCGCCGGAACTGCTGCGCGACGCGCCGATGCCCGAAGCGCAACTCGTCTTGCCGCAAGCATCGGAAGGCCGCGAAATCGTCGACGATTACGCGAGTCTCGGGCTCACGCTCAATCGTCATCCGCTGGCCTTGCTGCGCGAACGGCTTGTGCAGATGCGCTTCAAGACCGCCGCGGAGCTGGGCAACGTGCGCAACGGGCGCTTCGTATGCGCGTGCGGCATCGTGACGGTGCGCCAGCGGCCGGGCACGGCGAACGGCACGATCTTCGTATCGATCGAGGACGAGACGGGTTCCATCAACGTGATCGTCTGGCCGGGGCTCGTCGAGAAGCAACGCAAGGTGTTGCTGGGCGCGTCGCTGCTCGGCGTGCACGGCGTCTGGCGTCTGGCAGAAGGAGGGCGACGTGTGGCATCTGGTGGCGCAGCGGCTCGAGGATCACAGCGCGTTGCTGGGACGTCTGTCCGCGTCGAGCCGCGATTTTCACTGAAATCAGCGCGGCGGCAGGTCGGGATAGTTCGCGAGGAGCGTCGTCAGCGCGGCATCGAACGGCGTGCGTCGGCCGATGCCGAGCGCTTCCAGCCGGTCCGAATCGAGATGACAGTCGCGCGGACGCGGCGTCGAATCGGTCGGCGTGCGCTGCGCGACGAGTTTCGCATCGACCTTCAGCACGCGCGCGATCCGTTCGGCGATATCGAACTTCGTCATCGGTTCGTCGCCCGACCATTGCGCGATGCCCGCGACCGGCCGGCCTGTCGCGCGGAGTTCGAGCATCTGACGGATCACCACGGCGACATCCGGCGTGTAGGTCGGATAGCGCGTGGCCCATGCATCCATCGTGGCGGGCGAACTATCCGCTCCGGCCGATGCAACGATCGCGGGCGTCAGGCTCGTCACCGCCGATTCGCTCCAGTCGACGCACGGCCCGTAAAGCAGCGGCAGACGCAGTACGCACGACGCGGGATCGGCGGCGAGCAGCGCGCGCTCGCCTTCGAGCTTGCTGCGGCCGTACGCGTTGAGCGGCGCGGGTGCATCGTCGGGAAGGTAGGGCGGCGATGCGCCGTCGAACACGTAGTCGGTCGAGATCGACAACACCCATGAACCCAGCGCGCGCGCCTCGACGGCGATGGCCGCGAGCGCGTCCACATTCAGCGCCCGCGCGAACGCGGGATCGTTCTCGCAGACATCCGGGCGGCGCTCGGCCGCCGCGACGACGATCGCATCCGGCGCTTCGGCCTACAGAAAGGTGCGCAAGGCATCGTGATTGCAGATGTCGAGGCCCACGCTGTCCGCGTCGGCGCGACGATGCGCGGTGCGCACGACCCGCCAGCCGTCGATGCCCGCCAACTCCTTCGCGACGGCTCGCCCCAGCAAACCGGACGCACCGATCAGCGCGACCGTGAGCGGCTTGCCCGCGGTCATGCCGACGTCGTGCCGAGCACGGTATAGCTCGCTTCGTCGATGGCTTCCTTGAGCGCATCGGTGGTTTGCGTCGATTCGACCGCGACCTTGCCGCTCGCCAGATCGACTTTCACCTGCGCTTGCGGATCGATCTCGTGGATCGAGCGCGTGACGGCGGCGACGCAATGTTGGCAACTCATGCCCTGAACTTCGAATTCGGTCATTCCGGTACCCCTCTTGAAAAGGATTCGATTGACGACATCGTATATCTTGCCATGATGGGAAGGTGTAGAGTCGGAGCGAGAATTTTAAATGAGCGGCGAATGAACATTGGCGAAGCGGCCCGCGCATCGGGCGTCACGGCGAAGATGATCCGCTATTACGAGAGCGTCGGCCTGCTGAACCCGGTCGGGCGCAAGTCCTCGGGGTATCGCGTCTACGGCGCGCAGGAAGTGCATGTGCTGCGCTTCGTGCGGCAGGCGCGGAGGCTGGGATTTCTCGTCGAGGATATTCGCAAGTTACTGGCGCTTTGGCAGGACCGGTCGCGGGCGAGCGCGGAGGTCAAGTCGATTGCGCTGGAACATGTCGCCGAACTCGACCGGCGGATCGCCGAACTGACGGACATGCGCGACACGCTGTCGCGGCTTGCGTTGAGCTGCCACGGCGACGATCGCCCCGGTTGCCCGATTCTGGATGGTCTGGCCGACCAATTGCACGATAATGGTGCAAAAGTACGGGCGTGCTGCGAGCATCAGGCGAATTAGAACTGATAAATCAGTGGTTTGCACGATTTTGGCGCGCGCACCGTTTCGCAACACTATGCACAGTGTTCAAGCATTTCGCTTGCACACTGCCAAAATTCTTCGCTATACCTCGGGTTATCCCTTACCAGGTAATCCCTGACCCGAATTCAAGCCAGGGACTTGCGAAATCTCTGGAGTACATCATGTTTGCAATCATTCTCGAAAAACTGAGCATTTGGTTCGAAGCCGCTGAACAACGCCGTCGTGAAGAATATCTGGCGCAATCGTCGGATGTCGTTCAGCTCGAAAAGCGTATCCGCGCGCTCGAAACGAACGGCTACAATATCTAAGCCGTAGCCAGGCCAGCGCCCTCGGTAGCGCCGAATACCGAAAGCAAAAAGCCCCGCATCGCGGGGCTTTGTCGTTCTTGCTGCGTTCTTCGCGCTTTGCGCGTTACGCGCATTACTTTTGCGGATGCGCCGCCAGCCACTTCTTCATAAACGCGATTTCCTTGTCCTGCGCGGCGATGATGTCTTTCGCCAGCTTGCGCAGTTGCGCGTCCTTGCCGTACTTCAGTTCGACCTTCGCCATTTCCACCGCGCCTTCGTGATGCGGAATCATATGCGCGACGAAATCGCGATCGGCGTCGCCCGTGTACTGAATGTTCGACATGCCCGACATCATCGAATGATCGGCGGCCTGGAACGCGGCGGTCGACGGCGAATCGGACTCAGCCGCCGGCTTGTCCATTTTTATGCCGGGCATGCTGTCGTGCGAGGGCGCGGCGGTCTGGGCGAAAGCGGTGGCGCTGCACAGCGCGGTGACGAGGGCAAGCAGGGTCGTTGTTCGTTTCATCTTTGCTCCAGGGAAAGCCGGTTGTGTGTCGAAACGCCTAGCCTAAAGCTTGCCACCGGGGTAAGGTAAAGCCGTTTTCGTCTACAGAAAAGAGCGAACGATGCGGGGCCACATCAATGATTCGACGAAGAAAACGGCGTGCGCGTGCTTCGCGCTCGCACTTTGTCTGAGCGTCGCGCAGACGGCGTTCGCTAAGCCCGGCGGCGAGCCGCTGATTCTCGATACGGAAACCGGCATTCATAGCGGCGTACCCGGCACGGTGCTGCAAACCGCGTCGCTCAATTCGTCCGGCATGGTCCAGATGGATACCTTGCCCATTCTTCAACAGCAGGAACAGCAACCGATTGTAGTCTCGCCGTACGTCGAGTATCCGACGGGGCAGAACAGTACGTCGTCGTCGGGATACAGCGGCGGGCGTCGGCGCGCACCGCAAACGCCTTACCTACCCTTGAGCCGCGTATCAATCCGCGCGATGTTCGAGCTTGAATGAAGCCTGCGCGTCCTCGCCGAGCGTATCGACGAGAAAAGGCAGCGATTCTTTCAACGCAGCCGCCAGCGTGTACGGCGAATTCAGCACGAACATGCCGCTGCCGAACAGGCCGAAACCGTCCGTGGGCGGCGCTTTGACCGTGAGCGTGGCGTGCAGCCAGCCGTTCGGCTGGATCGCCTTCAACTGATCGCCGAAACGCTGCGACTCCATGCGCGTGACGAGCGGATACCAGACGGCGTACGTGCCCGTCGCAAAGCGCTTCAGACATTCCTCCAGACACGTCAGCGTGCGCGCGTAATCGCGCTTGTCCTCGTATGACGGATCGATCAGCGTCAGCGCGCGGCGCGGCGCGGGCGGTAAGATCGCCTTGATGCCGTCGAAGCCGTCGCCTTCGTAGATCATCGTGCGATGGCCGGCATCGCGGAAGTTGTGGCGCAGCACGTCGATTTCCGTGCTGTGCATCTCGTACAAACGCATGCGGTCCTGTTCGCGAATCTGCCAGTAAGCGAGATAGGGCGAACCGGGATAGAACCGCAAATCGCCATCCGGATTCAGCGCTTTCACTTCGTCGACATAATCGGCGACGAGCATCGGCAGGTCCGCGCGGTCCCACAGGCGGCCGATGCCCGTATCGAACTCGGCGTTCTTGGTTGCGAAACCCTCGGTCAGCGAGTAGACGCCCGCACCGGCGTGCGTATCGATATACCAGTACGGCTTGTCCTTCTGGCCGAGATAACGAAGCATTTGCACGACGATGGCGTGTTTCAGCACATCGGCGTGATTGCCCGCGTGGAAAGCGTGACGGTAACTGAGCATGACGATAAGCCCGACAAGAGCAATGAAACGTGTTGTAGGCGAAGGCGCGCGAAGGGCATCTATTTTAGCCGAGGGCCCGGCGGCGCCATTGCTGCAGAGCAGCGAATGCTTCATGCACAATAAACTTCTCGGGCAGTCGGGGCCAGTCAGCCAAAAGTCATATGCATTTTCACAGGCGTTTCGACTTCCCACGTTAATTTCCTTATGCCGATCGGCCAGCTTGCCGGCAATCGGCGTCGCATGGTGTCATTCACCTCATTCATCAGCGGATTGGAGGTTTCATGTCACAGAACAGCAAACTCGACGGAAAGACCGCGGTCGTCACGGGAGCGGCCAGCGGCATTGGCCGCGCCATCGCGCTCACGCATCGCCGATACGGGCGCGGCGGTCGCCATCGCTGATCTGAATCAGTCGGGCGCGGATGCCGTTGCCGAAGAGATTCGCGGCAAGGGCGGCCGTGCGATCGGCGTCGCGATGGACGTCACGAAGGAGGAGGCCGTCAATCAGGGCATCGACCGAGTGGCGGCGGAATTTGGCTCGGTGGATATCCTTGTGTCGAACGCGGGCATCCAGATCGTCAATCCGATCGAAAACTACGCGTATTCCGACTGGAAAAAGATGATGGCGATCCACGTCGACGGCGCGTTTCTCACGACCAAGGCCGCGCTCAAGCACATGTACAAGGACGATCGCGGCGGCGTGGTGATCTACATGGGTTCGGTGCATTCGCACGAAGCGTCGCCGCTCAAATCGGCTTACATGACGGCGAAGCACGGTCTGCTGGGACTCGCGCGCGTGCTCGCGAAGGAAGGCGCCAAGCACAACGTGCGCTCGCATGTCGTGTGTCCGGGCTTCGTGCGCACGCCGCTGGTCGACAAGCAGATTCCCGAGCAGGCGAAGGAGCTCGGCATCAGCGAGGAAGAAGTCGTCAAGCGCGTGATGCTCGGCGGCACCGTGGACGGCGTGTTCACCACGGTCGAGGATGTCGCGCAGACGGTGCTGTTCCTGTCCGCGTTCGAGACGGCCGCGCTCACAGGGCAATCGTTTGTCGTCAGCCACGGCTGGTTCATGCAATAAGGAGGCGGCGACGCATGGCGGAAAACGACAACAGCGAAAACGCCGCGCAAGCGGCGAAGGCGCAGCGGCGCATCGATCTGCCGCTTTACGAAACGATCGCGCTGACGCTGCAGGGCGGCGGCGCGCTCGGCGCGTATCAGGCGGGCGTGTATCAGGGCTTGCACGAGGTCGGCATTCATCCGAACTGGATCGCGGGCATTTCGATCGGCGCGCTCAATACGGCGATCATCGCGGGCAACGCGCCCGAGCATCGCGTGATGCGGCTGCTCGAATTCTGGGAGACGATCTGCCAGCCCGCGTTCGGTCTGCCGATTCCGGCCGTCGTCGAACGCGCGCTGTTCGATTCCGCCGATGCCGTGCGCAAGGCGTTCACGGCCATGCAGGCGGTCGGCGCGCTCGTCGAAGGGCAGAAGGGCTTTTTCGTGCCGCGCTTTCCGCCGCCATCGCCGATCACCTCCGGTTCGCCGCAAACCGCGAGCTATTACGACACCACGCCGCTCAAGGCGACACTCGAGCGCCTGTGCGATTTCGATCGCATCAATTCGGGCGAGACACGCGTGTCGGTCGGCGCGGTGAACGTGGCAACCGGCAACTTTGCGTACTTCGACAACACGCGAATCAAGCTGCGCGCGGAGCATTTCATCGCGTCGGGCGCGCTGCCGCCGGGCTTTGCGGCGGTCGAAATCGACGGCCAGTTCTACTGGGACGGCGGTCTGATGTCGAACACGCCGCTCTACGAAATCGCGCAAGCCACGCCGCGCCGCGATACGCTCGCGTTTCAGGTCGATCTCTGGAGCGCGCGCGGGCCGGTGCCGGACAATATCGTCGACGTGATGGGGCGCGTGAAGGACGTGCAGTTTTCCAGCCGCACGCGCCTGGTCACGGATCAGATGCAGCGCGCGCAGCGCTATCGAAACGTGCTGCGGCATGTGCTCGATCTGCTGCCCGACGATGTTTGCAAGAGCGACGAATGGTGCAAGCTCGCGGAAGAACTGGCGTGCTCGAAGCACTACAACATCGTCCATCTGATCTACCGGCACAAGGAATACGAAGGGCATTTCAAGGACTATCAGTTCGGCTTTTCGACGATGCGCGAACACTGGGCGAGCGGACTCGAAGATATCCGCCGCACGCTTACGCATCGCGACTGGCTGGAGAGATGCCGAACAACGAGTCGCGCTTCGTGACGCACGATATCCACCGCGATGGCCGCTGAGGTCGATGCGAACGCCGTGATACCGGCAATTCGGGCGCGTTTTCGCGCCCGTTTGTATAATTCGGGACGCATTTTCGGGCTGCTCGCGGCTACCATCAAACGACTTCCCCCTGTCCCGATGAACTCGATCGCCGTCTGTTTCGTCTGTCTCGGCAACATCTGCCGCTCGCCCAGCGCGGAAGCGGTGATGCGCGATCTCGTCGAGCAGGCGAAGCTGTCGGAGCGCATCGTGATCGATTCGGCGGGCACGGGCGACTGGCATATAGGCGACGCGCCCGACGAGCGCGCCCAGCACGCGGCGAAGAAGCGCGGCTACGATCTTTCCGCCTTGCGCGGACGCCAGATCGCCGCCGCCGACTTTTCGCGCTTCGACCTGTTTCTCGTGATGGACGATTCCAACGCCGCCGCATTGACCGCGATCTGTCCCCCGGACCAGCGCGACAAGATTCGTTTGCTGATGGAATTCGCCACGCGCGACGACAGTCGCGTGATCGTCGATCCGTACTTCGGCGGCGAGGAAGGTTTCGAACGCGCGCTCGACCAGTGCGAGGACGCCTGCGAAGGCTTGCTGAAGGCGCTGCGGGCCCAACTGGTCGTCTGAACCCGGCGCGATCGGTCAGTTAATTGCCTACATATTTTGACCGCATACTTGACTAAAACTGTGGGCTATTTATACTTGATAAAAACCATCGAGTATTAACGGTTAGCCCCCATCATGAGACTCACCACGAAAGGCCGTTTCGCCGTCACGGCGATGATCGACCTGGCATTGCGCCAGGAGCAGGGCCCGGTGACGCTGGCAGGCATCAGCCAGCGCCAGCGCATCTCGCTGTCCTACCTCGAACAACTGTTCGGCAAGTTGCGGCGGCATGAAATCGTCGAATCGGTTCGCGGACCGGGCGGCGGTTACAACCTCGCGCGCCGGGCGGAAAACGTCACGGTGGCCGACATCATCATCGCGGTCGACGAACCGATCGACGCCACGCAATGCGGCGGCAAGGGCACGTGCGAAGGCACCAAGCAGCACGACGGCCACTGCATGACGCATGAACTGTGGGCGACGCTCAACCAGAAGATGGTCGAGTACCTCGATTCGGTGTCGCTGAAAGATCTGGTCGACCAGCAGCGCGCCCGCGAAGGTTCGGCGGCGGTGCTGCGCGATCGTCGCGCCGAGTCCGCGAATGTCGAGGCCACGCGCGTGGTGCCGAAAGGACCGAATTCCATTTTCAATCTGGCCGGCTGACGCGCGCCGCCGCGCACGGAACGTCCGATGCGCGGAATGAGCGACCTTGCCAGAGCATTGACCGATTTTCCCGGAGCGATTGATGATTAACGATATTCCCCACCTGCCCATTTACATGGATTACAGCGCGACGACCCCGGTCGATCCGCGCGTGGTGGACAAGATGATTCCGTATCTTCGCGAGCAGTTCGGCAATCCGGCCTCGCGCAGCCACCAGTACGGCTGGGATGCGGAGCGTGCGGTCGAGGAAGCGCGCGAGAACGTCGCGGCGCTCGTTAATTGCGATCCGCGCGAGATCATCTGGACGTCGGGCGCGACCGAGTCGGACAACCTCGCCATCAAGGGCGCGGCGCGTTTCTACAAGAGCAAGGGTAAGCATCTCATCACGGTGAAGACCGAGCACAAGGCCGTGCTCGACACCATGCGCGATCTCGAACGCGAAGGCTTCGAAGTCACGTATCTGGACGTGAAGGACGACGGTCTCATCGACCTCGACGTGCTCAAGGCGGCGATTCGCTCGGACACGATCCTCGTCTCCGTGATGAACGTGAACAACGAAATCGGCGTGATTCAGGACATCGCCGCGATCGGCGAGATCACGCGCGAGAAGGGCATCATTTTCCACGTTGATTCAGCGCAGGCCACCGGCAAGATCGAAATCGATCTGCAGAAGCTGAAGGTCGATCTGATGTCGTTCTCGGCGCACAAGACGTACGGCCCGAAGGGCATCGGCGCGTTGTACGTGCGCCGCAAGCCGCGCGTGCGGATCGAGGCGCAGATGCACGGCGGCGGTCACGAGCGCGGCATGCGTTCGGGGACGCTTGCCACGCACCAGATCGTCGGCATGGGCGAAGCGTTCCGGCTCGCGCGCGAGGAAATGGCGACGGAAAACGAGCGCATCCGCATGCTGCGCGACCGTCTGATGAAGGGCCTGCAAGAGATCGAAGAGGTGTACGTCAACGGCGACATGGAAAGCCGCGCGCCGCACAACCTCAATATCAGCTTCAATTTCGTCGAAGGCGAATCGCTGATCATGGCGGTGAAGGATGTCGCGGTGTCGTCGGGTTCGGCGTGCACGTCGGCGTCGCTGGAGCCGTCGTACGTGCTGCGCGCGCTCGGCCGCAACGATGAACTCGCGCACAGCTCGATCCGCTTCACCGTCGGCCGTTTCACGACGGAACAGGACGTCGATTACGTGATCAACCTGCTGAAGGGCAAGATCGCGAAGCTGCGCGATCTGTCGCCGCTGTGGGAAATGCACAAGGACGGCATCGACATCTCGAGCATCCAGTGGGCCGCGCACTAAGCACGACGCGCGGGCTGCACGACATCGAATACACGGAGAATTTGCATCATGGCTTATAGCGACAAGGTTCTGGATCACTACGAAAACCCGCGCAACGTCGGTTCGTTCGCCAAGGACGACGACACGGTCGGCACCGGCATGGTCGGCGCACCGGCTTGTGGCGACGTGATGAAGCTGCAAATCCGCGTCGGCGCGGACGGCGTGATCGAAGACGCGAAGTTCAAGACCTACGGCTGCGGTTCGGCGATCGCATCGAGCTCGCTCGTCACCGAATGGGTGAAGGGCAAGACGCTCGACGAAGCAATGTCGATCAAGAACACGCAGATCGCCGAAGAACTGGCGCTGCCGCCGGTGAAGATTCACTGCTCGATTCTCGCGGAAGACGCGATCAAGGCAGCGGTCGCCGACTACAAGCAGCGCCACGGCGCGGCGGCGCCCGCAGCAGCGGAAGCCGAATCGAAGCAGGCAGCGGCGTAAATCAGGAACATGGACGCCATGACGCATGGCGTTCCGATGCAGCAAAAAAAGCGCGAAGAGAAGCGAAAGACTATGGCAATCACGTTGACGGATAAAGCAGCGCAGCATGTGCAGAAGTATCTGACGCGACGTGGCAAGGGCGTCGGTTTGCGCCTGGGCGTGCGCACGACGGGCTGTTCGGGTCTCGCGTACAAGCTCGAATATGTCGATGAACTCGCACCGGAAGACACGGTGTTCGAAACGTCGGGCGTGAAGATCGTGATCGATCCGAAGAGTCTTCCGTATCTCGACGGCACCGAACTGGACTTCGCGCGCGAAGGCCTGAACGAAGGCTTCAAGTTCAACAATCCGAACGCGAAGGACGAGTGCGGCTGCGGCGAGTCGTTCCGCGTCTGATGCGGACAGCGCCGGCAGCATCGGCAAAAGAGGCGGCGCGTGCCGCCTTTTTCATTCGCGCACACTGATTACACGCACGCTCATGGCTTCCCTGAACGACAGTCACTTCGAACTCTTCGATCTGCCGTCCAAATTCGCCGTCGAACCGCAGAAGCTCGACGATGCGTATCGCACGGTGCAGGCGCAAGTGCATCCGGACCGCTTCGCATCGGCGGGCGATGCGCAACGGCGTCTCGCGATGCAATGGGCCACGCGCGCGAACGAGGCGTATCAGACGCTGCGCGATCCGTTGAAGCGCGCGCGCTACATGCTGTCGCTGCGCGGCATCGACGTCGGCGCGGAGAACAACACCGCGATGGAACCGGCCTTTCTGATGCAGCAAATGGAATGGCGCGAAAATATCGAGGATGCCGCGAGCGCGAAGAATATCGGCGCGCTCGAAGCGCTGCTCGACGAATTGCGCGACGAAGAACGCGTGCGTTTCACCAAGCTCGAAGCGCTGATCGACAGTCAGTCGGATCAGGCGGCGAGCGAAGCAGTGCGGCAGTTGATGTTCATCGAGCGCGTGGCGACGGAGATCGGCGCGCAAATCGAGCGGCTGGAGCACGCCTGAGGTACAAGGTAGCTCGCCGCGCATAACCCCATAAGACCAACGATGGCTTTACTGCAAATCTCAGAACCCAGCCAGGCGCCGCATCAGCGGCGCTTGGCAGTCGGCATCGATCTCGGCACCACGAACTCGCTCGTGGCGGCAGTGCGCAACAGCGTGCCCGAAGCGCTGCCCGACGAAGATGGCCATGTGCTGCTGCCGTCGGTTGTGCGCTATCTGGAGAAGGGCGGCCGGCGTATCGGCCGGATCGCGAAGGAAGAGGCGGTTATCGATCCGCGCAATACGATCGTGTCGGTCAAGCGCTTCATGGGCCGCGGCAAGAGCGAAGTCGAGTGTGCGGAGAACGCGCCGTACGACTTTATCGACGCGCCCGGCATGGTGCAGATCCGTACCGTCGACGGCGTGAAGAGCCCGGTCGAAGTGTCGGCGGAAATCCTCGCGACGCTGCGCTATCGCGCGGAAGACACGCTGAGCGAGGACCTCGTCGGCGCGGTGATCACCGTGCCCGCTTATTTCGACGAAGCGCAACGTCAGGCCACGAAAGATGCCGCGAAACTCGCGGGCCTCAACGTGCTGCGTCTCTTGAACGAGCCGACGGCGGCGGCGATCGCCTACGGTCTGGATAACGGCGCGGAAGGTTTGTACGCCGTCTACGATCTCGGCGGCGGCACCTTCGATCTGTCGATTCTCAAGCTCACCAAAGGCGTCTTCGAAGTGCTCGCAGCGGGCGGCGATTCCGCGCTCGGCGGCGACGATTTCGATCACGCGCTGTATCGCCATGTGCTCGCGGAAGCGGGCGTCGCGCTCGATGCGCCGGAAGACGTGCGTCTGATGCTCGATCGCGTGCGCACGGCGAAGGAAGCGCTGTCCGATGCGCCCGAAACGCGCGTGCAGGCGACGCTTTCGACGGGACGCGAAATCGACGTCGCCGTGACGGAAGCGCAGTTCGCCGCGATTACCGAAGCGCTCGTCACCCGCACGCTCGGCCCGACGAAGAAGGCGCTGCGCGATGCGAAAGTCACGCCGAAGGACATCAAGGGCGTCGTGCTGGTCGGCGGCGCGACGCGCATGCCGGTGATTCGCCGCGCGGTCGAGACGTACTTCGGCCAGCCGCCGCTCGTCAATCTCGATCCCGATCAGGTCGTTGCACTCGGCGCGGCCATTCAGGCCGATCTGCTGGCGGGCAACCGTCGCGGCGAAGGCGACGACTGGCTGCTGCTCGACGTGATTCCGCTGTCGCTCGGCGTCGAAACGATGGGCGGTCTGACGGAAAAGATCATCCCACGCAATTCGACCATTCCGACCGCGCGCGCGCAGGATTTCACGACCTTCAAGGACGGCCAGACGGCGATGGCGATTCACGTCGTGCAGGGCGAGCGCGAGCTCGTGTCCGATTGCCGGTCGCTCGCGCGCTTCGAGCTGCGCGGCATTCCGCCGATGGCGGCCGGCGCGGCGCGCATCCGTGTGACGTATCAGGTCGACGCGGATGGTCTCTTGTCCGTGTTCGCGCGCGAGCAGACGTCGGGCGTGGAGGCATCGGTGGTGGTGAAGCCGTCCTACGGTCTCGCCGATGACGACGTCGCTCGCATGCTGGAAGAGAGCTTCAAGACCGCCGACGTCGACATGCGCGCCCGCGCGCTGCGCGAGGCGCAGGTCGAAGCGCAGCGTCTGGTCGAAACGACGCAGGCCGCGCTGGACGTGGACAGCGAACTGCTCGACGACGACGAACGCGCGCAGATCGACATCTTGGCTTCGCAACTCGCCGCGATCATGAAGGGCGATTCGCCCGAGCAGATCGAAGAGGCGATCAAAACGCTCGCCGTCGCCACCGACGAATTCGCCGCGCGCCGCATGAACAAGAGCATCCGGCGCGCGCTCGCGGGCCGCAAGCTCGACGACGTCTGATCATCGAAACACACTGTATTCACGGAAAACCATGCCTCAAATCGTTGTGCTGTCTCACGTTGAGCTTTGCCCGGACGGCGCGGTGATCGACGCCGATCTCGGCAAGAGCATCTGCGACAACCTGCTGGATAACGGTATCGAGATCGAGCACGCCTGCGAGAAATCGTGCGCGTGCACGACGTGCCACGTCATCATTCGCGAGGGCTTCAACGCGCTCGAGCCGTCCGAGGAACTCGAGGACGATCTGCTCGACAAGGCGTGGGGCCTGGAACCGACTTCGCGGTTATCATGTCAGGCAATGGTGCCCGCCGACGAGGATCTGGTGGTGGAGATCCCGCGCTACACCATTAACCACGCCAAGGAAAATCACTGACAGGAGGCTCGCCCATGAAGTGGACAGATACTCAGGAGATCGCGATGGCGCTGACCGACGCGCATCAGGATATCGATCCCCAATATGTGCGTTTCACGGACCTGCATCGCTGGATCACCGAACTCGAAGGCTTCGACGACGATCCGCAAAGCTCCAACGAAAAGATTCTCGAAGCAATTCAGGTGGCGTGGATCGAAGACGCGGATTATTGATCGCGTCGGACTTGTCTCGATAAACGGCGGCTTCTCGCGAAGCCGCCGTTTTTGTTTCCGCGCGCCGTGCCGTGCAGTGGCATGCAGCGCTCATGCGTGCAATCAATTTTCACATCCGCGCGCAACAGTTCCCATCTTTGACAGATCTTGACGTCGCTCAAGCCCTGATCCTTTTCCCCGCGACTTAGAATCGCGCTCGCTGCGAGTCGGCAGCCTATGCCGATCGGCCATGCCCTGCATCCGGCCCGAATCGCCCGCGTGGCGATGTTTCGCATTGCATACAAATTTCTACAAAGCCGTGCCCGATGCGGCGTGCGGCCGTCCCGACGCGGACGAGCCTGCGGCGATCAACTGAAGGAGAAGTACATGGGGAAACTCGGCCTCTCGCGTCGTGGTTTTCTGAAGGCGGGCGCGCTCGCGGGTGTCTCGGTGTTCGTCGCGCCGCTCGGCAGCCGCGCGTTCGCCGCGTTGTTCGAAGAGAAAATCCTCACGCCCGTGTAATGGAATGCCGTCAATGGCGACGCGAAATTCCGCATCGACGGAATCGCTAAGGTGACCGGCGCGAAAGTGTTCGCGCGCGACGTCCGCGCCACCGACATGCCGCACTGGCCGCAGCAGCAGTCGCACGCGTTCATCCTGCGCACGACGCTCGCCGATCGCACGTTCGAGGGCATCGATCTGTCCGCGCTCGATGCCGCCGGTCTCGCGCCGGATCGCATCGTCACGGCGGACGATCTCGCGCGCGACAAACTCGCGTTCCCCGCGTTCTACGGCGACGACATGCTGCTGCCGAAGGGCAAGACGCCCGCGTATCTCGGCCAGGCCGTCGCGATGCTGATTTATCACGACTTCGCACGCTTCCGTTTCGCCAAGGACACGCTGCAATTCCGCGACGGCGTGATCCGCTACGGCGCGCGAACCGGCCAGCTCGAACGCGATCCGTGGGCGGCGTTCCGCTTCGTGCGCGTCGGCGGCGCCACGCCCTACGACGACGACACGTTTTCGAGCCTGAAAGACACGCCGCTGTTTCCGCACATGATGAAGAAGCGCGAGCCCGTCTGGGCCGGCGCCGACGCGCACGGCAAACTCGACGAGCAGGGCGCGTATCACGCGGAGCAGATCGCCCGCGCGCTCGATCATCCGGCGGACGGCTGGCTGGTCGTCGATCGACAATACCGCACGCAATCGGTCGATACGGCCGCGCTCGAGCCCGACAACGCCAACTGCTGGTACGACGCCGCGACGCAATCGCTGCATATGGTGATTCCGACGCAAGGACCGCACGAAGTGGTCGAAAGCGCGCTCGAAATGACGGCGAAGTCGGCGTTTGCGGTGAAGAATCTGTTCCTGCATCCGTGCTACACGGTGGGTTACGGATCGAAGGATCACTACAACTTTCCGTTCTACGGTCTGGTCGCCGCGATTTACGGCGATGGCCGTCCCGTGCGGCTCGCCAACGATCGCTTCGAGCAGTTCCAGACGTCGCTCAAGCGTCACGCGTTCGACATGCGCTATCGCGTGGCCATCGATAAAAAGAGCGGCCGGATTCAGGCCTTCAAGGGCGATTTCTCGGCGAACGGTGGCGGCCGCTGCAACTTCTCGCCGTCGGTGGCGATGGTCGCCGCGACGGCCGCGCAATCGATCTACTACATCCCGCAAAGCGATCTGACGGCGGTGGCGACATCGTCGCGCGCGGTCGATGCCGGTTCGGCGCGCGGTTACGGCACGCTGCAAAGCATGGCCGCAACCGAAATGATAATGGACGATATCGCCGAGCAATGGCGTATCGATCCGATCGAATTGCGTCTGAAGAACGTGATGCGCACGGGCATGAAAAACACTCAGGGCGCGATCCCGGCCGGCGCGGTGCGCGCCGAAGACGTGCTGTTGCGCGCGCAGGCGCATCCGCTGTGGACCAGGCGCGTGCAGCGCAAGGCCGAGTACGAGACCGCGCATCCGGGCATGCGTTATGGCGTGGGTTTCGCCTGCACGCAGAAGGACTTCGGCACCGGCGCGGAAAGCGCGTTCGCGCGCGTCGAGTTCGCGGCCGACGGACGTATCGCGCTGTATCACTCGGGCGCGGAAATCGGCACGGGCGCGTCGACCGCGCAGGCGCTCGCGATCGCGAAGTGGCTCGGCAAGCCCGCCGCCGAAGTGCATATGGCGATCAACGACTGGGCGGATCTGCCGGTCGTGACGAGCGGCAATCCGTACATCATGTCGCAGGCGGAGCAGGATCGGCTGAGCGCGAATCCGCGCTGGTCGCCCGATTATATGTCGCCAGCGAGCGCGACGAATTCGGCCTACTACTTCACGCACGCCACGCGCGAAGCGGCGCGGGTCGTGTTCCGTCATGGCCTGTGGCCCGCCGCGATGGCGATCTGGTCGCACGGCATCGGCGGCGGACAGGCGGCGTCGTTCGTGGTGCGTATCGAGGATGCGCGCTGGATCGACGGCAAGCTCACCGCGGACGGGCTCGAACCGCTCGCCTACGAGCGGCTGGTGCAGAAGGCGCACGAACTCGGTCTCGTGACGGGCGCGATCGTGCACACGTTCAATCGCTGGCAATGGAACGAAGCGCAGTTCGATATCGGCGGTCAGGTCGAGCAGTTTCCGGTCGACGGTCTGTCGGTGCGCTTCGGCAGCGGCAGCGGCGCGGGGAAGAACGGCAAGATCACGGCGAACGGCTATAGCGTGCTCGATCGCAAAAAAGTGTTCATCGCGCCGGTGCAGCGCAACAACGCGTCGGTCACGTATTACAGCGCGCTCGGCACGCTCGTCGAACTCGCGGTGAACGAGGCGAGCGGCAAGGTCGAATTGTTGTCGCATCACTCGATCATGGAATGCGGCAACAAGCTTTCGCCGCAACTCGTATCGGGCCAGTTGCAGGGCGGCCTCGCGATGGACATCGGCCACGCGCTGCACGAATATCTGCCGCTGTACGAAGACGGTCCCGGCAACGGCACCTGGAATTTCAACCGCTATCACTTGCCGCGCGCGAGCGATGTCGCGGTATGGACGCAGACCGGCGACGTGCTGCCGCCGCTGTCCGAAACCGATCCGCCGAAGGGCATCGCCGAAGTCGTGATGATTCTGGTGGTCGGCGCCATCGTCAACGCGATCGCGCATGCGATCGGCCATCGCTTCACCGATCTGCCGGTGACGCCGCAAAACATTCAGGAGGTGCTGGCATGACGCCCGCTCAAACTTCGGCGGGCGTCGAAACGCGCTCGCTCTCGATGACCATCAACGGCAACAAGATCGGCCCGATGCAAGTGCCCGCCGGCCTGCCGATGATCGATTTTCTGCACGAATACGCCGGCCTGACGGGTTCGCGACTCGGTTGCGGACAAGGCATCTGCCACGCGTGCGTGGTGATCGTCGATGGCGCGGACGGCGTCAGCGAGGAAGTGCGCATCTGCATCAACGGCGCGCATTTCTTCGACGGCAAGACTGTGCGTACGGTCGAAGCGCAACGAGCAGGGCGAAGTCGTCGCGATGTCGGCGGTGCAGCAGAAGTTTCTGGAGCATTTCAGCTTCCAGTGCGGCTACTGCACGCCGAGCTTCGTCAACGCGACGGTCGTGCTGCTCGAAAAGCTCAAGCGTCAGCCGGTGGCGAAGGACCGGATCGAATCGACCATCATGGACGCGCTCAACGATCACATCTGCCGCTGCACGGGCTACGTGCGCTACTACGAAGCGGTGAAGGATCTGATTCTGTCGACGCCCGGACTCGTGAAGGACCAAGCATGATGGCGTCGATCCTCGCTCGTTACCTTGCACCGCTGGCTTTCGCAGCAGTCGCGCTGACGGGATGCGGCCGGCATGACGACACCTCGCCGCCGCTTAAGAGTTCGCCCGAGCAGATCGCGCGCGGACGCTATCTCGCGCATGCCGCCGATTGCGCCGCGTGTCACACCGCGACGGGGGCGGCGCGCCGTTCGCGGGCGGCGTGAAGCTGGCATCGCAATTCGGCACGTTCTACGGCACGAACATCACGCCGGACCCGGATCACGGCATCGGCAGATGGAATGCGGACGAGTTCTACGGCGCGTTGCACGACGGCGTCGCGCCGCATGGGAAGTTGTATCCGGCGATGCCTTACACCTCGTATCGGCAGATGTCGCGCGAGGACAGCGATGCGATCTACGCGTATCTGATGACGCAGAAGCCCGCGGCCGTGCCGAACGTCGCGCCCGATCTCAAGTTTCCGTACAACGTGCGTTTTGCGGTGCGCTTCTGGGACATGCTGTTCCTGAAAGACGCGTTGCCCGATGCATCGGCGGGACAATCGGCCGACTGGACGCGCGGACGATATCTCGCCAACGCGCTCGGACACTGCGCCGAATGTCATACGCCGCGCGGTGCGTTCGGTCAGCTCGACGCGTCGAAGCCGCTGCAGGGCGGCGTGCTCGGACGCGTCGGCGCGCCGGACATCACGCCGCCCGGGCTCGCGGCGCGCGGCTGGACGGCGAGCGATCTGCAGGTGTTCTTCGCGACGGGCATCGCGAAGCAGGGTTCCGCGTTCGGCGAAATGCATCTGGTGGTGTATCTGAGCACGCAGCATCTGAACGCCGACGATCTGCGCGCACTGTCCACCTACTTGCTCGGCGATGCGCCGGCCGCGCTCGCGTCGCGCGCATCGGTCACGGCCGATGCCGCGCAACTCGCGGCGGGCCGCCATCTGTACCTCGATTCGTGCGCGGGTTGTCACGGCGGCGAAGGGCAGGGCAAGCCGCATGTCGCGGTCGCGATGGACGGCAATTCCACCTTGCGTCAGGCCGATCCGCGCAATCTGATCGTGTCGGTGATGGATGGCATCGAACAGCAGCCGTTCGCGGGCGTCGAAGCGATGCAGGCGATGCCTTCGTTCGCGGGCACGTACAGCGACGAGCAGATCGCGTCGCTGGTGAACTATCTGCGCGCGACCTACGGGGGCCAGTCCGCCGATGTGACGGCGAGCACGGTGAAAGCGCTGCGCTGAGCGCAAACGACAAGGCCACGCGATGCGTGGCCTTTTTACTTCAAACGCCGAAGAGAATCAGACGCGCACGCCGCGATCCGCGAGCTGGCGCTGAAGCGTCGGCCACATCTTCGACACCGCTTCCTCGCCAGCGAGAATCGACGCGTTGCGCTGGATGAAGTCGCTGCTGCTCATCGCGGCGAGATTCGGGCGGATGACGGCATCCGCGTATTTGTCGAGTTCGTAGGCCTTGATCGTCTGGCCCATGATGGTGAAGGTCTGCATCAGCACGTCGAACGAGCTCGACGTGAGCGCGTTTTCCGGACGCGACGAGATATCGACCGCGATCACGAAATCCGCGCCCATCTTGTGCGCGAACGCGGCGGGCACCGGACTCACCAGTCCGCCGTCGACATACTCGTGATCGCCGATTTTCACCGGCTCGAAGATCGACGGCACGCTGCACGACGCGCGCACCGCGACGCCCGTGTTGCCGCGCTGGAACAGGATCGGCTGGCCGTTGCGCAGATCGGTCGCGACGATGCCGAGCGGCTTCGCCATTTTCTCGATCGGACGGTTGTCGAGCGTCTTGTTGAGATAGTTCTGCAACGCGACGCCTTGCAGAATGCCGCGCGCGCGAAACGGCATGGCCCAGTCGCTGATCGACGCTTCGTCCATCGTCAGCGCGAGCTTGTTGATCGCGATGCCGTTCATCCCCGACGCATACAGCGCGGCGATCACCGAACCGGCGCTGGTCCCGGCGACGAGGTCGACCTGCACGTTGCGCGCTTCCAGCGCCTTGATCACGCCGATATGCGCGAAGCCGCGCGCCGCATCGCCGCCGAGCGCGAGGCCGATGCGCACCGGACGTTGCGGCTCGGGTTTGGCCGCTGTGGTATTGGTGTTGTTCGACGCGCTCGTGCCGCCGGTAGTCGTGCAGGCGGCAAGAACGGAAGACGCCGCCGCGAGCGAAAACGCGCGGCGCGACGGGCGGAATGACGATGGCTTCAAGTTGAGCTCCAGCGATGCCGCGCGCGTGTCGGGCGGCATTGAGAAAAAGGCGCGCACATCATAAAACAAAGGCGTCCGTCCTGACGGAAAGCGGTCGGCGAGTATAATTTCGTTTCATTTTGAGCAACTTTTCGCGGCGCGCGATCTGCGGGTCGCGTGCTGCATCGAGCAAACAGCAATGACCACCCAAGTCCGTACCCGCTTCGCCCCGAGCCCGACCGGCTTCATCCATCTCGGCAATATCCGCTCCGCGCTGTATCCGTGGGCGTTCGCGCGCAAGATGAAGGGCACCTTCGTGCTGCGCATCGAGGACACGGATCTCGAGCGTTCCAGCGATGCATCGGTCGATGCCATCCTCGAAGGCATGGCGTGGCTCAGCCTCGATTTCGACGAAGGCCCGTTCTATCAGATGCAGCGCATGGACCGCTATCGCGAGGTCGTCGCGCAGATGATGGAAAAGGGCCTCGCGTACCACTGCTACATGTCGACGGAAGAACTCGACGCCTTGCGCGAGCGTCAGCGCGAAGCGGGCGAAAAGCCGCGCTACGACGGCACCTGGCGCCCGGAACCGGGCAAGGTGCTGCCGGCCATTCCGGAAGGCGTGAAGCCCGTGGTGCGCTTCCGCAATCCGCTGACCGGCGCGGTCGCGTGGGATGACGCGGTGAAAGGGCGCATCGAGATTTCCAACGAGGAACTCGACGATCTGGTGATCGCGCGCCCGGACGGCACGCCGACGTATAACTTCTGTGTCGTCGTCGACGATCTCGACATGAAGATCACCCACGTCATTCGCGGCGACGATCACGTGAACAACACGCCGCGTCAGATCAACATCCTGCGCGCACTCGGCGGCGAGGTGCCGGTCTACGCGCATCTGCCGACCGTGCTGAACGAGCAGGGCGAAAAGATGAGCAAGCGCCACGGCGCGATGAGCGTGACGGGCTACCGCGACAACGGCTATCTGCCGGAAGCGGTGGTGAACTATCTCGCGCGCCTCGGCTGGTCGCACGGTGACGCGGAGATTTTCTCGCGCGAGCAGTTCGTCGAATGGTTCGTTCTGGAGCATCTCGGCAAGTCGCCCGCGCAGTACGACCACGACAAGCTCAACTGGCTGAACGCGCATTACATCAAGGAAGCGGACAACGCGCGCCTCGCCGGGCTGGCGAAGCCGTTCCTGCTGGCGGCGGGCATCGACGCGGCGGCGCTCGACGCCGGCGCGCCGCTGGATCGGGTCATCGGGCTGCTGAAGGACCGGGCATCGACGGTGAAGGAAATCGCCGATAACGCCGCGATGTTCTATCGCGAGCCCGTGATCGACGCCGATGCCTTCGCGCAGCACGTCACCGATGCGGTGAAGCCCGCCATCGCCGATTTGCGCACGGCGCTCGTGGACGTCGAATGGAGCAAGGAGGCGATCGCCGCCGCGCTCAAGGCAACGCTCGGCGCGCACAAGCTGAAAATGCCGCAATTCGCGATGCCGGTTCGTCTGCTGGTCGCGGGCACCACCCACACGCCATCGATCGATGCGGTGCTGATGCTGTTCGGTCGCGAGACGGTGCTGGCGCGCCTGGAAAAGGCGGCGGGCTAAAAAATCACTCGACGCGTCAATACCTTGCGCGTGAACGCGTGAAGCGAGTGAAAAAATTTCGCTTCACGCACCAAAAGGTATTTACAACTGCGAAAACGCCCTATATAACCCTATATAATTTCATCTCTGTTCTGCAAGGGGGTATAGCTCAGCTGGGAGAGCGCTTGCATGGCATGCAAGAGGTCAGCGGTTCGATCCCGCTTACCTCCACCAAAGAACAAAGGAAGCGTTGAAAGGCAGTTTTCGAGTCATCGGAAGTCGCAAAAAAACCTTCACAAGATTCTTTAAGTTGTTTAGAATCTTGGTCTTCGCTGATTTGAAGCAACATTGCGTCAGATAAGCGAATAAGCTGTACAGACAGAATCACAAGTTTCTGTCCCCTTCGTCTAGAGGCCTAGGACATCACCCTTTCACGGTGAGTACAGGGGTTCGAATCCCCTAGGGGACGCCAGAACATCGGCGGCTGCTGGTATGGTAAAAGCGCTGCAAGATTCGCCAGTGACGGGCGAGTCGATGAAAAGAAGTGGAGCGGTAGTTCAGTTGGTTAGAATACCGGCCTGTCACGCCGGGGGTCGCGGGTTCGAGCCCCGTCCGCTCCGCCAAACAGCGTTGCAAGACGTAAAGAAATCCAGCCTTCGGGCTGGATTTCTTTGTGCGCCCAGCATGGGCGCACTCTTGCGGGTGCAAGTCGCGCGGCAAGTTGACCACAGCGAGCGAAGTGAAGCGCAACTGCGGAAGGGCGACCGACCGTGGGGAGGAAGCGTGGAGCGAAACTG
>NZ_LFJJ01000068.1 GCF_001189365.1 Candidatus Burkholderia verschuerenii | reverse complement strand
GGGTCGAGTTTCGTAAAGCACCGGCATATGCTGAACTGGCTCAAGCCCTTGATAAACCTGCTGCATCGGGCTGTAGCGTAGTCAGGCGAATGTCGATGCGAGAGCCATCCTGAAATAAAAAATCCCGGCGCAAATGGCCGGGCTCAGTAGGCTAACTGCGTTCGAACGGTCAGGCCGCGTCCTGGATGTTCGATGCTTGCTTGCCCTTCGGTCCCTGGACGATTTCGAAGGAAACCTTCTGGCCTTCCTTCAGCGTCTTGAAACCATTCATTTGAATTGCCGAGAAATGTGCAAACAGATCCTCACCGCCTTCGTCGGGCGTGATGAATCCGTAGCCTTTCGCGTCGTTGAACCACTTGACCGTACCAGTAGACATTCGTACTTCCCCTCTAACTCTCTCGTCGCAACCAGAGCACGCTCGAAAAGCCCAACGGCCACCCCACATTGTGACCGTCCCCTCCTCACACACTCACCACGGCATCCTTTGCCCGGAGGCTCCCGGAAAAAAGTGCCAATTTGATTGTTAAATCTCTTAAATCAGGTGTCAAGGAAATTTTGAGATGGCCGATAAGCTCGTTGTATCGGTCGCATTTGTATGGTAACTCCTCCTTAGCGTGTGCGTTCCCGCCCAAGCAAGGCATCTTGAAAAGTCGCATAATCGACTCACTTGTGTGGTACTGGAGAGATGGCGTCAGGGCTTCCGCTTGTTTTTTTTGAAGCTGTGCGATACTGGATTCGACGAGGTGCAAACGTGCCGCGCCGATTTTCAGGCGGCGGCGGAATCCGGTGGGCGGCACCCGCAACAGTGCGCTTTTCGGCAATATATTCCGATCGGACGGTCGGTGGCTGGAGCGGCGATTGCGAGTGCGTCCGTGTTGTTTAGAATGGGTGTATGGCGATTAATCCCAACAAGCAGGATGGCACGGTACTGGAGCGGCAAGAGCAGAAGCTCAAGCAGCCGGCCATGTACAAGGTGGTGCTGCTGAATGACGACTTCACGCCGATGGAATTCGTCGTGATGGTCGTGCAGGAATACTTCAATAAGGATCGTGAGACTGCGACGCAGATCATGCTGAAGGTTCATCGCGAAGGCAGGGGAGTTTGTGGGGTCTACACGCGAGACATCGCGTCGACCAAAGTTGAGCAAGTCGTTAGCCATGCACGGCAAGCGGGGCATCCGCTGCAGTGCGTGATGGAGGAAGCATGATTGCCCAGGAACTGGAAGTCAGTCTGCACATGGCGTTTATGGAAGCACGTCAGGCGCGGCACGAGTTCATCACGGTCGAGCACCTTTTGCTCGCTCTGTTGGACAATCCGACCGCGGCCGAAGTGCTACGCGCCTGCGCAGCCAATATTGAAGATTTGCGTCAGAACCTGCGCAATTTCATTCATGACAACACGCCGACCGTGCCCGGCACGGACGATGTCGACACGCAGCCGACGCTGGGTTTCCAACGCGTGATCCAGCGCGCGATCATGCATGTCCAATCGACCTCGAACGGCAAGAAGGAAGTGACCGGCGCGAACGTGCTGGTCGCCATCTTCGGCGAGAAGGATTCGCACGCGGTGTATTACCTGCAACAGCAGGGCGTGACGCGTCTGGATGTCGTGAATTTCATTTCGCACGGTATCGCGAAGACGAGCAACGGCGAAGCGGCCAAGGCGAACAGCGAAGCCAATCCGGAGTCCGAAGACGCCGCCGCGCAGAAGGAAACGCCGCTCGCGCAGTTCACGCAGAATCTCAACCAGCTCGCCAAGGACGGCAAGATCGATCCGCTGATCGGCCGCGAACTGGAAGTCGAGCGCGTGGTGCAGGTGCTGTGCCGCCGCCGCAAGAACAATCCGCTGCTCGTCGGTGAAGCCGGCGTCGGCAAGACCGCGATCGCCGAAGGTCTGGCGTGGCGCGTCACGCGCGGCGAAGTGCCGGACATCCTCGCCGACGCGCAAGTGTATTCGCTCGATATGGGCGCACTGCTCGCGGGAACGAAGTATCGCGGTGACTTCGAACAGCGTCTGAAGACGGTGCTCAAGGAACTGAAAGAGCGTCCGCACGCCATTCTGTTCATCGACGAGATTCATACGCTGATCGGCGCGGGCGCGGCCTCGGGCGGTACGCTCGATGCATCGAATCTGCTGAAGCCGGCGTTGTCGTCGGGTCAGTTGAAGTGCATCGGCGCGACCACGTTCACGGAATATCGCGGCATCTTCGAAAAGGACGCGGCGCTGTCGCGTCGTTTCCAGAAGGTCGATGTCACCGAGCCGTCGGTCGAGCAGACCGTCGCGATCCTGCGTGGCCTGAAGTCGCGCTTCGAGGATCACCACGGCGTGAAGTATTCGTCGGGCGCGCTGTCGGCGGCGGCTGAACTGTCGGCACGCTTCATCACCGACCGTCATCTGCCGGACAAGGCCATCGACGTGATCGACGAGGCGGGCGCGGCGCAACGCATTCTGCCGAAGTCGAAGCAGAAGAAGACCATCGGCAAGAGCGAGATCGAAGAGATCATCTCAAAGATCGCGCGCGTGCCGGCGCAGAGCGTGTCGCAGGACGACCGCAGCAAGCTCCAGACGCTCGATCGCGATCTGAAGGCGGTGGTGTTCGGGCAGGATCCGGCCATCGACGCGCTGTCGGCATCGATCAAGATGGCGCGCGCGGGCCTCGGCAAGACGGACAAGCCGATCGGCGCGTTCCTGTTCTCCGGCCCGACCGGCGTCGGCAAGACCGAAGTCGCGAAGCAACTGGCGTTCACGCTGGGCATCGAACTGCTGCGCTTCGACATGTCGGAATACATGGAGCGTCACGCGGTCAGCCGTCTGATCGGCGCGCCGCCGGGCTATGTCGGTTTCGATCAGGGCGGTCTGCTGACGGAAGCCGTGACGAAGAAGCCGCATTGCGTGCTGCTGCTGGACGAAATCGAGAAGGCGCATCCGGATATCTACAACGTGCTGCTGCAGGTGATGGACCACGGCACGCTGACGGATAACAACGGACGCAAGGCGGACTTCCGCAATGTCATCATCATCATGACGACGAACGCGGGCGCCGAGGCGATGGGCAAGGCGGTGATCGGCTTCACGTCGCGTCGCGAGTCGGGCGATGAAATGGCCGACATCAAGCGCATGTTCACGCCGGAATTCCGCAACCGTCTGGATTCGATCATCAGCTTCCGTTCGCTGGACGAGGAAATCATCCTGCGCGTGGTCGACAAGTTCCTCATGCAACTGGAAGATCAGCTGCACGAGAAGAAGGTCGATGCGGTGTTCAGCGACGCGCTGCGCAAGCATCTCGCCAAGCACGGTTTCGATCCGCTGATGGGCGCGCGTCCGATGCAGCGTCTGATCCAGGACACGATCCGTCGTGCGCTGGCCGACGAGCTGCTGTTCGGCAAGCTGACCAACGGCGGTCGCGTCAACATCGACGTGGATGCGGACGACAAGGTGCAGATCACCTTCGACGAGAACCCGTCGCCGCCGCGCAGTCCGAATCCGGAGACCATCGAGGTCGACTGATTCAGCGGTTTAGCTGACGAAAAACGGCGCGAACGAAAGTTCGCGCCGTTTTTGTTTGCCGGTTCCTCGCGTATCGATCGCGAGGAATCATGCGTGCCTTACTTGCGCCGTCGACTGCCGGAGTCGTCGAACGGAATCGGATCGTTCATATACGCGGCGGTCTTGTCGCGCGGCCACGATTCGGGATTGCCGATCGACGACACCAGGCCCGTCGTCGATCCGCCGCCCAGCAACACGGCGAAGATGCCGCGCTGCGGGAAGTCGGTGTACATCGGAGCGGAGATATCGAACGGCTCGGAGCGGATGAACATGTCTTCGGCGGTGGCGCCCATCATCGGGAAGGCCGGGTTGAACTGGAGCGCGAGGATCGTCGGATTGACATGGTGGTAGTCCGAACCGATTTGCGGATCGCCCAGAATGCAGCTGCCGCCGGTGCCCCAGTGCTGGCTGTCGAAGCCCGGGTTGACCTGATCGGCCGTGTTCGGCGTGCGGCTCGCAGGAATCTGCCACGGCATCACCGGCAGCTTGAGCGCGCGGCTCACGCCTTCGCAGAAATCGAAGTAGCGCGCCCATTCGCGCGGACCGTAGCAGTAGCCGTTGGTGTAGCCGCGCTGGGTGAAGTCGTCGGCTTCGTATCGGTCGATGGCGAGAAAGTCCGGCTTGTAGTCGCCGCTATAGACCGCGAGGGTTTCGATGTAATCCGCCGTCGCCTGCGCCTCGGTCACGGGATCGGTGTCGTCGTAGATCCACTCGGAATAACCCATGCCCCACAGATTGATCTGCCAGCCGAAGCTCACGTCCGGCGCAACGGTGCGCGTCAGCCAGTTGACCGCCGCGACGTAGCCCTTGATGTCCTCGGTGATGCTCGCGGGAATCGTCGCGACGATCTGCCGGTAGTCGAGCGCGCTTTGCAGCGGCGCGCGCACCGGCATCGCGTAGGTCGGCGCGAAATTCGCCTGCTGCACCGAACCCAGAAAGTCCGGATTGACGATGAACCCCGCCGGCACCGGATGTCCCGCATCGATATATTCGTTGGCGATCTGCAGCGCCAGGATGTAGTTGCCGAAGCTGTACATATGCGCGTCGGCATCGGCGAGGATGTCGGTCGTGCCGCCCAGCGAGAGATTGCAAGTGTACGAGATCGGAATCGGCAAGACCGCTTGTCCGGGCAGCAAGCCTTCGACCGTGCGCAACAGATCCATCAACGCGCGCGGCGGCGAGATCGGCGGCGTTGTCGGGCACGAGATTGGTGATCGAGCCGAACGACAGAAACGCCGGGAAGCCCTTTACATTGAGATTCGCCGATGCCTCGATCGACACGTTCAGCGAACTGCTCGTGCTACCGCCGACCGTCAACTGGTCCGGCACATCGACCGCGTACACGATGCCGCCCGATAGCAGCGAGTTCGTCGACACCGCGTACGTGCCCGGCTTGACCAGCACGCCGAACGCGGTCTTGTAGGTCTCGACGTCGAGCGTCTGCGTGTAGTTCATCGTGTCGCCGGTGAGGCGCACGGTGAACTGCATCGGCAAGGTCGCTTCGGTCGTCACGTTGATCGGCACTTGCACGAAGCCGGTCGTGTCGTACGGGCTCTTGACCACCTGACTGTTCGTGATGTGCACGGTTTGCAGCGAATTCGCGAGCGTGACATCGGGCACGCTGAACGAATAGTCGATGTCGTTCAGCAGAATATGATCGATGGCGATCTGCGCCGTGCCCGATGCCGGCAACTGGCGCAGTTGCGTCGTCGTGCCGGGCGCGGCGTCGAAGGCGGCCAGCGTCGCGCCGCTCGCGCGATCGATCACCGTGACGGCGAGCGTTTCCGTGCCGAGGCCGGTCAACGCGTCGATCTGGATATCGAGCGCCGCCGTGCGCTCAACCGCGCCGAACGATACGTTCACCGTCGCGCTCGAGCCGGTCGACACGGACAGCGCGTTGGGCGAAATCGTCAGCGGCGCGACGACGGTGAGATCGCTCGTCTCGACGCTGTCGCCTTCGATCGTGTAGTCGCCTTGCTGAAGCGTGACCGACGTCGCGCCGCCGTAGGTCAGCGTGACCGGCGTGCGTTGCGAGCCGCGCACGAACGTGACGACCGGCGCGATGCCCGTCAAGGCCGCATCGGGCGACGCGGCGCAATTGACGGTCACCGTGCCGTTCACGTTCGGCGACTGGTCCGCCGCGAACACGAACGAGTTCAGGTAGCTGTCGGTATCCACCATCAGGTTGCTGGGCACGCCGATGTTGATCGTGTCGCCGGCGACCATCGCGTGCGGCGTGCCGAAGGCGATCGTCACCGAGACGGAATACAGGTCGGTGTCGATGGCCACGTTATCCACGGTGACCGTCGAATCGATCCAGGAAACGAACTGCATGTAGACGCCATTCGGGTCGATCGGCGCGGGCGAATCGAAGGTCATGGCCAGATAGGAATTGACCTGAACCGTGCTGCCGTCGTCGTAACGAAGATTGGAAACGACGATCTGGCCGTAATACTCCGTCGCGCCGGATGCGAGCGTTGCGTCGTAAATGATTTGCATAAATCCTCCAACGTGAAATCGAGATTAATTCGCCGGATTGAAACTATTGGCGAAACAAAATGACCAGCCGAATTACATATGCCGTCTTCTTATCCCGCGTCAAATATCGATCAGATTAGGATCGCGAAATAAAAAGACGATGAAGCATCCTGCCGTACCGAGGGCATAAGAAAGGTGATTGCGGAACGCCGTTATATCGAACGGCTGCGTGTGAATGCCGGATTGCCCGTTTGTTTGGAGCGATGAGCCGGCATGTCACGAGGCCAGTATATGAAGGAAAATCGCGGGCAATTAAATTCCGAGCTTATTTTCGGATAACGCGAAATTCGATCAGACGGCTTTGAGAAAACCGTCGATTTATATGAAATTAATTTAATTATGGTTTAAAACGGTGTGTCTTTTAACCGTCGTTACGACGCACCGTTTAATACCGCGATTCGTTTCGCGTTAATGCTTGCCCGTGCTGCCGAACCCGCCCGCGCCGCGTTCGCTCGCATCGAAATCGTCGACAATATTGAATTGCGCCTGCACAACCGGCACGATGACCATTTGCGCGAGACGTTCCATCGGATTGAGCGTGAATGCCGTATCGTCGCGATTCCACGTCGACACCATCAACTGGCCTTGATAATCCGAGTCGATCAAACCGACGAGATTGCCCAGCACGATGCCGTGCTTATGGCCGAGTCCCGAACGCGGCAGAATCATCGCGGCATAGCCTGGATCGGCCAGATGGATCGCGAGGCCGGTCGGCACGAGCACGGTCTGACCCGGCTCGATGATCATCGGCGTATCGAGGCAGGCGCGCAGATCGAGGCCCGCGCTGCCGGGCGTGGCGTAGGCGGGCAGGAATTCGCGCATGCGTGCGTCGAGAATCTTGACGTCGAGTTTCATTGATTTAGGCGTGGCGGCCGAGTTCGAAGGCTTCGGCCAGAAGTTGATAGGAACGCGTGCGCGCGGCGTAGCTGCCGGCGACTGTCAGCACGATGAGTTCATCGGCGGCGAAGCGTTGCTGGAGAATCTGCATCTGCTCGACCACGCGCTCCGGCGTACCGATGATGCTGCGCGCCTTCTCATGCGCGATCACCGCGCGTTCGCGCTCGCCGTACTGCTGCGCGGCGCCTTGCTCGATGGATGGAATCGGCTGATTCAATCCATACGCCATTTGCACGCGACGCAGATCGACAGCTTTTTCCAGCGCTTGCGCTTCTTCATCGGTATCGGCGCAGATCACGAAAATCGCAGCCGCGAGATAAGGCTTGGCTTCGTGACCGGCCGTAAAGCGCTCGCGATACGCCTCCGCCACCAGATGCCCGACCTGCGCGTTGATGAAATGCGCGAACGCGAAGCGAATGCCGAGTTGCGCCGCGAGCAAACCGCCGAAGTCGCTGGAGCCGAGCATCCACAGTTGCGGACGCGTGTCGATCTGCGGTTGCAGCAGCACGCCGCGCGCGAGGGAATCGTCGGGAAGCTTGCCGTCGAACAGCGCGATCAGTTCCGCGACCTGTTGCGGAAACACATTGCCGCGATTGTACGAACCCGCCGCGACCGCTTGCGCCGTGCGCATATCGCCGCCAGGCGCGCGTCCGACGCCGAGATCGACGCGATTCGGGAACAGCGCCTCGAGCATCAGAAACTGTTCGGCGACCTTGAAAGGCGAGTAGTACGGCAGCATCACGCCGCCCGAGCCGATGCGAATCCGCTTGGTCAGACTGCCGATGCGCGCGAGCATCACTTCGGGACACGGATTCGACACGCCGTACAAGCCGTGATGCTCCGCGCACCAGTAACGCGTGTAGCCGAGATCGTCGGCGAGTTGCGCGAGGTCGAGCGTCGCGGCGATGGCGTCGGCCGTCGAGTGGCCCTGAATGACGGGCGTCTGATCGAGAACGGAAAGCTTGGTCATGACAGCAGCGCCCCGCCGGTTTTCGGCGCGCGTTTGGCGATTTCCGCGATCAGCGTGCGGGCGAGATCGCGCTTGTCGGCGCGCGGCACGGGCGTCGCGCCCGAGGCTTCGAACAGCACGACTTCGTTATCGTCGCGTCCGAAAGTCAGCGGGCCGAGATTGCCGATCAGCAGCGGCACATTCTTGCGTTTGCGCTTCTCTTTGCCATGCACGTCGAGATCGCCGCTTTCCGCGGCGAAGCCGACGCAGTAGGGCGGATTCGGCAACTTCGCGACCGTCGCGAGAATGTCGGGATTTTCGACGAAGCTGAAGGTCGGCAACGAACCGTCGCCGGTCTTCTTGATCTTGTGCTCGCTCGCGTGATCGACGCGCCAGTCCGCGACCGCCGCCACCGCGATGAAAATGTCCGTGTCGGGCGTGGCTTGCATGACGGCGTCGTGCATCTGCCGCGCGGTTTGCACGTCTTCGCGATACACGCCCCAAGGCGTTTCCAGCGCAACGGGACCGGCGACGAGATGCACATCCGCGCCCGCCTGCGCCGCCGCGCGCGCCAGCGCAAAGCCCATTTTCCCCGACGATCGATTGGTGATGCCGCGCACCGGATCGAGCGATTCGAAGGTCGGGCCCGCGGTAATCAGCACGCGCTGGCCGCGCAGAATCTTCGGCTGGAAGAACGCGCAGATCGCCTCGAACGCGGCTTCGGGCTCGATCATGCGGCCATCGCCGACTTCGCCGCACGCCTGCGAACCGGAATCCGGACCGAGCACTTCCACGCCGTCCGCGCGCAATTGCGTGACGTTGCGCTGCGTCGCCGGGTTTTGCCACATCTGGCGATTCATCGCGGGCACGACGAGCAGCGGACAATCGCGCGCGATACACAGCGTCGACAGCAGATCGTCGCACCTGCCATGCGCGAGCTTCGCCATGAAATCGGTGGAAGCGGGCGCGATGACGATGGTATCCGCCTCGCGCGACAAATCGATATGCGGCATGTTGTTCGGCATGCGTGCATCCCACTGCGACACATACACCGGACGGCCGGACAGCGCCTGCATCGTGACGGGCGTGATGAATTGCGTGGCCGCTTCGGTCATCACGATCTGCACGGTCGCGCCGCCCTTGATCAGCAGCCGCGTGAGTTCGGCGATCTTGTAGCAGGCGATGCCGCCCGTCAGCCCGAGAACGAGATGCTTACCAGCGAGTTCCAAAGTGCCTCCGTCGAATGAAAAACGCGGCTCCGTTTGGGGAGCCGCGCCGCGTTATCACCGCGAACCCCGCACGCGCCGCAATTCGTCGAGGATAAGCAACACCGCGCCGACCGTAATCCCGCTATCGGCGATATTGAATGCCGGAAAGTGCCACGCATTCAGGTGGAAATCGAGAAAGTCGATCACATGGCCGTACATCAACCGGTCGATGACATTGCCGATCGCGCCGCCCATGATGAGCGCCAGCGCCGTGCAGAACAGCCGCTGCCCGGAATGTTTCTTGAGCAGATAGCAAATCACGACGGCCGCGACCACGCCCAGCGCCGTGAACGCCCAGCGCTGCCAGCCGCCCGCCATCGCGAGGAAGCTGAACGCCGCGCCCTTGTTGTAGACGAGGATCAGGTTGAAGAAGGGCGTGAGCGGATGCGGCTCGCCGTAGGCGAAGACCTTCTGCACCGCGATCTTCGTCAACTGATCGAACAGGATCACGATCAGCGCGACGCCGATCCACGGCGCGAGCGAGCCGCCGCCTGTCTTGCTGGTAGTTTGTTTCGCCATCGATCGAGCCATTTAAGCTGCGCCTCGCGTTTCGCCGGCGCCGAACAGGTTGGAGAAGCAG
This sequence comes from Candidatus Burkholderia verschuerenii, assembly GCF_001189365.1. Classification (GTDB taxonomy): domain Bacteria; phylum Pseudomonadota; class Gammaproteobacteria; order Burkholderiales; family Burkholderiaceae; genus Caballeronia; species Caballeronia verschuerenii. The sequence continues at coordinate 8,939 of NZ_LFJJ01000068.1, read as the reverse complement.
CGGCCGCACAGTCCCGGATGATCGGCGTGCGAGCCGACGTCCGCGCAATAATGCCAGCAGCGCTCGCACTTCAGATAGCTCGATGCCGTGACATCGACGCCTTCTTCCGCTTCGCTCGCGACTTTCTCGACCAACGCCCGCGACGTGATCAGCACGAAGCGCAGCGCATCGTCGAGCGAAGTCAGCGCGTCGTAACGCGCGCCGCTTGCGCGCACCACGACTTCCGCCTGCAAGGACGAGCCGATCTGATTCGCCGTGCGCGCTTCTTCCAGCGCCTTCGTCACATCGCTGCGTGCGTTGCGGATCAGCGTCCACTTGTCGAGCAACTCGCCGCCGTTCGCGATGTCCGGATACTGCGCGTAGACCTCGGTGAAGATCGTGTCCTGACCGGGCTTGAGCACCTTGTACGCTTCTTCCGCCGTGAACGACAGATACGGCGCGACCAGACGCAGCAAACCATGCGCGATATGGAACAGCGCGGTCTGCGCGCTGCGGCGCTCGCGCGAATCGGCCTGAGTCGTGTATAGGCGATCCTTCAGCACGTCGAGATAGAAGCCACCGAGATCTTCCGAGCAGAACGTCGCGATCTTCGCGACCACCGGATGGAACTCGTACTTCTCGTAGTGCGCGAGCGCGTCGTCCTGCAGATTGCGCGTGAGCGCGATCGCGTAACGATCGATTTCGAGCCACTCGGAAACCGGCAGCGCGTTCTTCTCGAAGTCGAAGTCCGACAGATTCGCGAGCAGGAAGCGCAGCGTATTGCGAATCCGGCGATACGTTTCCGTCACGCGCTTGAGAATTTCTTCCGAGATCGCGAGCTCGCCCGAATAATCCGTCGAGGCGATCCACAAGCGGATGATTTCCGCGCCCAGCCGGTTCGACACCTCGTGCGGATCGACGCCGTTGCCGAGCGACTTCGACATCTTGCGGCCTTCGCCATCGACGGTGAAGCCGTGCGTCAGCAGCGCGTCGTAAGGCGCGCGGCCGTCGAGCATCGATGCGGTCAGCAGCGACGAATGGAACCAGCCGCGATGTTGGTCCGAGCCTTCCAGATACAGATCGGCCGGGAATTGCAGCGAATCCTTGTGCGAGCCGCGCAGCACGTGCCAGTGCGTCGTGCCGGAATCGAACCACACGTCGAGCGTGTCGCGGTTCTTTTCGTACATGTTGGCGTCGTCGCCGATCAGCTCGCGCGGATCGAGTTTCTGCCACGTTTCGATGCCGCCTTCCTCGACACGCTTCGCCACTTCTTCGAGCAATTCCGGCGTACGCGGATGCAGTTCGCCCGTTTCCTTATGGACGAAGAACGCTATCGGCACGCCCCACTGACGCTGACGCGACAGCGTCCAGTCCGGCCGATTCGCGATCATGCTGTACAGACGCTGCTTGCCCCACGACGGATAGAACGCCGTGTTCTCGACGCCTTCGAGCGCGGTTTCGCGCAGCGTCTTGCCGCCGTCTTTCGGCGTCAGATCCATGCCCGCGAACCATTGCGAGGTCGCGCGATAGATGATCGGCGTCTTGTGACGCCAGCAGTGCATGTAGCTGTGTTTGTAGTGCTCGGTCTTGAGCAGCGAACCCGCGCTTTCCAGCGCTTCGACGATCTGCGGATTCGCCTTCCAGATCGACAGTTCGCCGAACAGCGGCAGCGATTCGATATAGCGGCCATCGCCCATCACCGGATTGATGATGTCCGAGTCCGACATGCCGTGCGCCTTGCACGACACGAAGTCTTCCACGCCATACGCCGGCGACGAGTGCACGATGCCCGTGCCGCTTTCGGTCGTCACGTAATCGCCGAGATAAACCGGTGCGGTGCGCTTGTAACCCGGATGCGCCGACGCCAGCGGATGATGGAAGCGCACGTTGGCAAGCTTTTCGCCGGTCGTCGTCGCGATGACTTCGCCCGTCAGGCCGTAGTTCTTCAGGCATTCCTCGACGCGTTCCTGCGCGAGGATCAGCAGGCCGCGCGGCGTATCGACGAGCGCGTAGACGATCTCCGGATGCACGTTCAGCGCCTGGTTGGCGGGAATGGTCCACGGCGTCGTGGTCCAGATGACGATGCCGCCTTCCTGCTTCGGCAGCGCGTTCAAGCCGAACGCCTGCGCGGTCTTTTCCGGTTCCGCGAACGCGAACATCACGTCGATGGTCGGATCGGTCTTGTCCTTGTACTCGACTTCCGCTTCGGCCAGCGCCGAGCCGCAGTCGAAACACCAGTTCACCGGCTTTAGACCGCGATACACGTAACCCTTCTCCATGATCTTGCCGAGCGCGCGGATTTCGCCCGCTTCGTTCGCGAAGTTCATGGTCTTGTACGGATTGTCCCAATCGCCGAGCACGCCCAGACGGCGGAAGCCGACCTTCTGCTTCTCGATCTGCTCGCTCGCGTAGGCGCGCGCCTTCTGCATCACTTCGATGGCGGGCAGCGTCTTGCCGAACTGCTTTTCGATCTGGATTTCGATCGGCATGCCGTGGCAGTCCCAGCCAGGCACATAGACCGCGTCGAAGCCCGCCAGATTGCGCGCCTTGACGATCATGTCCTTCAGAATCTTGTTCACCGCGTGGCCGAGGTGAATGTCGCCGTTCGCGTACGGCGGGCCATCGTGCAGGATGAACTTCTTGCGGCCTTTCGAGGCGGCGCGGATCTTCTCGTAGATCCCCTTGTCCTGCCATTCCTTGACCCACGCGGGTTCGCGCTTAGGCAAGTCGCCGCGCATCGGGAAGGGCGTGTCGAGCAGGTTGACCGGGTACTTCGAGGAGGCTTTCTCTTTCTTGTCGCTCATGGGTGACTCAAGTGAATTCGGTGAGACGTGCGTCCGGGACGCGCGGTGTGTCGATAGGGCGGGGCAGCGGGCGACGCGCGCTTTCGTGAAAGCCGCGCCGCACGCTCACCTAATTCGATCGGTCGCCGAAATGGCGAAGCCCGAGGCACGGCTGCCCGCATTGCTCGCGGGCGGCAGGCCGAAGTAGGCGCGGGCGTTGTCGACGTCGTTCGCGATGGCGCGCGTGAGCGTTTCGAGATCGACGTATTTTTCCTCGTCGCGCAGCTTCTTGAGGAATTCGACGCGCACGAGTTTGCCGTATGCGTCGCCGTGCCAGTCGAGCACGAAGACTTCGAGCAGCACGCGGCCGGAATCGTCGACGGTCGGACGCAGGCCGAGGCTCGCGACGGCGGGCAGCGGTTCGTCCGCGAGACCGTGCACGCGCACGACGAAAATGCCCGCCAGCGCCGGCCGCTTGTGCGGAATCGGCAGATTCAGTGTGGGAAAACCGAGATCCCGGCCGAGCTTCGCGCCATGCACGACATGGCCGCTGATCACATACGGACGGCCGAGCGCGACATGCGCCGCGTCCAGATCGCCCGCGACCAGCGACGAGCGCACCGACGACGACGAAATGCGCGCGCCGTTCGGATGCGCGACCGTCGCCATCTGCTCGACTTCGAAGCCGTATTTCTCGCCGGCGGCCTTCAGCGAATCGAAGTTGCCCGCGCGCTTGGCGCCGTAGCAGAAGTCGTCGCCGACCATGACCCAGCGCGCATGCAGGCCATCGACGATGACGTTCTTCACGAACGTATCCGGCGACTGGCTCGCGAACGTCTGGTTGAAATGCTCGACCACCACGCGATCGACGCCGTTGGTGCGCAGCGCCTCGAGCTTGTCGCGCAACATGGCGATACGCGGCGGTGCGCCGGCCGGGTTGAAGAACTCGCGCGGATGCGGCTCGAAGGTCATCACGCAGACGAGCAGGCCGCGCGCGTCGGCGGCGGCGCGCACGCGTGCAAGCAGCGCCTGATGGCCGCGATGGACACCGTCGAAATTGCCGATGGTCAGCGCGCAAGGCGCCCGGCTTTCGGCATTGGGGAGGCCGCGAAAGACTCTCACGATAGGCGTAGGTCGGTGGGAAAGGCTTTATGCCGCAAAGCGTTAGATTATAAACGCATCGCACGATTCGCCGGGCGTGCGCGGCGTCTCGATGGCCTTTGGCACGATTTTCGCCGCCTTCAAATGATAAAATCCGGCGATGAAAAAAATCGTTATTCTGATCTCCGGACGCGGGAGCAACATGGAAGCCGTCGTGCGCGCCTGCGCGCGTGACGGCTGGCCGGCCCGCGTGTGCGCGGTCATCTCAAACAAACCCGACGCCGCGGGGCTGAATTTCGCGGCGGCGAACGGCATCGACACGGCGGTGGTCGATCATCGCGCGTTCGATGGCCGCGAGGCGTTCGATGCCGCGCTCGCGCGCGAAATCGATCGCTTCGAACCGGATCTGGTGGTGCTGGCGGGCTTCATGCGCGTGCTGACCGATGGCTTCGTGAATCGCTATGCCGGGCGCATGCTGAACGTGCATCCGTCGCTGCTGCCATGTTTTCCGGGGCTGCGCACGCATCAGCAGGCGCTGGATGCCGGCGTGCGCGTGCACGGCGCGACGGTGCATTTCGTCACGCCGACGCTGGATCATGGACCGATCGTCGCGCAGGGCGCGGTGCCGGTCACAGCCGGCGACGATGCCGCCGCGCTCGCGGCGCGCGTGCTCACGGTCGAGCACGTGATTTATCCGCGCGCGGTGCGCTGGTTCGTCGAAGGGCGACTTTCTATCGAGGGCGAGCGCGTGGCGCTGACGCCATCCGAGCCGCAATGGCTCTTTGCCGACGTTGCCGGGGAGGGCGCATGAGGCTGCATGGATTTCTGATCGGACAAACCGAAACTTTGCTCGCGGACGTACTCCGCTTTTCCGGCCCGGCGGATGCCGCCACGAGCCGCTTTTTCCGCGCGCATCCGAAGCTGGGTCATAGCGAGCGCGGCGTGATCGCCGAAGCGGTGTTCGCGGTGCTGCGCCGGAAAATGGAGTTTTCGCATCTCGCGGAAAGCGGTAGCGGCAATCAGGCGCGCCGTCTCGCGCTGCTCGGGTTGATGCAGACCGCGGGTCTCTCCGCGCTCAAGCCGCACGTTTCCGCCGACGAGTATCAATGGCTCGCGCAGGTCTCGAAGATCGATCCGGCGAGCCTGCCGGTGCGCGTGCGCACGAATCTGCCGCAATGGATTTACGACGCGCTCGGCAAGCGCTTCGAGCCGGAAGAACTGGCGAAGCTCGCCGCCGCGCTGAACTATCCCGCGCCGCTCGATCTGCGCGCGAACCCGATCAAGGCGCCGCGCGAAGCCGTGCTGAGGGCGCTGGCCGAAGCGGGCATCGACGCGGCCGAAATGCCGTTCGCGCCGTTCGGCATCCGCGTGGGCGGCAAGCCCGCGCTGACGCGCCTCGCGCCGTTCCAGGAAGGCTGGATCGAAGTGCAGGACGAAGGCAGCCAGCTTTTGTGTTCGCTGATGGCCCCGCGCTGTGGCGAGATGATCGTCGACTTCTGCGCGGGCGCGGGCGGCAAAACGCTGGCGCTCGGCGCGATGATGCGCTCGACCGGCCGTCTTTACGCGTTCGACGTCTCCGATCGCCGGCTCGCCAAGCTCAAGCCGCGTCTGGCGCGCAGCGGCCTGTCGAACGTGAATCCGGTGCTGATCGACAGCGAACAGGACGCGAAGATCAAGCGTCTGGCGGGCAAGATCGATCGCGTGCTCGTCGATGCGCCGTGTTCCGGCCTGGGCACGCTGCGCCGCAATCCCGACCTGAAATGGCGTCAGTCGCCGCAATCGGTCGCCGAACTCACGCCGAAGCAGCTTGCCATTCTGTCGAGCGCCGCGCGGCTGGTGAAGACCGGCGGCCGTCTCGTCTACGCGACCTGCTCGATGCTCGACGCGGAAAACGAAGACGTCGTGAAGGCCTTTCTGGAGACGCATCCGAACTTCCGCGTCGTGTCCGCGCGCGACGTGCTGGCGGAACAGCGCATCGATCTCGATACCGGCGATTTCCTGTCGCTGTGGCCGCACAAGCAGGGCACCGACGGTTTCTTCGCCGCCGTGCTCGAGCGCGTGCCGGGCGAGCCGAAGGCCGTCGAGGAACCCGCTGAATAAGCCGACATGGACAACTGCTACCTGAGCGATTTCGTCCGGCGGATTTCGCGCGATTTCGGCGAGCCGGAAATGCTCTGGCAGGTGGCGGTCCTGCTCGGCCTGCTGGTGGTCGCGTACTGGTGCGCGCGGCTGCTGCGCAAGAAGCTCGACGCGCGCCGCGAATCGCGCTTCGACGCCGTGCGCTTCGGCGCGGAAAGTCTCAACAAGGCGCTGTTTCCGTTGTTGGGCACGGTGTTCGTCACGATCGCGCAACTCGCGCTCGCGCCGTTCATCCACACGGCGTTTTTGCGGCTGGCGCTGGTGCCGTTGTGCGGCATCACCGTGATTTATATGATGTTTTACGTCGCGCGACGGGTATTTAGTCGCGGCGGCTCGGAACATGAAGCGGGCGCGCTGCTCTATTTGGTAGAGAAGCTCGTCACGGTGATCGTCTGGATCGCCATGCTCCTCACGGTGATGGGCATTCAGGACGACGTCGTGCGCTGGATGGCGAGCGTGCGTTTCAACTTCGCCAACGCGCACATGACGCTGCTCTCGCTCGCCTCGGGCGTGCTGTGGGTGTGCGTGACGCTGATCGTCGCGATGTGGGCGGGCGCGCTGCTCGACGAACGCCTGATGCGCGCCCGTTCGCTCGATGCCAACCTAAAGGTCGTGCTGGCGCGCGTCGCGCGGGCGCTGATGATTCTGGCGGCGATTCTGGTGAGCCTGTCGATCGTCGGCATCGATATCACGGTGCTCGGCGTGTTCGGCGGGGCGCTCGGCGTCGGGCTGGGCTTCGGCTTGCAGAAGATCGCGAGCAATTACGTGTCGGGCTTCATCATCCTGCTGGACCGCTCGCTCAGGCTCGGCGACATGATCAACGTGGCCGGCAGTCAGGGTACGGTGACGCAGATTCGCACGCGCTACACGGTCGTGCGCGGTCTGGACGGCATCGAAACGCTGATTCCGAACGAAAAGCTGATCACCGATGTGGTGCAGAACCATTCGTCATACCTGACGCGCGGCAACGCCAAAATCGGTGTGCAGGTGAGCTATCGCTGCGACGTCGAACGCGCGATGCAACTGCTCGTCGAAGCCACTCAGGGTGTCGAACGCGTGTTGCAGGATCCCGCGCCGGCCGCGCTGCTCGCGAGCTTCGGTTCGGACGGCATCAACCTCGAACTGAGCTTCTGGATCGAGGAAGCCGCGAAGGGGACCGGCGGCGTAAAGTCGCAGGTGAACCGCGGCGTGTGGCGTTTATTCCGCGAAAACGGCATTGAAATACCCTACGCGCAACGCGAAATAAGGATTGTGGGCGGTGGCGCGGATTCGGTAGTTAATGCCGACATTCCCCGCGAAGGCCCGGCCACAGCGGCTTGAGCCGGTTTTCAACCGTCCAATCTTTCGATTTGGCGTATAAAACCGGATCAGTTCGTGGCGTGAAATATACTTCGTTTTGATAGGATTCAATAAATTTCACCTTTGCGACAATGGTTTGGAACGCATGCAGTAAAATGCGATCCTACTTCGAAGGATGCTTTCAGGTCCCCAACAGTGTCTCAAGGTCGAAATTCATCGGCCATTTTTTCCGAATTTCACAGGTAAACAGGTAAACCGCCTTGCTGAATTCTTCTCTCCAATTTCTCGCCAACGGATTGCTCAACGCCTCCTGGTGGCAGATCGTCCTCTTCACGCTCGCGATGACGCACGTCACGATCGCCGGCGTCACGATCTACCTGCACCGTTGCCAGGCTCACCGCGCACTGGATCTGCATCCGGTCGCGAGCCATTTCTTCCGTTTCTGGCTGTGGTCGACCACGGGCATGCTGACCGGCCAGTGGGCGGCGATCCACCGCAAGCATCACGCCAAATGCGAAACCGAAGAAGATCCGCATAGCCCGCAGACGCGCGGCATCTGGAAGGTGCTGCTCGAAGGCGCGGAACTGTATCGCGCTGAAGCGAAGAACGAAGAAACGCTGCGCAAGTTCAGCCACGGCACGCCGAACGACTGGATGGAACGCAACGTCTACACACGTTACCCGATTCTCGGCATCAGCATCATGATGGTCATCGACGTGGCGCTGTTCGGCATCGTCGGTCTGTCGGTGTGGGCCGTGCAGATGATCTGGATTCCGTTCTGGGCGGCGGGCGTCGTCAACGGTCTCGCGCACTTCTGGGGCTATCGCAACTTCAATTCGCCGGATGCGAGCACCAACATTTTCCCGCTGGGCATTCTGATCGGCGGCGAAGAACTGCATAACAACCACCACACGCACGCGACGTCGGCCAAGCTGTCGAGCAAGTGGTACGAGTTCGATATCGGCTGGATGTATATCCGCATGATGTCGGCGGTCGGTCTCGCGAAGGTCAAGAAGGTCGCTCCCACGCCGAAGCTCGCCGCGAGCAAATCCGTGCTGGATCAGGACACGCTGCAGGCCGTGCTGTCGAACCGCTACGAAGTGATGGCGCGTTACGGCAAGGCGCTGAAGCAGGCTTACGCGCAAGAGCTCGACAAGCTCAAGGAAGGCGGCGCGGGCGAGAAGTATCAGTTGATGCGCGGCGCGCGCAAGTGGTTCCACAAGGAAGAAGAAGGCCTGAACGAACCGCAGCGCAAGCAGTTGCCGGAACTGTTCTCGGACAACCAGCGCCTGCGTACCTTCATCGAACTGCGCAACGATCTGGCGTCGATGTGGGATCGCTCGAACGCATCGCGCGAGCAGTTGCTGCAGCAGTTGCAGGACTGGGTGCATCGCGCGGAAGAGAGCGGCATCAAGGCGCTGCAGGATTTCGCTCTGCGTCTGCGACGTTACGCCTGACGCGCAATCCGTTAAAATTTAATGACGTCACAAGACCCCGCTTTGGCGGGGTTTTGTTTGTGCGCCGAGCATGCGCAACAGCTTGGGGGTGCAAGTTCCCTGTCCAGCCTGATGGGGCGAAGGCCTAGTGAAACGCAAGGGCGTCGTCGTGAGGCGGGGTCTGAAGGAAGCGTGTAGCAAA
>NZ_LFJJ01000067.1 GCF_001189365.1 Candidatus Burkholderia verschuerenii | reverse complement strand
GTTTCGCTCCACGCTTCCTCCCCACGGTCGGTCGCCCTTCCGCAGTTGCGCTTCACTTCGCTCGCTGTGGTCAACTTGCCGCGCGACTTGCACCCGCAAGAGTGCGCCCATGCTGGGCGCACAAAAACGCCGCGCTTGAGGCGCGGCGTTTTTATCTAAGCGATACGGCGACGAGCCTCAGCCCGGCTTGCGCTCCGACACGCTCTCGCGATGCGCGTCGTACGAAGGCGCGCTCGACTCGCCCGGCAGCGACGAGCCCTGCGCGGTCGCGAGGAAGCTCTCGACCGACGGGCCGATCGCATCGGTGAAGGTCTTGGGACGCACACCGATGGCAAGCACGAGCACGGCCATCGCGCCGAGCACGACGAACTCGCGCTTGCCGATATTCTTCAGGCCGGCCACGCGCGCGTTTTCGCGCGCGTTTTTTTTGACCGCGCCGAACATCACGCGCTTGTACATCCACAGCGTATAGGCCGCGCTCAGAATCAGCGACAACGCCGCCGTCGCGCCGATCCAGAAGTTGAAGCGGATCATGCCCGTCAGCACCAGAAACTCGCCGACGAAACCCAAGGTGCCCGGCAGGCCGACGTTTGCCATCGAGAACAGCATCGCGTAGGTGGCGAAGCGCGGCATGGTGTTGGCGACGCCGCCGAAGGCATCGATCGAGCCTTCGCGGGTGCGGTCGAACAGCACGCCGGTACACAGCAGCATCGCGCCGGACACGATGCCGTACGACAGCATCTGCACCACCGCGCCTTCCGTGCCCAGACGGTCGAACGTGAACAGGCCGAGCGTCACCAGACCCATGTGCGCGACCGCCGAATACGCGAGCAGCTTGCGCATGTCGGTCTGCGCGAGCGCGACCAGACTGCCGTAGATCACCGCGACGAGCGACAGCGCGATCATCGCCGGAGCAAAGAAGTGCGATGCGTCCGGCACGATGGGCAGCACGTAACGGATCATGCCGTAGCCGCCGATCTTCAGCATGCCGAGCAGCACGGCCGCGCCCGTCGGGCCTTCGGCGTTGACGTCGGGCAGCCAGGTGTGGACCGGGAACATCGGCACCTTCACCGAGAAGGCGGCGATAAAGCACAGGAAGATCGCGATTTGCGGCGCGAAGCCGAGCTTGAGATCGCGCCACGCGGCGATATCGAAGGTATGCGATTGCGCCCAGAGATAGATCATCGCGAGCGAGCCGAGCAGCGAGAAGAAGAAGTAGCGGATGGCCGCATAGACGCGACGCTCGCCGCCGCCCCACGTACCGATCAGCAGATACAGCGGAATCAGCGAGGCTTCGAAGAACACGAAGAACAGCATGCCGTCGAGCGACGTGAACACGCCCTGCATGCAACCCGACAGCACGAGAAACGCGCCGTAGTATTGCGCGACTTGTTTGGTCACCGACTTCCACGACGCGATGAAGACGATCAGCGTCGTCACCGCCGTCAGCACCGTGAACCACAGCGAAATGCCATCGACGCCCAGGTGATACGAGATGCCGAACTGCGGCAGCCAGTCCACGCGCTCGACGAACTGCATCGCGCTCGAGCCTTCATCGAATTGCTGGATAAGTTGCACGGCCGGCAGCAGGCCGAGGATCGCGCCGAACACCGCGACCGCGCGCGAGAGCTTCGCGGAAGGGGCGAAGGTCATCACGAAAATGCCCGACACCACTGGAATCCAGATGAGAAAGCTGAGAACTGACGGCAGGCGCATATGCTTGGCTTGTCGAGCCCACAGCACGGCCGACACGCTCGAGGCGCGTATGTCGGAACTGCGCGGGTGACTATCGAATGAAAGGCGGGACGACTGCGTTGGGTGGTCCTGGTCACGGAACGCAACCCAAAGTTACAAGACGTCTTTATAAGGGTTAAACAGAATAACTCAAAGAAAAATATTTGGGGACGTTGCGATGTATCAAATTTATTGCGAATTGTGGCGTTGACAAATTCAGCCGTTGACGTTCTCGCGCGGCCCCAAACCTGCTACGGAGGCTTACAACGTTGCAAATTTTCGTGAATTTGCGGGCTTGCCCTGATTTCACGCGAAGTTGCAGACAATTAGCCTAGAGGTAAGGAGACAAGCATGAAAAAGGTATTCAATGCCGTCGTGTTCGCACTACTCACTTACCTCGTCGCCGACCGGGCGATGCTGCACGCCCAGGGCCGCGACGCCGACACGGGTTACTGCACCCAGACGGCCGCGCAGGTCGAGTTCGACGCGCTGAGCAAGGGCTTCAGCCATGCCGCCGCCAATAGTCAGGGGCAGGCCTTCCGCTCGCAATGCCTCGTGATGTGCCGCATCCGGCCGGATATGGCGATGGCATCGCGCTAACGCGCTGCCTCGCCAGATCGACATCCCTTTCCGGACCGATGCCCACGGGCATCGCGTCATATGCGCGCACGTACTGGACAAACGTCAGCAATCCAGCGAAGCCGCGATACTACCAGCTATAGATTACGGTTGCTTGACTGGATGAACCGGTTCGTCCACATTTTTTGCATTTGTCCGACCCGCGCAAGTCGATCCCGGCGTCGTTGTTAGAATCGACGGGCCTTCGCTTCCCGGTCCGATCATGAACGCCCGAATATTCGACCCGATTCGCGTCGCCGCGCTCGCCGGCATCGTCGTCTGCGCGAACCCATCGGCCTTTGCCGATGACGACACGACGCAAACCATCGTCATGGTTCGACATGGCGAAAAACCCGTCGACGGGCTCGGACAGTTGACTTGTCAGGGGCTCAATCGCGCGCTCGCACTGCCGCGCGTGATCGAAAGCAAATACGGCCGCCCCGTCGCGATCTTCGCGCCCGATCCCGCCAAGAAGAAGAACGATCGCGGCACGAAATACGACTACGTGCGCCCGCTCGCGACCATCGAGCTGACCGCCATCTACTTCGGCTTGCCGGTCGATGCCTCCATCGGCTTCAAACAGGACGATCAGCTGATCGACGCGCTGCTGTCATCGCGTTACCGGAACGGCGTCGTGGTGGTCGCGTGGGAGCATGCGGTGGTCGAAGCGGTGGCGAAAAGCATCGTCAAGCGCTATGGCGGCGATGCGTCGAGCGTGCCGCGCTGGGAAAGCCCGGACTACGACAGCATCTACGTGGTGCGCATCGCGCGGCACGCGGGCAAGACGACCGCGACGTTTCAGGCCGATCGTGAAGGACTGGACGGCCAGCCCGCCGCGTGTCCGGGACATTGATCGACGTTCGTCGTTTGTTTACAGATGCATGAACGCGAACACCGACAGCACGATGCCCGCCGCGCCCATCGCGCCGGCGAGCACGAAAAGCTTGCGGTTGTTCGTGAGCGAAGTGATCGCCGCGAGCGAAATCGCCACGCTCAGCAGCGCCAGCGCCTGACCGAACAGATGCTGCGGATGCTCCTTCGTCTCCGAGCGATGATTCGCCTCCTCGACCTGCTTCTCCAGATCGTGCGTCTTCGCGGCGATCTCCTTCTTGCGCGTCTCGTACTTGGCGATCTGATCGCGATAGAACGGCTGACGTTCGGCGGGCGCGAGCTCGGCGGCCAGTTCCATCAAGTGGCCCTTGCTCGACTGCGCCTGATAGTAGCTCCATTGATCGCTCGCCTTGCTTTGCAGCAGCACGGCGTCGTTCTTGAAAATGAGGGCTTGCGTCTGCAGGACGCCCTCTTCGTAATGCAGCAGCCCGGACAGAGCCGCGAGAATCGCGGTGAACACCGCGACCCAGCGCGACAAGGAATCGCCCGCGTGCGCGGCGTGTTCGACCATATGATCGTGAGGAGCGTGATCGTGAGACATGCGTTCTGGTTTCAGCGGACGGATGCCGCAGGGTTGGCAACGCGCTCGATCTTATCTCAATAAAATGCGGCCGACGGCGCGATCCGCATGGTTTCGGTTACGCTGAGTCCTTTGCGCGACGAGCGCCCTTGCCTCGAGTGCCATGAATTCATCACAGGAAGATTACGCCCTGAATCTCGACATGATGACCGCCGACGAAGCGGCCGCCTGTCTGCCCGCCACCGTCGCGGCCCGATTGCACGGCACCGATATCGCCGTGTTCCGCGTCCCCGACGATGCTTCCGACACCGCCGTATGCAGCGAGCGCTACGGCATCGATCTGGAGGATTGCGCGAACACCATCGTCGTGCGCTATAAAAAAGGCGGCGAAGAGCGCTATACGGCGATCGTCACGCTCGGTTCGCGCCGGCTCGACGTCAACGGCGCGCTCAAGCGCGAGCTCGCCGCGCAACGCATTTCGTTCGCCTCGCGCGAGATCGCGACGGAGTTGTCGGGCATGGAGTACGGCGGCATCACCGCGTTCGGCTTGCCTGATTCGTGCGCGGTGCTCGTGGAAGCTGCGGTGATGGAGCGCGGGCGCATCGTGATGGGTGCGGGCATCCGCGAGGCGAAGCTGTTGATGTCGCCGCAGCGTCTGCTGGCCTTGCCGAATGTCAGCGTCGCCGCGCTCGCCACCTGAACGCGGACACATCATGGCGAAACTTAATCTCTCTGGGCGCATCCTGTTTCTTTGCGCGGATCCGGACACGATCGAACGGCAACTCGCGGGCGAGGATCTCACGGTCGATCGCGCAGGCGCATTGCGCGACGACGTCTCGACCGACGAAATCACGCCGATGAGCCTGCTCACGCGCTTCGACGAACGGCTTAGACGCGTGCCCTATCTTGGCTTGCGCGCGGGCGAACGCACGCCGCTTCGCATCGACAGCGTGCGTGCGGGCAATTTCTGCGTGACCGTCGCGGGCAATCGTTATGGCAAGGGTTCGTCGCGCGAGCATAGTCCGGTGGCGGAATATCGCGCGGGCATTCGGCTGGTGATCGCGAAGAGCTTCGAGCGCATTTATCGGCAGAACGCGGACAATCTCGGGCTGTTCACGTCGACGGATTTCGGTTTGATCGAACGCATTCAGCGCGGCGAGGCGATCGATATCGAGGAACTGGTCGCCTCGCGCGATCAGCTCGCGGCGGCGATTCTGCGTAACGGCGGCCTGCTGCAATACGGCGCGCGGCATATGCGCGATATCTCCGTGCAGCCGCATGCCGACGACGGCGCGCCGCGCACGCTGGCGCAGAAGATCATCGAGCGGCACGCGTTGCGCACCGACGCAACCGGCGATTCGCTCGCCGCCGGCACGGGCATCTTCGTGCGCGCGGACTGGCGCTTTATCCACGAGTACTACACCGGCATGGCGACGCACATGCTGCACGCGACTTTCGGCAAGCCGCTCGCGTTGCATGACCCGGCGACGATCCTCGCCTTCGAGGACCATCTCTCTTACTCGCACAAAAGCGAGCTGCATGTGCGCGATGGCCTGTTGCCCGATGTGCGCGAGCTGTCGGCGGCGCATCGCGCGTTCGCGAAGGATTACGGCATCGTCGATCACGGCTATCTGAACGAACTCGGCGATGCCGCCGCCGAAGGCTCCGAAGGCATCTCGCACGCGATGATGGCCGAACGTTACGCGCTGCCGGGACAAGTCGTCGTCGGCACGGATTCGCATACGCCGCATAGCGGCGCGCTCGGCTGTCTCGCGTTCGGCGTGGGCACGACCGATATGTCGAACGCGTTCGTCACGGGCGCGGTGCGCATGACGGTGCCGCAGACGCTGCGCATCGAATTCGACGGCAACATCGCGGCAGGCGTCACGGCGAAGGATCTCGTGTTGCATCTCTTGGCCGAGAAGAATATTCGCGCAAGATCGGGCGTCGGCAAGGTCTTCGAATTCGCGGGTTCGGCGATCGCCCAACTGAGCACCGACGAACGCACCACACTCACCAACATGACGGCGGAACTCGGCGGCTTCACGGGCATCGTCGCGCCAGACACGGAGACCGTGCGCTTCCTGAAGGAACGGCGGCGGCATCGACTTCGCGATCGAGCCGTGGATGACGAGCGATCCCGGCGCGCCCTACGCCGATGTGATCAGGATCGATTGCACGCGCATCACGTCGATGCTCGCCGCGCCCGGCGATCCGGGCAACGGCGTGCCGCTCGACGATCTGGAAGCGCGTCCGCAGATCGATATCGCGTATGGCGGATCGTGCACGGCCGGCAAGCGCGAGGACTTCGATCACTATCACGATGTGCTCGCGTGGGCGGCCGAACGCGGCTTGCGCGTGCCGTCGCATGTGCGGCTCTATCTCCAGTTCGGCACCTCCGATGTGCGCGATTACTGCGTGCGGCAAGGCTATATCGATGCGTTCGAGAAGGTCGGCGCGATCTTGCTACAACCGTCGTGCGGCGCACGCGCGAATTGCGGACCGGGTGCATCGACGGAAAAGGCGCAGGTCACCATCAGCGCGATCAATCGCAATTTCCCGGGCCGCTCGGGTCCGGGCAGCGTGTGGCTCGCGAGTCCGCCGACGGTTGCGGCCAACGCGCTGGCGGGTGAAATCGCGTCGTTCGCGAAGTTGAAGGCGCGGCATACCTAGTCGTTCCTTCCTGTCGCACGACAGCCACATCACATCTTTCTTACTCTCGCCACTTATTACCGCGTGTGAGATTTGCACGACCGCGCCCTCACACGCGCGTTCTCGCTTTACGCCCTGAAATACATGCACTTTTCGCATCGCGCATCGCATGCGCGGCGTCACATTCCCGCAATAAACCGTAACCCTTGCAACACCCCGCGCTAACCGATAGCGCGAATCGTCGTGATCTAATCCGCCGTCCGATGCGCGTCGACCGATCGATCGGACAGCCGGCTCCTGCGGCGTGCTTGCGAGCGCGCCGCGCCTGCTGAACCAACTTGCTATCCTGGAGAAACACCTTGAAGAAATCCCTCCTTGCGCTGACCGTGCTCGGCACCGTCGCGGGCGCGGCTCACGCGCAAAGCAGCGTGACGCTTTACGGCCTGATCGACGCGGGCCTCACTTACACGAACAATCGGGCGGCGCTCACAACGTGCAGGCATCGAGCGGCGCGGTCAACGGCAGTCGTTGGGGCCTGCGCGGCGCGGAAGATCTCGGCGGCGGCCTGAAGGCGATCTTCACGTTGGAAAACGGCTTCAACATCACAAACGGCAAACTCGGCCAGAACAGCCGCGAGTTCGGCCGTCAGGCGTATGTGGGCCTGTCGAGCGATCGCGCCGGCACGATGACGCTCGGCCGTCAGTACGATTCGGTCATCGACTATCTCGGCCCGCTCGCGCTCACCGGCACCTCGTTCGGCGGCACGCAAGCGGCGCATCCGTTCGATAACAACAACCTCGACAACTCCTTCCGCATCAGCAACTCGGTCAAGTACCAGAGCCTGAACTACGGCGGCTTCAAGTTCGGTGGCCTGTACGGCTTCTCGAACGATGCGGGCGGTTTCGCGACCAATCGCGCCTACAGCGTCGGCGCGTCGTACAACTACGGCCCGTTGAACTTCGCGGCGAGCTATCTGCAATTGAACAACGCCGGCGCGACGCTCAATTCGAGCGGCGCGGTGAGCGACGACGCGACCTTCACGGTGAGCCGTCAGCGCACCTTCGGCGCGGGCGTCACCTACGCGTTCGGCACGGGACAGGCGGGCTTCGTCTTCACGCAGACGCGACTCGACGGCGCGACGGGCATCGGCGCATCGGCATCGGGCACGACGAACGGCATCACGCTGAACGGCGGCAGCGCGCGCTTCACCAACTACGAAGTGAACGGCCGCTACAACCTGACGCCGGCGTGGTCGCTGTCGGGCGCGTACACCTTCACCGATGGCCGTCTGGAAGGCGCGGACCCGAAGTGGAATCAGTTCACGCTGCAAACCGCTTACGCGCTGTCCAAGCGTACCGATGTCTATCTGCAAGGCGTGTATCAGCATGTCAGCGATACGGGCGACTCCGGCATCACGGCCGCGATCAACGGTCTGTCGGCATCGTCGTCAAACAGTCAGGTGTCGGCGACGGTCGGCCTGCGTCATCGCTTCTAAGCTTCACTCAGCTTAAGACTCCGTGAGCCAAGGCGGGCGCATCGCGCGAGAGGCGATGCGTCCGCCGTTTTCTTTGTATCGAACCCCGGCGCGAACCCTGATGAAACCGACCATCGATCGTACGGACAGTCTCGTGCGCATCCGCGAACTGAATCTCGCGTATCTGCTGCTGGCGCAGCGTCTGCTCGACGAAGACCGCATCGCGGCCATGTACCGGCTCGATCTCTCCGAGACCACGGCGGACATCATCGCCGCGCTGACGCCCGCGCAAACCCAGCGCGTCGCGCTATCGACCGAACTCATCTGGCAATTGCGGCTCGATCATCCGGTGACGCTTTCCGCGCTGATCGACGGCGATCGACAATCGTCCTTGCCGCATCTGCATGCGGCCATCGTTCTCGGGGATGCGTCATGCAAGCGCGCGCCCTGAACGCAACCGATGCGCGAGTTTCGTGACGCGGCGCGTCGGCGGGCAAGGGCGTCATCGCCGAAGTGCGCGAAATCGCGCTGGCCGAACATCTGATCCGGCTCGGCGCGCGTCTGCAATTGCTCGAAGCCGAAACGCATCTGTCACGCGACCGGCTCATCAAGCTCTACAAGGAAGTCAAAGGCGTGTCGCCGCCGCGCGGCATGTTGCCCTTCTCGCCCGACTGGTTCATGAACGCGCGGCCGAATATTCATTCGTCGCTGTTTCATTCGATCTATCGGCACGTCGGCGCGCATATCGCCGCCAACGAAGAACGCTCGACGCTGCGTTCGCTGATGAAGAGCTACGAGCTGTATCTGGAGACCGTGACCATGCATGGCGAAGAGCCCGTGCTGTCGTTCACGCGCGCGTGGACCTTGCCGCGCTTCTTCGATTCGGGCGTGCTGACGCTGAACGCTTGCGCGTGTTGCGGCGGACGCTTCATCGCGCATGCGGACGCGCAGCAAACCGGCTTTGTCTGCGGGCTGTGCAAGACCGCGTAAGAATCGGAAAGGCGACGCATGCTCAAGCGTGCATCGATCGCGCCGTTATTTCAGACCTGGCGTGACGCGTCCCTAACCACGAGGCTTCCGATGCAGATCAGCGGTTCGAGCTCTTCCACTCCTTACATCGCGAGCGCGGATGCGCCCGACAAACGCGCCGTCGCCGACGATACGAGCGCGGCATCAACGACGACGACAGCGGCCGACGAACCATCGTCGGTGAAATCGTTCGCCTATGGCGCGCTCGGACTCGAACGCCCCGACACGCCCGAAACCGACACCAATCAGTTCTATACCGCAGGCAAGTGGCTCGGCGCGGCGGTCACGGTCGGCGGCATCATTTCATTGTTCGTTTGATGCGTCGCGCGTGGGGCGTAACAATCGCTAATAGCTGGAAAGAACTGCGCGACCTCTTGCCGTTCTCGATGCTTTGATCGCGCATCGCGTGCGCGAAGATGACGATCGTCCGCTCTATCGTCACTCAGCCAAGTCATGCTCGTTCGATTCAACCAGAGGTTCGCTAAAGGTATTGCGCGAGGCGTCGCGCTCGCGGCGTGCGGCGCGTTGTCGGGCTGCACCTGGACGCTCATCACCGCCGCCGATGCCGCCGGTTCGCTGGTGCAAGCGGGCATGACGGTCGCATCGAATTATTCGTCGCCGACCTTTGTGACGGGCCCGCCCGCCGCGCTGCAATCCGTCTGCATCGAATTAAACCGACCATATCCGCAGGCGATTTCGTGCCCGCCCTGCAACTGGCGCTGCAACAGCGCGGCGTGAGTTCGATGGTCTACAGCCCCGGCACCTCGCCGCCCGGCTGCGAAGCGCTGCTGGTCTATTCCGCGACGACGAGCTGGGACACGCGCGCGTTCAGCAACGATCCCATCGCCTATCTTTCCGCGATCGATCTCACGCTCATGCGGCAAGGACAAGTGGTCGTCACGGCGCGCTATGAAACGCACGGGCTGAACGTCGACCGGTTTTCGAGTTCGCGTCAGAAGGTGACGTCGCTGGTCGACAAAATGGTAGTTGCGCGCGGACTTTGACTTTGCTTTCAGGCCCTTTCCGCAGGCCTTGCACGCACCGTAGCGATGTTATTCTGCACTCGACCTTTGAAGAGGTCCCTCGTTTTCGGCTCGGCCATTCACCCTTGGCCGAGCTGACTTTTTGCTTCGTTCAGGCGACGAGCTTCGCGCGAAGCATATCGATATCCGACTGAGCGAGCGATAATCCCTTGCTCAAATAATCGTTAAGGGTTACGAATTTATTTTGCATCTCGTCGAATGCGGCTTCGATGGTCGCGCTCTGCGCCTGATACAGCGGCGCGATCGTCTGCGATGTCACGCCGGCTCGCGCCGCATGCGCCGACACACGCGCGGCGATCTGCGCCTGCGCCGCGACATTGGTCGCGAGATAGTCCTGGATGATCACGTCGAGCGGCATATCGGCGATGGCGAGCAGCAACGCCGCCGCCCAGCCGGTGCGATCCTTGCCCGTCGCGCCGTGCACGACCTGCGGCCCCGCCACGCGCGCGACACGCGTCAGCAGCGCGCCGAACTGCGCGCGCGCCACGGCATCGCCGATCATCTGACGCTGGCGCTGGATCATCCATGCGCTCGCGGCGTCGGCATCGCGCGGTGCGGCCAGCGCGGCATCGATAGGCGCGATGGCGTGCGTATCGCGCGTGACGCCATCGGGCAAAGTATCGGCGGCGAGCGTGACTTCGGTTGGCGTGCGCAGATCGTGCACGGCGGACAGTGACAGACGTTGCAGCGCGACGAGATCGCTTGCATCGGCGGTCAGCGCGCCGGAGCGATAGATCACGCCGCGCCGCAAGCGACGTCCATCGGCAGTCGGATAGCCGTCGCCCATGCCCGCCATGTCGCGAAAGTTTTCGACATTGGCGAGACGCGGCGTTTCCGGCACGCTGTCGGTTTCGTTCGAGCCGCCGCATGCGGACAGCAGGCTTGCGCCGATGCCCGACAGCACGACAACATGCGCACTGCCGCGCAGAAAGATACGGCGAGAAAGGGATGGCAGAGTCGGTGTCATCGTTCAGGCGGTCATCAACGCGGCATCGCTTTCAATACGGCATGTACGCGCATCGCCGACCGGAATCGCGATACGCACGATCAGCCCGCCGCCTTCCGCATTGCCGATCTCGCAGCGTCCGTTTTGCTCTTGCGCGAGCCGCGTGACGATCGCAAGACCGAGGCCGCAATGTCCATCGCCGCTGCGCGCGGGATCGAGCCGCACGAACGGCCGCAAGGCATCGGCGATACGTTCGTCGGGAATGCCCGGGCCGTAATCGCGCACTTCGATCAGCCATTCGCCATCGATGCGCGCCGTGCGAATCTCGACCGGCGGCTCGCCATGCTCAAGCGCGTTGTCGACCAGATTCGTCATCAGGCGATCGATAAACGTGCGCGGCAAACGGAAGGCATCGCCCGCCGTGAGCGATAGCGTGAAGAGCGCGTCGCCGCCATCTTCGGGCGCGGGAAACTGCTCGGCGATGAAAGCATCGACGCCGCTCGGCGCGCCATCGCCCGGCGTGCGCGCGGCGAATTCCAGAAACTGCTGCACGATGCGCGTCAGCGAATCGATATCGCGCAAGGTGTCGCCTCGCGCGCGCGATGCCTCGTCTTCCAGCACGCTCGCGCGCAGACGCAAACGCGTGATCGGCGCTTTCAGATCGTGCGCGATGCCCGCGAGCATCACGGTCTTGTCGTCTTCGGCGTCGGACACGCGACGCATCATCTGATTGAATGCGCCGATCAATTCGCGCAATTCGCCCGGCCCCTGCTCCGCGACGGGCACGGGCCGCTCTCCGTCGCCGAAACGACGCGCGGCCTGCGCCACGCGCGCAAACGGCTTCTGCAATTGCCAGGTCGCGATCAGCGACAACAGCACCGCGCCCAGCAACATGACGATGGATTTCGGCACGAACGGCGCGGGCGGCGGCAGATCGATCGGCGTGACGATCCAGAAACTGCTCGACGGATAACGCACCCACAGGCGCGAATTGCCGTGCGCGTCTTCATCGACGGCGATTTCGGTGCCTTGCGGCAAGCCGTCCGCGATCTGACGCGCGAGATGCGCATGATGCGTTTTCTCCGGCGCGCGCAGCGTCACCGGCTTCGGCATATTCCACACCGGCACGATATGCACATGCATCGCGCGCGCGAGACGGCCGTCGATCGCGACATCGCTATGCGCGGCTTCGAGCACGAGCAGCAGGCCGCGTGCGAAACCATCGGCTTCGTTACGCTTGCCCTGGCTTTGCAGGATCGCGAACCAGCCCATCTGCACGATCAGCAGCGCGACGATCGAAATCAGCGCCATGCGTCCGAACAGCGTATTGAACAGGCCGGCCGCGCGACGCCGCAGCCAGAACGACACCGCTTTCATCAGCCCTGAGCCTCTGCTGCTTCTTCGAACACGCTGCCGTCCGTATCCGGCACGAACACGTAACCTTGACCGCGCACCGTCTGCACATGACGCGGATTCGACGGATCGTCCTCGATGATGCGGCGCAGACGCCAGATCGGCACGTCGAGTCCGCGATCGCGGAACGCGAGATCGTCGCCGCGCAGGAGATCATGGATCAGCACGCGCGACAGCACCTTGTACGGATGCTTGATAAAGATCTTCAGCAGCGCGAATTCGCTATCGCGCAGCGCCACGCGTTCGCTGCCCTGCACGAGCGATCGGGTGACGAAATCCACTTCGAAGCGGCCGAAGCGTTCGCGCGGCGCGCGTTCCGGACGACTCGGCGCGGATGCGCGACAACGCAGCACGGTCTCGATGCGCGCAAGCAGTTCGCGTGGATCGAAGGGCTTGGTGAGATAGTCGTCCGCGCCGGATTCGAGGCCTTTGACCTTGTCGTTGACGCTGCCGCAAGCGGTGAGAAAGATCACGGGAATATCGTCGCCGCTTGAGCGCAGGCTTTTGAGCGCGCGCAAGCCG
Source organism: Candidatus Burkholderia verschuerenii (assembly GCF_001189365.1). Classification (GTDB taxonomy): domain Bacteria; phylum Pseudomonadota; class Gammaproteobacteria; order Burkholderiales; family Burkholderiaceae; genus Caballeronia; species Caballeronia verschuerenii. Next base: position 14,425 of record NZ_LFJJ01000067.1, on the reverse strand, counting down.
TCGGTGTTCGGCATCATGATGTCGAGCACGACAATGGACGGTCGTTCGAGTTCGAGCCGATGCGCCAACCCGCTGCCGTCATGCAGCACGGATACCTGAAAACCACGCTCGTTCAGAAAACGGCGCAGCAGATCGCGCACGACGGGATCGTCGTCGACAATAAGAACCGATGTAGTCATCTCGAAATTCTATTCGGAGGTTCGGGGTGGACGAATGTTTTCCATGTATCAGGCGATTACCGATTCTTACGAAACCTCACATGCGCGCGCGTGAAGGCACGTCACGCGGGCATTGAACGACATCGACGGTAAAAACGACGGTAATGGAAAGAAACAGAAAGTTTCCCGCCGTCGCGGTTTCGCTCGGGCCCCGCTTAGAATGCGCGACATGAGTGAACATGTCCTGATGGTCGATGACGACCTCGTTGTGCGAGACCTCGTGCGCGGCTATCTCCAGAACCACGGTTTCGCCGTGTCGGTGCTGCACGACGGCGTGGGCCTGAAGCGTCGCATCGAGGCCGAACGCCCCGCGATGATCGTGCTCGACGTGATGATGCCCGGCAAGGATGGCATCAGCGCGTTACGCGAATTGCGGCAAGCGGGCGAGGACATTCCGGTGATTCTTCTGACCGCGCGTTCGGATGTCATCGATCGCGTGATCGGACTCGAGCGCTCGGCGCCGACGATTATGTGCCCAAACCGTTCGATCCCCGCGAATTGCTCGCGCGAATCCGATCGGTCCTGCGGCGCCGTCATGCCGATGCGCCCGGCGTGCCCGAAATGCGTCCGCCCTATCGCTTCGGTCCGTTCGAAGTGGATTTTGCCGCGCGCGAGTTACGTCGCGATGGCGTGCGCGTGCCGCTGCGCTCCGGCGAATTCGCGATGCTCAAGATTCTCGTCAAGAATGAAATGATCGTGCTGACGCGCGCGCAACTCAACGAACGTATGCGCGGCAGCGGCACGTATCGCGACCGCAGTCTGGATGTTTCCATCTGGCGTTTGCGTCGTCTGCTCGAAACCGATTCGTCGGAACCGAGCTATGTGCAGACGGTTTGGGGCCAAGGTTATATCTTCGTGCCGCAAGGCGATCCCGCCGCCGCCGATCGCGCCGTGCAGCGCGCGTCGTAAGCGGGAACGCGGCGCTAGAACGTCAGCACGCTCATGAAGAGGCGCTGCAGCCAGCCCATCGTGGTCGAATCCGCGAGCATGCCGACGCCCGCCTGCTCGATACGCGCGTTCGCCACCTTGCTCGACGCGACATAGTTACCTGATTCGATATCCTTAGGATTGACGATACCCGAGAAGCGCAGGCGGTCCTGATTGCCGTCCATCGCGATTACCTTGTCGCCCGCCACGACGAGATTCCCGCCCGGCAAGCTGCCGATCACCGACACCGCGAGCGTGCCCGACATCGCGCTGACGTTCGCGGTAGTGCCTTGTCCCTTGAAACTCGTATCCGCCGATCCGACATTGAACAGCCGCGCGAGGCGCGCCGCCGCGCCACTCGATTTGTCGGCGGCTTCGGCGCTGATGCTGCTGGCTCGGCTCGCGTTCGCATTGGCTGAATTGCTGCCCTGATACGACTCCGAAAGCCGGATAGTCAGCACGTCGCCGACACGTTGCGCACGCGGCGTTTCATACAGCGAAAACGCACTGCCGGCCTGATAGATCGAGCCTTGCGTATTGACGTTGACAGGCTGCGCGACGGTCGGCGCGAAAGTCGGCATCTCGACGATGGAACGCGTGCCCGACGACGAACACGCGCCGAGCGCGAGCATCGCGCACGCGGCTAGCGGGATTTTCATAACAAAAGGATTCCTTATTTTTATGGCGTATTCGAAGTCGAATCGGCGACGCGCCATTGATCTGCCAGTTGCGCGAGCCACGCCTCATGATCCTTCAGGCGATAGATCACGCGCGCCGTCGCGGCGGCGCCGTTCGCTTCGAGCGTGATCGAACTCGTATCGTTTTCCCAGATGCGGCGCGTGTAGCCATGCTCGCGCTTGATACGGCTCTTGCCATAGCGCGACGACAGCGCATCGGTGAAATCGGCGGCGAGCGTCGCGTCGATGACGAACGACATGCGGTACAGACGCGGTTCGCTTTCGCCGGGCATCGCCGCGAAACGCAAGATGTGACCTCGCGACGGCGCGCCATCGACCACCGCCTGCGATGCACGCCAGCCCGCCTCCGTCCGATGCGCCCACTTGCACGCGATGGACACGCCGGCAGGACCGCGCAACTGCATGCCGAGCGAAACGGCTTCGGCATCGGTCTCGCAGACCGGCTCGCTGCCGATGGGTATCGCGCGCACATGACCCGCGTCGCGGAACTCATCGAGCGGCATGCCGAGCGGAATACCCCTGAATTCATAGGGCTTCTGTGCAAAAGCGAGCGCTGGCAACAGGACCAGCGCCAGGGCGGCGAGCTTCATGTCAGTCGATCGCGGTCGCGCAGGCATCGAAGGGCGTCGACGCCGCATGACCGACGACCGGAATGACCTTTAGCGTCGCCGATGTCAGCCGGCAGGGCAGCGCGGCGAGCGCGCATCCGTCGAGCGCGAAGGTGCCGACGACGAGCGCGCACCATAGCGCGAAACGTGAGTGCATCCGCATGACGCTTACGCCGTCGTATCGACGAAGTTGCCGAGATGCGAAGGATTGCTTGGCGTCGTCTGTGTGCCCGACGTGCCGCCGGTCGTGTTGGTAGTGGCGTCGTTGCCGCGTTGAATCGGCAGCTTCGGGGCCGATGTCGGCGTGGTGTGATGCGTGGCGGGAATATTGATGTTCATGCTGCTGCGCGCTCCTGACGATTCGATGGCTTGGGATACCGCTTGGACCGATCGAATTGTCTTGCAGCGCGCACGCAAGCGATTGCGCAAGCAGATTGCGCTTTCCGACAGTGCTTACTAGCTGTTACTGCAGCGTTACCGTTTCTTGCCGAAGCGCCGGCGATGCCACGAACGTGACCGTCACCGCGAGACCATGCGGCGGCGCATTGGCGAGTTCGACGCGCGCATCGATGCGCGCCGCGATCGTGCCGACGATCGACAAGCCCAGCCCCGAGCCATCGGCATCGTTACCGAGCACGCGATAGAACGGATCGAATACGCGCACGCGATCCGCAGGCGCGATGCCCGGCCCCGTATCCTCGATACGCAACCACGGCATGCCGTCCGTTACGCCCGTCGACATATCGACGCGGCCGCCTTCCGGCGTATAGCGGATCGCGTTATCGACGAGGTTCTTCACCAGCACGGTGAGATCGGCTTGCGGCACATGCACGCGCACGTCCGCATCGCTCGATACGCCGATATCGATGCCCTTCTCTTCCGCGAGCGGCACGAGGTCTTCCAGCACGTTGCGGAACACTTCCTGCACGCGCAATTCGGCGCGCGCCTGTCCGTTGCCGTCCTGCAGGCGAGCGAGCGTCAGCATCTGATTGAGCAAGGCGCGCGTGCGCTGAATGCCGCGACGCATCGCATCGAGACGCTCGCGTGCGGCGGCGGGCAACTCGGCGGCATCGAGCCGTTCGGCCTGCAAGGACAACGCGGTCAGCGGCAAACGCAACTCGTGCGCTGCATCGGCGACAAAGCGGCGTTGCAAGGCCACCGACGCCTGCACGCGCGCCAGCAGCCGGTTGATCGCGACGACGAAGGGCACGATCTCGGCGGGCAAGGCATCGCCGCTGACGGGAGACAGATCGTTCTCCGGACGCGTATCGAGATTGCCCGACACCACGGCGAGCGGCCTGAACATGCGCCGCACGATCAGATGCAGCGCGATCAGCAGCACGATGGCGAGCGCCGCGAAGGGCATCACGGTCGCGAGCGCGCTGTTGCGTGCGATCTCGTCGCGGCCGAGCGTCTTCTGGCCGACCAGCACGCGCGTGCCGGTCGACATCGTCTTGATGGCGACCCGCCACGTCTCGCCATCGACGATCGCGTTCTGCACGCCATCGGGCAAGCTGTGCGGCAGCGCCAGCGGGCGCGCTTCGTCGAGCGTCTGAATGACGAGCTTCGATTCGGGATCGGCGCCGACGACTTTTTCCGCCGCTTCGCGCTCCATCACATCGAGCGTGCGCGGCGTGAGCAGCGCGACCAACTGCAGAAGCTGGCCGTCCTGCACCTCGTTGGCTTCGTGGAATGCGGTCTTGAACGCGATGACGCCGCCCAGCACCGCGATCACGACGATCAACGCCGACAACAACGCGGACAGCCTGAACTGAAGCGAGTGCATCATGCGGGCTTCGCGACCATCCAGCCCACGCCGCGCACATTCTTGATCGTGGCCGCTCCCAGCTTCTTGCGCAGCGTGTGGATGATGAATTCGACCGCGTTGCTTTCGACTTCCTCGTTCCAGCCGTAGATGCGCTCTTCCAGTTCCGCGCGCGAGAGAATCGCGCCGGGGCGGATCATCAGCGCTTGCAGCAAGGCGAATTCGCGGCTCGACAGACGCGTGGCGCTCTCGCCGATGGTCGCTTCGCGCGACGCAGGATCCAGCGTGACGATGCCGTTGGTCAGAATCGGCGCGGCCTGTCCGCCACGGCGGCGGATCACCGCACGCATGCGGGCGAGCAGTTCCGACATGTCGAACGGCTTGATCAGATAGTCGTCCGCGCCGGCATCGAGTCCGCGAATGCGTTCCTCGACCGAATCGCGCGCGGTGATGATGATCAACGGCACCGGATTCTGCGTGCGCCGCACGGCATGCAAAACCTCGACGCCATCGGCGCCGGGTAGACCGAGATCGAGCAGCACGGCGTCATACACGTGCGTCGAAAAACTCAGCAGCGCGTGCTGGCCGTCGCGCACCCAGTCGACTGCATAACTGCTGTCGCGCAGCGCGCCCTGGATCGTTTCGCCGATCATGCGGTCGTCTTCGACGAGCAAAACCCTCATGAGATATCTCCGCGCGCTCATCGCTTGGATGCGGGCGGAATGCCGGCGAGTAATGAATGCGTATTCATTGCGTGAAACCATGTTTTCGATGATTTCGCAGGGTAACGACTGAATGCTTAGGAAATGCTTAGGGATTTTCCGGCGCACGAAGTTTTGTGAATACGCGTGGCATTCAGGCGACGTCCAGCGCAGGCGTGTCCGGCTGAAACGCCTGCCGCATAAGGCGCCCAGGCTTTGTCCGTGTTTAACTGTGCATTTACTTAGTTTGCGATTTCCGGATAATCACAACGCCTTTATCCCCACACGAAAAACATCAGCGAGAAAATATGATGAGAATCGTTCTCGTTATGTTGACTGGATGTAATGTCGAAAGTACGATGCGATTCAAGTCATCCGGTACGTCAATCGAAACGCGCTTGGCTTCGGCATGCTTTTGTCCGGATAGTCGCTAAAGATAAGATGGAACGTAGAAAAACAATTAGGATTCCCATGAGATATTTTCGCCATTTCGGTTTCGCGCCAATCGTGCTGAACTGCGCCGCCGCGCTGACCTTGGGTGCGCTTACCGTCAACGCGTACGCACAGGAAGCCGATGCCGCATCCGACGCGCAGAAAGAACCCGAATCGCTCTGGACGCGCGACACAATGCTCGGCGACATGGGCGGCGTGCGGCCGTGGCTCGGCCAATACGGCGTCACCTTTCAGTTGACGGAGACGAGCGAGTATCTGGCGAACGTGCGCGGCGGTCTGGATCGCGGCGGCGCATACGACGGCGTGACAACTGCGACGCTCGGCCTCGACACGGAAAAGGCCTTCGGTCTGAAGGGCGGGCAGTTCAATATCAGCGCGCTGCAGATTCACGGCACGAATCTGAGCACGCGCAAGCTCGGCACGTTGAACACCGCAAGCGGTATCGAAGCGGACGCCACCACGCGTCTCTGGGAGATGTGGTATCAGCAGTCGTTTCTCGACAAGCGCGTCGACGTGAAGATCGGGCAGCAGAGCATCGATCAGGAATTTATCGTCAGCCAGTATTCGGCCACCTTCATCAACACGATGTTCGGCTGGCCCGCGCTGCCGTCCTACGACATGCCTTCCGGCGGTCCCGCTTATCCGCTGTCGGCGCTCGGCGTGCGCGTGCGCGGCAAGATCACGCCGTCGCTGACCGCGCTGGCCGGCGTGTTCGACGGCGATCCGCTCGGCAACAACCCGAATAATCTCAGCGGCACGAACTTCAATCTGCACAATGGCACGCTGTTCATCGGCGAATTGCAGTATGCGATCAATCAGCCATCCGACGACGACACGCCGGGCAGCAAGAAAAGCAGCGGCCTGCCCGGCACGTACAAGTTGGGCGTCTGGTACAACAACAATCGCTTCGACGATCAGCGCTTCGACAATACCGGCTTGTCGCTGGCGAATCCGGCGACGACGGGCGTCGCCAACGCGCATCATGGCAATTACAGCTTCTATGCCGTCGCGGATCAGATGATCTGGCGTCCCGATCCCGACAAGCCGCGCAGCATCGGCGTATTCACGCGCTTGATGGGCGCACCGGGCGATCGCAATCTCGTGAGCTTCGCGGCCAATCTCGGCGTCGTGATGAAAGCGCCTTTCGAAGGACGCGACAACGACAGCGTGGGACTCGCGGTGACGTATATCAAGGTCGGCAATCATGTGCACGATGCCGACCTCGATGCGCGCGCCTTTCTCAACTCGCCGTATGGCGTGAGAACGCAGGAAACCACGCTGGAGGCGACCTACAACTATCAGGTCGCGCCCTGGTGGACCATGCAGGCCGACGCGCAATACACCTTCAATGCAGGCGCGGGACAGAATCCGAACGATCCGACTCAGCCCTTGCGCAACACCTTCGTGCTGGGCGTCCGGGCGCTGCTCACGTTCTGAGTTCGCAGCCCGGACGCATCATCGCGCTTACTGATAGAAGTTGAGCGTCAGCATCGCGGAACGTCCCGGCGCCCACGTCGCATAGATCGGATACGTGGTCGAGAAGTACTTGCGGTCGAAGATGTTGTTCACGTTCAACTGCAAATCGACGCTCTTCGACACGCGATACGTCGCCATCGCGTCGAAGCGCGCGTAGCCCGGCGTCCACTTGCGCACCGTGGACGTCACCAATGCATAGGTCTTGCTCGCGACCGCCACGCCCGCGCCGACCTTCAGCTTCGGCATCACGCCGTAGAACGACCAGAGCGTGACGTTGTGTTTGGGCACCATCACCATCGGCAGACCGGACGATGCGGCGCTGGCCGCGCCTGCATCAACGGTGATCGCATCGAGATACGAGTAGCCGCCGAAGATGCTCCACTTGCCGGTGATATTGCCCGCCGTGCCCACTTCCACGCCGCGCACGCGCTGATGCCCCGCGTTGATCGTGCCGCCGAGGCCGTCGCTGACGCGCGCGTTGGTCTTGTCCGTCTGGAACAGCGCGAGGTTCATCGACAGGCGCTCCATCACGTCCCACTTGGCGCCGACTTCGATATTGCGACTACGCTCCGGCGACAAATCCTGATTGGTCGCCGTGATCTGATCCGTGCCGCCGCCGATCCCCGAGTTCGCGCCCGGCGGATTCGCCGACGTGCCGTACGACGTGTACAGACTCACCGAAGGCAGCGGCTTGTACACAAGCCCGAGCTGATAGCTGAACAGATTCGCGTTGTTGGTCAGGTCCTTCGCGCCCTGCTGCGTCGCCGTCACGTCGAAGCGATCGAAGCGCGCGCCCGCGTTGAACAGCCACTGATCGGTGATCTTCACGCTATCAAACAAGTACGCCGACGCGATGTTCGTCTGCGTATGCGTCGCCGCGCCCGGAAAGCCCGTGTCGCCGTTGAGCAGCACGCTGCCGAGCCACTGGTTATCCGGATTCCATGCATTGATCGGCGTGCAGTTGAAGGCTACGCTGCAAGGCGTATTCGAACTGATATTGTTGCCCGCGCTGTCGGTGACGAGATAGCCTTCATAGAGGCTCTTTTAGTGACTGAACTCGATGCCGCCGGTCATCGTGTGCTGCATGCCGAGCAGTGTCGCCTTGCCGGTCAGCTCAGTTTGATTAGTAATGCTATTGGTTGCGTACTTGCCGCTCTTCGCCTGAAGGCCGAGCGTGTTTGATGTCGCGCTCAGCAACTGCGGATTGGTCGCGATGTAGTCGAGCGTCGAGCGGCCGAACATCGTTGTGTTCTTGAGCTTGAGGTTATCGTTGAAGCGATGCTCGACTTTCACTTCGCCCGTGTCGGTCTGTCCGCGCCGGTAGTCGCGATTGTTGAAGCCGTAGAACTGGCCGCGATCGCTGTTGATCGGCGTGCCGCCCGTCGAACGGAACGGCACGCTGAAGTCCGGCATGTCGAACGTGTTCAGATGGTAGTAGCTCAGCGTCACCGTGGTCGGGCTGTTCAGACCGAACGCCACCGAAGGCGCGACGCCCCAGCGCTTGCTGTAGATATTGTTGCGGCCCGGCTGGTTCGCATCGTGGCCCATCGCGTTGAAGCGGAACGCGCTGCCGTCGCCGAACTTGCGGTTCACATCGACCGTGAGGCGCTTATAGCCATCCGTGCCGATCCCCGCGCTACCGTTGATGAAGTCATCGAGCTTCGGCAGCTTCGTTTCGATGTCGATCGACCCGCCTACCGATCCGCGACCCGCATACACCGAGTCCGGTCCCTTGATCACCGTGATGTTCTCGATATCGAAGGTCTCGCGATTCTGCACGCCCGAATCGCGGATGCCATCGACGAAGATCGAATTGCGCGACTCGAAACCGCGAATCACCGGACGATCCGCCGGCGGATTCGCCGCCGCATCGCCGCCGAGGAAGGTGATGCCCGGCACGGTCTTCAGCGCATCGGCGAAGGTCGTCGCGTTGGTCTCCTTGATCATCTCCTGCGGAATCACCGTGATCGAACGCGGCGTATCGAGCAAGGGCGCGACGAACTTGTACGACGGCAATGCCTTGATCTGCATGTCCGATTCGACATTGCTCGCCTTCACGTTCACGGCAGGCAAGGACTGAGGCGAACTATCGGCAGGTGTTGCCGCCGAATCGGCGGCCGGCGCGGACTGCGCAAGCGCCTGAGACGGAGCGAGAAAACTCGCGCAATAAAGCGCGCCGACGGACGCGAGCAGACGCGTCCGCGTCTTGAACAGAGCGGGCATGGTGAGTGTGTCGGAGGTAAATGAAGCTCCGCGTTGCGCGAAGCGAACTGGCGCGAGACGAGTCGCGTTAGACGAAGTTAATGAGAATCATGCTCAATAACTATCGGAGCGCAGTATAATGTTTCTTAACAATCAAGTAAACGTCTCTTGAAAAAATTTGTGCCGATGCCCGCCCGACAAGGGTTTGCTTGCAACAACGAAAGCTTTCGCTAAGTAATCGGACATATTTTTATGAGATAATGGGAATGATTCTTATTATCGAAATTTGATCAGACGCCCGGGAAACACCGCGCATGTCATCCGAAGATGCCGTTTTGCATCGCGAGGTCGAGACGCTCTACTTCGCTCATCACACCTGGTTGCGCGGCTGGTTGAGGCGCAAGCTCGGTTGCGCGCATCGCGCGGCCGATCTCGCGCACGACACCTTTCTGCGCCTGCTCGCACGCGACGAACCGATCGACGCACGCGAGCCGCGCGCCTATCTCACGACCGTCGCGCAGCGCGTGCTCTACAACCACTGGCGACGCGAGCAGATCGAACAGGCGTGGCTCGATGCGATCGCGCAGGCGCCGGAACCGCTCGCGCCATCGCCGGAAGAACGGGCGATCATCGTCGAGACGCTGGTCGAGATCGACGCGCTGCTCGACGGCTTGCCCGTCGCCGTCAAACGCGCGTTTCTGCTCGCCCAACTCGATGGCGCGACGCACGCGCAGATCGCGGCCGAATTGCATATATCGCTGGCGACGGTGAAACGCTATCTCGCGCGCGCGGGCGAGCAATGCTTCTTCGCGTTATCGGTGGGCACGTTCGCATGAGCGCGTCCGTGCGACCCGATATCGCGCCGGATATCGCGCGGCGCGCCGTGCATTGGTGGGTCGAACTGTATTCCGGCGAATCGCGCGATGCCGAGCGCCGCGCGTTCGAACACTGGCTCGCGGAGCATCCCGATCACGCGCTCGCGTGGAAGCATATCGAGTCGGTGTGCGGACGCATTCACGGTCTGTCGGAGCATGCGAATGCCGCGCGCGCCGCGCTGGCTCAAGGCAACACGGGCACGGGCAACGCGGTCAAGCGTCGCCGCACGATCAAAACGCTCGCGCTGCTGTTGTTCGCGGGCACGGGCGGATGAATCGCCGAGGAACATACGCCGTGGCGCGCATGGAAAGCCGATCTGCGTACGGCCGTGGGCGAACGTCGCACGATCACGCTCGCCGATGGCACCGAACTCATGCTCGATACCGACAGCGCCGTCGATATCCGCTACACGCCGAGCGAACGCCGCATCCGTCTCGTGCAAGGCGCGATCATGATCAAAACCGGCCACGCGGATACGGCATCGCGCCGCTTCTTCGTCGATACGACGCATGGCGTTCTCGAAGCGCTTGGCACGCGTTTCTCCGTGCGTCAGGATGCGGCGAATACGCGCCTCGATGTCTTCGAGGGCGCGGTGCGCGTCGAACCCGCCGATGCGCCGCAACGCGCCATCGTGTTGCATGCAGGCGAACGCGTGCGCTTCGACAGTTAGCATATCGCGCCGCGCGAAGCGCTCAAAGCCGACGATGCCGCGTGGACCGATGGCCTGATCGTCGCGAGTTCGATGCGGCTCGCGGACTTTCTGTCCGAAATCGGCCGCTATCGACGCGGTGTGGTCCGCTGCGATGCATCGATTGCGGACTTGCGTCTGTCAGGCACTTATCCGCTCGACGATACCGATCGCGTGCTCGCCGCGCTCGCGCACGCGTTGCCGGTGCGCATCGCACTATATGACACGTTACTGGGTGACGGTGCATCCGGCGAACGCCTGAAAATTATTTTGCCGATGAGTGAGCCGTTTTCGATTCTCGCGGGACAAGTCAGATGAGAGCACATCATCTTTCTTCCTTGAGCCATCGAAAATGGGACCATCCACATCGCACTTCATGAACGAAGTGCGCAGCAAGAAGCGCTTGATCGCGCTGGCCGCGAGCGCGTTGATCGCAGCGGCGTTGCCCGCGGCGCATGCATCGGCGGCGGATGCATCGAGCGCGTCGTCGCGCAAGACTTACGACATTCCCGCCGGGCCGCTCGAAGCCGCACTGAATCGCTTCGGACGCGAGTCGGGCATTCTGCTGTCGTTTCCGAGCGCGCTCGCCGCGAATCGCGCGAGTCGCGGCTTGCAAGGCGAATACGGCATAAACGATGCACTCGCGCATCTGCTCGCGGGCACCGGGCTCGATGCGCAAGCGCAGGACGACGGCAGCTTCACGCTGATCGAAGCCGCGACGCCGAGCGCATCCGATACCACGCTGCCCGCCGTCACCGTGACATCAAGCGCATTGAAAGCAGGCACGTATCGCGCGTCGAAAGAAGCCAACATCACGCGCTCAGACACGCCCGTGCTCGATACGCCGCAAGCGGTGAACGTCGTGCCGGCGCAGGTTTTGCGCGATCAACGTCCGCGCAATCTCGACGATGCGCTCGCCAACGTCAGCGGCGTCGTGCAAGGCAACACGCTCGCGGGCACGCAGGACACGATGCTCAAGCGCGGCTTCGGCGGCAATCGCGATGGCTCGATCATGCACAACGGCATGCCGCTCGTGCAAGGACGCGGCTTCAACGCCGCCGCCGATAGCGTCGAAGTGCTCAAGGGACCGACCTCGCTTCTGTACGGCATCATGGACCCGGGCGGCGTGGTCAACGTCGTCAGCAAGCAGCCGATGCTCACGCCATATCACGCGATCTCGGCATACGGCTCGACCTACGGCCACGGCCGCAACGGCGCGGGCGGCACGTTCGATACGACCGGTCCGATCGGCGATACGGGGCTGGCGTACCGGTTTATCGTCGATCATGTGGACGAGCAATACTGGCGTAATTTCGGCGAGCATCGCGAAACGCTGGTGGCGCCATCGCTTGCGTATTACGGACGCGATACGCAAGTCGTGCTGTCGTACGAGTATCGCAAGTTTCTGTATCCGTTCGATCGCGGCACGGCGCTCGATCCGACCACCAACGAACCGCTCGCCATATCCGCACGCGAACGCCTCGACGAGCCGTTCAACAATATGACGGGCGAGTCGCATCTCGCGCAACTGAGCGTCGATCATCAGATCAACGCGGACTGGAAGGCGCACTTCGGCTACAGCTATAACCGCGAGACTTACGACGCGAATCAACTGCGCGTGCAAGGCGTAAACAATGTGGCCGGCACGCTTTCGCGCAGCAACGACGCGACGCACGGCGCGCTGAGCACGGACAGCTACGCAATCGCCTATGTCGACGGTCACTTCAATGTCGCGGGTCTGCGCAACGATCTGCAAGTTGGAGTCGATGAAGAGTATCGCCGTATCTATCGACGCGATCTGCTGCGGCAGGCGACGAAGTACACGTTCAGCTATATCAACCCGGTCTACGGACGCGAAAACCCGTCGAGCACGATCTCCGCAAGCGACAGCGATCAGACCGACACGCTGCACGATCGCTCGTTCTTCATGCAGGACAGTCTGCATCTGACGGACAAGTGGATCGTGTCGGGCGGCGTGCGCTATCTGTCGTATTCGCAGGTCGCGGGCAAGGGCCGCCCGTTCGTCGCGAATACCGATATCGACGGCGGCAAGTGGCTGCCGCGCGCGGGCATCGTCTATAAGGCGACGCCGATGCTCTCTTTCTACGGCAGCTATTCGCAATCGCTCAAGCCGACATCGACGATCGCGCCGCTGAGTTCGGGCGTGGTCATCGATTCGTCCGTGCAGCCCGAAGAAGCCACCGCCTACGAAGTCGGCGCGAAGCTCGCGATGCCGTCGGGCCTGACCGGCACGCTCGCGCTGTTCAACATCGACAAAAAGAACGTGCTCGTCTCGCAGTACAACGACGCCACCAAACTCACCGACTGGCGCACGTCGGGCCGCGCACGGTCGCGCGGTATCGAACTCGATGTGTCGGGCCAGATCGGCGAGCATTGGAGCGTGATCGCGAGTTATGCATACCTCGATGCGAAGACCACCGAAGACCCGCTCTATGCGGGCAAGCGCTTGTGGAACGTGCCGCAGCATACAGCGTCGCTGGCGGCGGTGTACGACTTCGGCACGCTGTTCGGCGGCGACGATTTCCGTCTGGGCGCGGCGGGCCATTACGTCGGCAGTCGTCCCGGCGATTCGGCCAATAGCTTTACGCTGCCCTCTTATTTCGTCGCCGATGCCTTCGCCACTTATGAAACGAAGATCGGCAAACGCAATGTGTCGTTTCAACTGAACGTGAAGAACATGTTCGACAAGACCTACTATCCGTCGAGCGCGAACCGCTATTTCGTGTCGATCGGCGATGCGCGGCAAGTGTCGCTGCTGACCACGCTGGAGTTCTGAGCCATGACATCGAACGCATTCTCGAAGCGTCGCCGCGCTTTAATGAAGACGCCCATCATTGGCGCGGCGCTGTTCAGCGGCACAGCCCGTTCGCAAGGCGCGCGCGATATTGCCATGCTCGTGCAGATGAACGGACCGAACATCGACGTCGATCGTGCCGCCGCCGCGCATCTGCAAACGCGCGGGCATGCGGTGCGGCTGGTGGATCAATCGGTGCATCCGCGAGAGATCGGCACGCCGGATCTGGTGATCGTCTCGTCGACGGTGTCATCGAAGGATGTCGCGCCCGGCTGGCGCACGCTCGCCGTGCCGCTGCTGACGTGGGAAAACGATCTGCTCGACGACTTCGCGATGACCGGCAAGCGGCACGACGTCGACTTCGGCGAGACCGTGAAGGAACGCTACCTGTGGCTCGTCAACGCGCCGCATGCGTGTTCCGGCGGCCTCGCGGCGGGCGTCGCGAATGTCTATCGCAAGCAGGCGGCCATGAGTTGGGGCAAGCGGGGGCTGGGCGCGAGCATCATCGCGACGATCTACGGCGAGCCGGACAAGGCCGCGATTTTTGCCTACGAGAAAGGCACGACGATGGACTACGAGTCGCTCGCGCCCGCGCGCCGCGTGATGTTCTTCCTCGGCAACGACAGCTTCACGCATCTCTCCGCCGATGGCTTGCGCCTGTTCGATGCCGCCATCGACTGGGCGATGCAGCGCGCGTAACACGAAGAAATTACCGACGCGACTACATCCGCTTACGAAAGTCACACCGGCCTTGTCTACGCGCACGCAATCCCGCGCGTTAAATTGCTCAGACCCACGAGGAGCGCCGACATGGCCAGCATCAAATTTTCGATCAAGATTGCAACCGCGCTTGCCGGTATCGCGCTCGCCGCCGTGTGCGCCGACGCGTCCGCGCATGTGAGCGTCGGTATCGGCTTCGGCTTTCCGGCCGCGATTTATGCGCCGCCGCAGCCGGTGTATGTCGCGCCGCCGCCCCCGCCGCCGCCCGTGTACTACGC
>NZ_LFJJ01000066.1 GCF_001189365.1 Candidatus Burkholderia verschuerenii | reverse complement strand
TTTCGCTCCACGCTTCCTCTCCACGGTCGGTCGCCCTTCCGCAGTTGCGCTTCACTTCGCTCGCTGTGGTCAACTTGCCGCGCGACTTGCACCCGCAAGAGTGCGCCCATGCTGGGCGCACAAAAAATGCTGCGCCAGAAGCGCCGCACGGTGCTGCGCGAAGTCAACGCGAGCTAAATCCCGCGCGCGTCGGCCGTATCGACGCCTAACATGAAAACAACGCCCCGCGCGCCTCAAGGCACGCGGGGCGTTGTCGTAATAGCACATATCTGTAGCGTTTCGCGCGCTGGACCGCGTAGCCGGCCGGGAAACCTCTGACGTTATTTGCAATCTCCCTATAATGACCGGGCTCCGTCGTCGTCGAACGCGGAGCAGGAACGCCGTTCGCGACGCGTGGTCGGACACAGTCGGACGGCAGGCACGATCTGCAGACAGGAGTTTTCTTTGGCGAGACCCAAGCAAATCAGCGCGAGCCCGGCGCCGGGCGCGGGCACCGTCTTCGCATTGCGAGCCATCGGCCTCGTACTGGCGGCGCGTTGGGCGTTCTCCATGTCGCAAATGGGCTATTTTTCATCCCTTCAGGCGATGGCGTCGTCGCCGTGGGCGTGCGTGAATCTCGTCCTTATTTTTCTGCTGGTCGTTTTGCCGGGCGTGAAGCCGCGCAGCGAACGGCCGTTGCATCCGCTGCCGCAATGGTTGCGGCAGGCGTTGCGTTTTCTCGGGTTGCTGGCGTTCGGCTTCGCGCTGTTTTCGGTGTGCGCGTTCGTGTGGGCATCGGGTTGGCGGCGTTTCGTGCACGCGCTCGCCGAGACCAACGGCTGGCTGCTGGTCGGACCGGCGCTGTATGCGTTCGTCGTGTGGATCTGCCGGCCGCGCGCGCTGTGGCGGCGCACGAATATCGCGGCGCGCCGCTTTTCGATCGGCCGCTATGCGATTTCCCTCGATCCCGTCAGCCGTACCGCGACCGTGTGGGCCGAAAGCCGCAAGCTCGGTCAGTACGATGCGCGCGAACTGTCGGTGAAGTGGCCCGAACCGTCGTCGGCGAATACGCCGTCGGCCGGCATGCTTTCGCCCGCGACCGATCCGCCCACGCCCACTCTGCGCGCCGATGGCGATGCGCGTCGCGGCTTGTTCGCGCGTCGTCCGAAGATCGAATTGCAGTGGAATTCCCCGGCCGCGGCAGGGCACAATCGGACCACGGTGTTTCGCTCGCCGCTGTCGAACGTCGGCGATCACAACGCGGCCAAGGCGCTCGACTCCAGCCTTCGCCAGATCTAGTCAGTCGCGCCGTCGATCGGAGGAAAGGATGCTGACACGCTGGTTGCTGGCCGCGCTCCATCTGCTTGCTTTCGGTTTCGCGCTCTACGCCGTCTTGTCGCGCGCCCGCGCGCTGCGGCGTCTGGATGCGACGCAATCGGTGCAGGCAAACGAACTGCGCCTGCGCGACGTCTTCCGTTCGGACACGATCTGGGGCGTCACCGCGATCGTGCTGGTCGTGACCGGCGTGATGCGCGCGTTCGGCGGCTTCGAGAAGGGCGGCTCGTACTATCTGCACGAGCCGCTTTTTCATTTGAAGATGACCGTGCTCGTGGTGATTCTGTTGATAGAGGTCTCGCCCGCGCTCGCGATGATTCGCTGGCGCGGTGCGCTGGCGCAGGGCGGTCCGATCGATCTCACGCGCGCGAAGCGCTTTGCGTGGCTGAGCGATCTCGAAGCCGGACTCGTGATGCTGATGGTGATCGCCGCGAGCGGCATGGCGCGCGGCGCGTGGGCGTCTTAGCGATCGCGGATATTCACGCGCGGAAATGAAAAAAGCCCAAGTCGCGAGACCTGGGCTTTTTAATCTTCGGTGCTTGTCTTTACCAACACCAGAATTCTGGTGGGTAGTACTGGGATCGAACCAGTGACCCCTGCCGTGTGAAGGCAGTGCTCTACCGCTGAGCTAACCACCCGAAAAGGTGGCAAGATTATGTCAGGCGTTTCGGGTTTCGTAAAGAGCTTCTTTAAGCAAATCCGCAAAAATTATGCAGCGACTGCATCGCCTTCGGCAGGCGATGGTTCGGTGCGCCAGACGCTCGTGCCCTTGATGGCTTTATCGAGGTCGCTCAACACGGCTTCGTGCGCGGCAAGTTCGTCGACGCTCGCGACGATCACCGTCAATTCGAGATCGTCCAGCGCCACGCGCGACGTCGACACCGAGCCTTCGGACGGTTGATCGCCCAGCATGTCGATGACGAGACTTTCCTGACCGCGCGTCATCGACAGATAGACTTCGGCGAGCAACTCCGAGTCGAGCAGCGCGCCGTGCAGCGTGCGATGCGCGTTGCTGATGCCGAAGCGGTCGCACAGCGCGTCGAGCGAATTGCGCTTGCCAGGGAACATCTGCTTCGCTTGCGCGAGCGAGTCGATCACGCCGGCGCAGGTTTCGGCCACCTTCGGCAGGCCGAGCATGCCGAATTCGACATCCAGAAAGCCGACGTCGAAAGGCGCGTTGTGGATGATCAGCTCCGCGCCCGCGATGAAATCGCGCAACTGCGCGGCGATCTCGCCGAACTTCGGTTTGTCGCTCAGGAATTCGGTCGTCAGTCCGTGCACGGCCAGCGCGCCCGGATCGCTGTCGCGTTCCGGATTCACATAGATATGCAGGTTGTTGCCGGTGAGCCGCCGGTTGATCAGCTCGACGCAGCCGATTTCGATGATCCGATCGCCCGTCCGCGCATTCAGGCCGGTGGTTTCGGTATCGAGGATGAGTTGGCGCATGGTGTGTTGATCTGCGTTAGTTTTCTTCCGCGAGCGATGTCACGCCGCGATTGGCGAGCGCATCGGCGCGTTCGTTTTCGGGATGCCCGGCGTGGCCCTTGACCCAGCGCCATTCGATGCGGTGCTGCGCGACGAGCGCGTCCAGCCGCTTCCAGAGATCGGCGTTCTTCACGGGCGTCTTGGCGGCGGTCATCCAGTTCTTCTTTTTCCAGCCGTGGATCCATTCGCTGATGCCTTTCTGCACATATTGCGAATCGGTGTGGATCACGGCCTGGCACGGGCGTTTGAGCACCTCGAGCGCGGCGATCACCGCCATCAGTTCCATGCGGTTGTTGGTCGTCGCGGGCTCGCCGCCGAACAGTTCCTTTTCGGTCGTGCCGTAGCGCAGCAGCGCGCCCCAGCCACCCGGTCCGGGATTGCCCTTGCAGGCGCCATCCGTGTAGATGTCGATTACCTTGTTCGATGCGGATTCAGTCATCAATCTCGTTGCGAGTGTGCGGAGTGGCGACCGGCGCGAGGCCGGGCGCGAGCGCGGGTTTCTTGAGCTTGCGCGGACCGATGAGCCGCATGCCGCGCACGCGCTTCACCGCCGTGATCATGTAGGCCGCGCCGAAAATGGGCCACCAGCGATCGCCGGCCGGTTCCATGAATCGATAGCGCTGCAGCCATTTGTCCGTGAGAAGCGGCGGACGATAGCAGCCGAAGCGTCCGCGTTCAAGGTCGAAGCCAAGCAGTTTGATCCAGTCCTTGATACGCGTAAAGGCGATCATTTCATGCGCCGCCGGCACGAACGGCCGTCCGGCGACCTTGCCGAGCGACTGCCGTGCGCCCCACAAACTCAGCGAATTGAAGCCGAGGATGATCAATTGCCCCTCGGGCACGAGCACGCGTTCCGCTTCCCGCAACAGCCGATGCGGATCGCGCGAAAACTCCAGCGTATGCGGCAGCACCAGCAGATCGACGCTCTGCGCCTCAAACGGCAGGTCGAGCAGATCGCACCAGACGGTGCTGCGTTCTTCCGGCGCGCTGGCGACGGGCAGGGCGCCGCCCGGCGATGCCGCGCGCGGCAGCGTGTAGGGCGCGCTCGCGCCGCTCTCCGAATCGAGCACGATGGCGCGGCCGGTCATGCGGTTTTCGCGCAGCCCGTCGAGTTGCGGCATGCCGAGTTGCAGCGCGTGATAGCCGAAAATGTCCAACACGACGTGATCGAGCTGCGCCTGCTCCCAGTCGAGCACGTAGCGCCCCGGCGCGGAGCTCGTCCAGGCGGGCCAGTCTATAATCGATCGCTCTGACATGTTCGGGTTGCCGCGTTAGATTGTGCTTCGGTTTGCTTCGTCCGGCCTCGCGGCCCAAGGAATCGCTATGAATTCACCTGCCCAGAAAGCGCTTGAATATGTGCCTGTTCCCGCGTTCGACGACAACTACATCTGGCTCGTGTCCGACTTGCGCAATGCCGTCGTGGTCGATCCGGGCGATGCCGCGCCCGTCGAAGCCTATCTCGCCGAACGTGGTTGGCGGCTGACCGCTATTTTACTCACGCACCACCACAACGACCACGTCGGCGGCGTGAAAGCGCTGCTCGATAGCCGAAAGGCCGAGGGCGGCGTGCCCGTCTACGGTCCGGCGGGCGAGCGTATCGACCATCTGACGCAGCGGCTCAACGGCGGCGACGCGGTGCACATCGAAGCGCCCGCGATGGACCTGACGGTGATCGACGTGCCGTGGCATACGGCCGGTCACATCGCGTATTTTCAGGCGAGCGATCCGGCCGGCACGCCGCATCTGTTCTGCGGCGACACGCTCTTCGCCAGCGGCTGCGGGCGTCTGTTCGAAGGCACGGCCGAGCAGATGCTGCATTCGCTCGAGGCGTTGCCCGAAGCCACGCAGGTGCATTGCGCGCACGAGTACACCTTGTCGAACATCCGTTTCGCGCTGGCCTGCGATCATCACAACGAGGCGCTGGAACGCTGGCGCGAGGACGCCGAGGCGCTGCGTGCGGAGGGCAAGCCGACTTTGCCTACGACCATCGGCCATGAAAAAGCGGTCAATCCGTTTTTGCGCACCGACGCGCCGATCGTGCGGCGCGCGCTGTCGCTGCAGTTCAGCCAGCCCGTCGGCGACCGGCTGACCGCGTTCACATTGATGAGCGGTTGGAAAGACAAGTTCCGCTAACCTGAATCAATTTGTGGTCAACTTCATCCCAATCGTAGGAATGCGCGTTAGATGCCGGATTTTGCAGGGCTTTTGCGTGCATTCTTATTGACGTCTTAAGTGCGGTTCCGTACCATCGGCTTCAAATTTCCAAGCATCATCCTTTGGATGCCGAGACGTTCATGCGACTAACACTTAGTGCGCTATCCGTCCTGATGCTGGCCGCCTGTGCCAGCCAGGGTCCGACAGCGCAACTCCCCAATACAGCCACGCCCACCGAAGCCTCGCAGCAAAAAGTCGCCGACACCATTCGCCGCACCGCCGCAGCCAAGGAAACCATCAACGTAGACAAGACACCCGTCACGGCGCTCGCCGGCTCGGCGGATCTCTGGTCTCGTATCCGCGCGGGCTTCCAGATTCCCGATCTGCAAAGCGATCTCGTCGACATGCAGGTCAACTGGTACGCGCAGCGCCCGGACTACGTCGAGCGCATGACGGGGCGTTCGCAAAAGTATCTCTATCACATCGTCGAGGAACTCGAGCAGCGCCATATGCCGACGGAACTGGCCTTGCTGCCGTTCATCGAGTCGGCGTACAACCCGCAGGCGCTGTCGGTCGCGAAGGCGGCCGGTATGTGGCAGTTCGTGCCGGGCACGGGCCGCGACTACAACCTCAAGCAGAACATGTGGCAGGACGAGCGCCGCGACGTGCTGGCCTCGACCAGCGCCGCGCTCGACTATTTCTCGCGTTTGCACGACATGTTCGGCGACTGGCATCTGGCGCTGGCCGCGTACAACTGGGGCGAGGGCAACGTGCAGCGCGCCATCGCGCGTAACGAAGCGGCCGGGCTGCCGACGGACTACGAAAGTCTGCGCATGCCCAACGAAACGCGCAATTACGGGCCGAAACTGCAGGCGGTGAAGAATATCGTCGCCAATCCGCAGATGTACGGCCTCACGCTGCCGGATATTCCGAATCACCCGTACTTCGTCACGGTGACGACGGCGCGCGATATCGACGTCACGATGGCCGCGAAGCTCGCCAACATGAGCGTGGAAGAATTCCGCTCGTTGAATCCGTCGTTCTCGCGGCCGGTCATTCTCGGCGCGACGAACCCGCAAATTCTCCTGCCGTTCGACAACGCCGCCACGTTCCAGAAGAACCTCGGCGCGTATTCGGGTGCGTTGTCGTCGTGGACCACGTACACGGTCACCGAGCGCGCGCGTCCGGCGGCCATCGCCGAGAAGATCGGCGTCGACGCGGACACGCTGATGTCGGTGAACCGCATTCCGGCGGGCATGCGACTGAAGCCGGGTTCGACCATCGTCGTGCCGCGTACCGATGACGACGACGAGGACATCAGCGCCGACGTCGCCGAAAACGCCATGCTTGCCGTCGAACGCGATGTGCCGGACACGCGCAAGATGCTGATTCGCGTGCGCCGCAAGCAGTCCATCGCGACGCTCGCGGATCGCTACGACGTGTCGGTGGCGCAGATTCGCTCGTGGAACCGCACGCATCGCGAGATGTTCATGCCGGGGCAGGTCGTCGTGCTGCACGTGCCGTACGGTCGCGCGGTGCGGGCCGAGCCGGGTCCGGCGCGGGTCGAGACGGTATCGGCGTCGAGCAAGTCGGCGGGCGGTGTGTCGCGCATCGGCACCCATGTGCCGACGTCGAAGTCGAAGGGCAAGGCGGCGTCCGGCAAGGTCAGCAAGGTATCGGCGTCGAGCGCGTCGCATTCGTCGAAGGCCGCGCCGGCAAAGGCGGTCAAGTCCGCGGCGCCCGCGCACGCCAGCACCAAGTCCAAGAAGAAGTAAGCGCGGTCGCTCGATCCCCGCTTATTCCACGCCGTCACCAAGGTGACGGCGTTTTCATTTGGCGAGCCAGTTAAACTGGCGTTTCAAAAAATAAATCCACGCTGTGCTCGCCATCGCATGTCGTCCTCCGTTCGCCTGAGAGTCTTTCTTCTTTTCGCCGCCGGCTACTTCGTTTCGCATGTCTTTCGCGGCGTCAATCTCGGCTTCGCGCCGCTGATCACGCACGACCTCGGCTTGTCCGCGGCCGATCTCGGCCTGCTTACGTCGCTGTATTTCATCGGCTTTGCGCTTGCGCAGATTCCCGTCGGCGTGTTGCTCGACCATTTCGGGCCGACGCGGGTGACGGCCGGCATGTTGCTGTTCGCGGCGGCCGGCATCTGGACGTTCGGCGCGGCGCACAGTTTGGCCGG
Organism: Candidatus Burkholderia verschuerenii; assembly: GCF_001189365.1. Taxonomy (GTDB): domain Bacteria; phylum Pseudomonadota; class Gammaproteobacteria; order Burkholderiales; family Burkholderiaceae; genus Caballeronia; species Caballeronia verschuerenii. The sequence continues at coordinate 20,256 of NZ_LFJJ01000066.1, read as the reverse complement.
GTTGATGGTCGGCCGACTGTTGATCGGCGTGGGCGTATCGGTGTGTTTGAGCGCGGCGTTCAAGGCGTCGGCGCAGCATTTTCCGGTGGCGCGTCTGCCGTTGATCAACGGTTTCACGATGGCCGTCGGCGGTCTGGGCGGCGTCGTGGTCGGCTCGCCGCTCGCCTCGCTTCTGCATCTCGCGACGTGGCGGGAAGTCTGCGTCGGGCTCGGCGTGTTCACGCTAATCGTCGCGGCGGCGATCGCGCTGTTCGCGCCGCGCCGGACGGAAACACATCATCAGGCGGACCTCGTCACGCAGTTTAAGGGTACCTGGCACATTCTGAAGAGCGGGGCGTTCTGGAAGATCGCGTCGTTTTCGGTCGTGACGCAGGGCGTGTTCTACGCGATGCAATCGCTCTGGATCCGTCCCTATCTGCTCGATGCGATGAGCCTGACGCCCGCGCACGCGGCGGCGCTCGTCTCCGTGCTCGGTTTCGCGATGATGCTCGGCTGCGTCGACTTCGGCGCGGCGGCGCGCGGCATGGAGCGGCGCGGCGTGTCGGTCTACGCGTTCTGCGGCGGCGGCATGGCGCTGTTCGTCGCCACGCAATTATTGATGGTGCTCCGCGTGCCGTTGCCGGCCGAATTGCTGCTCGCGGCATACGGCGTGTTCGGCGGCACCGGCATCCTCAGCTACGCGGTGATGTCGGAGTACTTTCCGGCGCACATGATCGGGCGCGTGAACACCACGCTAACGCTGGTGATCTTCCTGCTGATTTTCGGTTTCCAGGTGGGCGTCGGCGCGATGCTGTCGTTCTGGCCGGCGGAGGGCGGGCATTATCCGGCGTCGGCGCACATCACGGTGTGGGCGGCGCTGATCGCGTTGCAGGTGGCGAGCGCGATCTGGTACGTGCTGCCGAGCAGCGTATTGCACAAGGCGCGTATCGAACCCGAAAGCGCGGCGTCCTGAAACACAGGCGATCGCGACCCGGGCGCAAGCGGACGGTTCCCAAACTTTGCGGATGTGGCGTTTTAACGCTATAATTCAAAGCGTTTAAGCATATCAACCCGCACCCTAGCGCCTACCCCCCCACACCGTTCGTAAGCAGCGCTCAGCCGCCAGCGCCGCATGCCGCCGATCGCCCCGTCATAGCGCCCATCGCATCCGCGAAGGGCGGGCGGGACGCCACCGAAGCGAGCCTTGCGCGCCCGCCGCCCACCGCGCGAAGCAAACCCGCGTTATCGTACGTCGGGTGCTCAGCCTGAATTTCGGACAGACAGGTCGGTAACAGGGTGTTCCCAAGGAGCTTCCCGTGTTGCCGTCATTTTCCCCCGCACTCCTCGCACTTGCCGACGGCACGGTCTTTCGTGGTCAATCGATCGGAGCGCCCGGTTCGACGATCGGCGAAGTGGTGTTCAACACCGCCATCACCGGCTATCAGGAAATCCTGACTGATCCGAGTTATGCCCGCCAGATCGTCACGCTGACCTATCCGCATATCGGCAACTACGGCGTCAATTCCGAAGATGTCGAAGCCACCAAAGTCCATGCCGCCGGCCTGATCATCCGCGATCTGCCGGTGCTCGCATCGAACTTCCGTTCCGAGCAAACGCTGTCCGATTATCTGAAAGCGCAAGGCGTCGTCGCGATCTCGGGCATCGATACGCGCAAGCTCACGCGAATCCTTCGCGAGAAGGGCGCGCAAAACGGCTGCATTCTCGCCGGCAGCGATGACGAAGCTAAAGCACTCGGCCTTGCGCGCTCGTTCCCCGGTCTCGCGGGCATGGACCTGGCCAAGGTCGTGTCGACCGAGCAGTCCTACGAGTGGACGCAGACCGAATGGCGTCTCGGCCAGGGCTACGGCAAGCAGGAGTCGCCGAAGTTCCGCGTCGTCGCGTTCGATTACGGCGTCAAGTACAACATCCTGCGCATGCTGGCCGAACGCGGCTGCCACGTCACCGTGCTGCCCGCGCAATCCACGGCGGCTGACGCGCTCGCGCTCAATCCGGACGGCGTTTTCCTGTCGAACGGCCCCGGCGATCCGGAACCGTGCGACTACGCGATCGCCGCGACGCGCGAGTTCATCCCGAAGGGCATTCCCACCTTCGGCATCTGCCTCGGCCATCAGATCATGGGCCTTGCCGTCGGCGCCAAGACCATGAAGATGAAGACCGGCCATCACGGCGCGAATCATCCGGTCAAGGACATGGAAGACGGCCGCGTGGTGATCACGTCGCAGAATCACGGCTTCGCGGTCGATGCCTCGACGCTGCCCGCCAACGCGAAGGTCACGCACGTCTCGCTGTTCGACGGCACGCTGCAAGGTTTCGCGCTGACCGACAAGCCCGCGTTCTGCTTCCAGGGTCACCCGGAAGCGTCGCCCGGCCCGCACGACATCGCGTATCTGTTCGACCGCTTTATCAAGTTGATGGAAGCGCAGAAGGTCGCAGCCTAAGAACAGAACATCGCCAATATACAGAGCACAGTTATGCCGAAGCGCACAGACATCAAAAGCATCCTCATCATCGGCGCGGGCCCGATCATCATCGGCCAGGCGTGCGAGTTCGATTATTCGGGCGCGCAGGCGTGTAAGGCGCTGCGCGAGGAAGGCTACAAGGTCATCCTCGTCAACAGCAATCCGGCGACGATCATGACCGACCCGAACACGGCCGACGTCACGTATATCGAGCCGATCTCGTGGGAAGTGGTCGAGCGCACCATCGCGAAGGAGCGCCCCGACGCGATCCTGCCGACGATGGGCGGACAGACCGCGCTCAATTGCGCGCTCGATCTGTTCCATCACGGCGTGCTGGAGAAGTACAAGGTGGTCGAGTTGATCGGCGCATCGCCGGAAGCGATCGACAAGGCGGAAGACCGCCAGAAGTTCAAGGACGCGATGACGAAGATCGGCCTCGGTTCGGCCAAGTCGGGCATCGCGCATTCGTGGGAAGAAGCGCTCGCGGTGCAGGCGCAGATTGCCGAAGCCACGGGCAGCGGCGGTTATCCGACCGTGATTCGTCCGTCGTTTACGCTGGGCGGCTCGGGCGGTGGGATCGCGTACAACAAGGAAGAGTTCGAAGAGATTTGCCGTCGCGGTCTCGATCTTTCGCCGACGCGCGAACTGCTGATCGAAGAATCGCTGCTCGGCTGGAAAGAGTACGAGATGGAAGTGGTTCGCGACCGCGCGGACAACTGCATCATCGTCTGCTCGATCGAAAACCTCGACCCGATGGGCGTGCACACCGGCGATTCGATCACCGTCGCGCCGGCGCAGACGCTGACCGATAAAGAATATCAAGTGCTGCGTAACGCGTCGCTCGCCGTTTTGCGCGAGATCGGCGTCGATACGGGCGGCTCGAACGTGCAGTTCGCGATCAACCCGAAGGACGGCCGCATGGTCGTCATCGAGATGAATCCGCGTGTGTCGCGTTCGTCGGCGTTGGCATCGAAGGCGACGGGTTTCCCGATCGCGAAGGTTGCCGCGAAGCTCGCGTGCGGCTACACGCTCGACGAACTCAAGAACGAAATCACCGGCGGACAAACGCCGGCATCGTTCGAACCGACGATCGACTACGTCGTCACGAAGGTGCCGCGTTTCGCGTTCGAAAAATTCCGCGAAGCCGATTCGCGTCTGACCACGCAGATGAAGTCCGTCGGCGAAGTGATGGCGATGGGCCGCACGTTCCAGGAATCGTTCCAGAAGGCGCTGCGCGGTCTGGAAGTCGGCGTCGACGGTCTCGATGAAAAGACCACGAGCCGCGACGAAGTGATCCGCGAAATCGGCGAGCCGGGCCCGGACCGCATCTGGTATCTTGGCGATGCATTCCGTCTCGGCCTGACGATGGAAGAAATCTTCGAAGAAACGTCGATCGATCCGTGGTTCCTCGCGCAGATCGAACAGATCATCCAGAAGGAAAAGGCGCTCGAAGGCCGCACGCTCGCAAGCCTCACGCGCGACGAAATGCTGTATCTGAAGAAGAGCGGTTTTTCGGATCGGCGTCTCGCCAAGCTGACCGGTTCGAAGCAGGACGATGTGCGCAAGAAGCGCCACGAACTGAAGGTGCGTCCGGTCTACAAGCGCGTCGACACGTGCGCCGCCGAGTTCGCGACGAAGACGGCGTACATGTACTCGACGTACGAAGAAGAGTGCGAAGCGAATCCGACCGACAAGAAGAAGATCATGGTGTTGGGCGGCGGTCCGAACCGGATCGGGCAGGGCATCGAGTTCGACTACTGCTGCGTGCATGCCGCGCTCGCCATGCGCGAGGACGGCTATGAAACCATCATGGTCAACTGCAACCCGGAAACGGTCTCGACCGACTACGACACGTCCGATCGTCTGTACTTCGAATCGCTGACGCTCGAAGACGTGCTCGAAATCGTCGATCTGGAAAAGCCGGTCGGCGTGATCATGCAATACGGCGGTCAGACGCCGCTGAAGCTCGCGCTCGATCTCGAAGCGAACGGTGTGCCGATCATCGGCACGTCGCCGGACATGATCGATGCCGCCGAAGATCGCGAGCGCTTCCAGAAGCTGCTCAAGGATCTCGATCTGCGTCAGCCGCCGAATCGCACGGCGCGCGCCGAAGACGAAGCGCTGAAGCTCGCCGAAGAAATTGGTTATCCGCTGGTCGTGCGGCCGTCCTACGTGCTCGGCGGTCGCGCGATGGAAATCGTCCACGAGCCGCGCGATCTCGAACGCTACATGCGCGAGGCCGTGAAGGTATCGAACGATTCGCCGGTGCTGCTCGACCGCTTCCTGAACGACGCGATCGAATGCGACGTGGATTGCATCTCCGATGGCACGGACGTGTTCATCGGCGGCGTGATGGAGCATATCGAGCAAGCGGGCGTGCACTCGGGCGATTCGGCGTGCTCACTGCCGCCGTACTCGCTGTCGAAAGATACCGTCGACGAGTTGAAGCGACAAACTGCCGCAATGGCGAAGGCGCTGAACGTCGTCGGTCTGATGAACGTGCAGTTCGCGATCCAGCAAGTACCGCAAGAAGATGGCTCGAAAAAGGACATCATCTACGTGCTGGAAGTGAATCCGCGTGCATCGCGCACGGTGCCTTACGTGTCGAAGGCGACGGGTCTGCCGCTCGCGAAGATCGCCGCGCGCGCGATGGTCGGTCAGAAGCTCGTGGAGCAAGGCGTCACGAAGGAAGTGATTCCGCCGTACTTCAGCGTCAAGGAAGCGGTGTTTCCGTTCGTGAAATTCCCGGCGGTCGATCCGGTGCTCGGACCTGAAATGCGTTCGACGGGCGAAGTAATGGGTGTGGGCCGCACCTTCGGCGAAGCGCTGTTCAAGTCGCAGCTCGCGGCGGGTTCGCGTCTGCCGGAATCGGGCACGGTGCTCCTGACCGTGATGGACGCCGACAAGCCGAAGGCCGTCGAAGTCGCGCAGATGCTGCACGAACTCGGCTATCCGATCGTCGCGACCAAGGGCACGGCGGCCGCGATTTCAGCGGCAGGCGTGCCGGTGAAGATCGTCAACAAGGTGAAGGACGGCCGCCCGCATATCGTCGACATGATCAAAAATGGTGAAATTGCGCTGGTGTTCACCACGGTGGACGAAACGCGTGCCGCCATCGCCGATTCGCGCTCGATCCGCATGAGCGCGCAAGCCAACAAGGTCACGTACTACACGACGATGTCGGGTGCGCGCGCGGCCGTCGAAGGTCTGCGTTATCTGCGCGATTTGGAAGTCTACGATTTACAAGGCCTGCATGCTCGCCTAAACTAAGGCTTCGATTACTGGTCCAAGCATCACGAGCCGCGGTTAAGCGGCGTCTCCCGTCAGCGGGAGATGCGCTTAACCGCGGTAATTTTTTTATTGCAGTTTTGTTTGTGGGTTGTCTATGAGCACGATTCCTTTGACGAAGCGCGGCGCGGAGTTGCTGCGCGACGAATTGCAACGCCTGAAGGCCGTCGAGCGTCCGGCGGTCATTAACGCAATCGCGGAAGCGCGTGCCCAAGGTGATCTGTCGGAAAACGCCGAGTACGATGCGGCGAAGGAAAAGCAGGGTTTTATCGAGGGCCGCATCGCTGAACTCGAATCGAAGCTTGCCGGCGCACAAGTGATTGACCCGACGACAGTCGATGCAGATGGCCGCGTGGTGTTCGGCGCGACCGTCGAGCTGGAAGATCTGGAATCGGGCGATACGGTCACCTATCAGATCGTCGGCGATGACGAAGCCGATATCGATCACGGCCGCGTGTCGGTGAGTTCGCCGATCGCGCGCGCGCTTATTTCGAAGTCGGAAGGCGACGTGGCATCGGTGCAGGCACCGAGCGGCGCGCGCGAATACGAAATCATCGCCGTCCGCTACGTCTGATGGAACATCGGCTCTTTCGCGTCATTTCCATGCTGTGGGTCGGCAGTCTGCTGAGCCTCGGCTTCATCGCCGCGCCGGTGATTTTCAGCACGCTGACCAACACGACCGATGCCGGTACGGTGGCGGCGCAACTGTTTCGTATCGAAGCGATCATCGGCATGATCAGCGCGCTCGCGCTTATCCTGATCGGCAATCGCTTCGTGAAAAGCGGCATCGTCGACTACAAGCGCGTGCGGTGGATCGTCGCAGTGATGCTGGTGTGCGTGCTGGTCGGATATTTCGCGTTGCAGCCGTTCATGAACTCGCTGCGCGTGGCCGCGCAAGAGAGCGGCACCGAACTCGCGAACTCGCCTTACGCGCAGCAGTTCGGCATCCTGCATGGTGTGTCGAGCGCGATCTATCTGATCGAATCTCTGTTCGGCCTTGCGCTCGTGTGGCGTTTGCCGGGCGCGGTGCCGAGCAAAATCGTGCCGAAGAGCAAGTCCGCCAAGATGGCCGCGAAGCGCGCGCGTAGCTGATTGCCCGCTTTTGTCGCTGTGCCGAGTCGCCGAAACGGCGCGCGCGTTTCAAAAGAAGCGCGCGCGCCGTTCGATCATTTGACGTCCTGGTGCGTGCGCTTCGAACTCGTCTGACGTTTCTCCGCGCGCTTGACGTTGCCGCCGGCGGCCACGCGTTCGTTGCCGAGCACGCGCAAGGTCTGCTTCTTCGGCTTTTTGAAGGCCGGACCGTCGCGGGTGATCTTCACGGCCTTGACGACGCGCGGTGCGCGGCCCTTGGCCGTTCGGTCGTCGGCGGTTTCGCCGGCGGTCGGCGGCATCGTGCTGCGGGTGCGCGTGGTCCGGCTCTTCGCGGGAACGGCGCCTTCCGGGCGCCAGATCACCAGCAGCTTGCCGATGTGCTGGATTGGCGCGGCATCGAACCGGTCGCAGATTTCGTCGTAGACGGCGACGCGGGCCTCGCGTTCGTCGCCGAACACGCGAACCTTGATGAGCTGATGCGCGTGGAGATGCACTTCGATCTCCTTGAGCACGGCGTCGGTGAGACCCTCCGCGCCGACGAGCACGACGGGCTTCAATGCATGAGCCTGCGATCGCAGGTCGGCACGCTGGGCAGGGGAGAGTGTGAGAGCTGGCATGGAAAGTAAAAGGACTCGACTAAAATAGCGGCGGCGCGGGTGGGTCCGAGCATGGATCCGAACAGGTCGTTCCGAACCGACCCGTGGATTGCGTAAGAACGTCGTAACCGGCGTGGTGTTCCCGACGCCGAACGGATGCGCTGCATGATTCACGCGCGCTTTACCGCCGCAAAAAACAAGATGTGCCGGATGCCGATTATCGACGCTCGCAAGCGCCGGACGGGCCGATCCGGCCGACAAGACGCGTATTATCCGCTAAAAGCGCCGCGCGATGCTGCAAATTCCGCACCGGACGTATCCGCCGATATCTCCGGTTGCGCCTCATGAGTTCAGTTTGAATGGCAAAGAACCGATTTAATCATTCGTGGTTGCATGACCACATCAACGATCCTTACGTGAAGATGGCGCAGCGCGAGGGTTATCGCGCGCGCGCCGCGTACAAGCTGAAGGAAATCGACGACCAGGACAAGCTCATCAAACCGGGCATGGTGATCGTCGATCTCGGCTCGACGCCGGGCAGCTGGAGCCAGTACGCGCGCAACAAGCTCGCGCAGGGCGTCAAGCGCCATGCCGAGCGCGAAGGCGGCATCGACAGCACGATCATCGCGCTGGATATCCTGCCGATGGAGCCGATCGCGGACGTGACGTTCATTCAGGGCGACTTCCGCGAAGACGAAGTGCTGAAAAAACTCGATGAAATCGTCGGCGAGCGTCAAGTCGATCTTGTTATTTCCGACATGGCCCCCAACCTCTCGGGAGTGGCGAGCGCGGATGCGGCTCGCATCGAGCATCTGTGCGATCTGGCGCTGGAGTTCTCGCAAAACCATCTGAAACCGGATGGCGCGCTGCTAGTCAAATGTTTTCATGGCAGCGGTTATAGCCAGATCGTGGAGAAGTTCAAGCACCAGTTCAAAGTGGTAGCGCCGCGCAAGCCCAAGGCTTCTCGGGACAAGTCGTCCGAGACTTTTATCCTCGGGCGGCGGCTCAAGCATCCGGTCGAAGGACCTGTTTAAAGCTTTTTGGCGGATAACGGCGATTCTTCCGCCGAAAATGCCAAGAATGGCGAGTCTGCTGCTATTTACGCAGTAAATAAAGCTTATGGCAGGGGCTTGCGGTCTGGATTAGAATGCTTTGGTGGCGTCGCAAGGATTATGTAGGCGCCCGTCTATGAGTGAGGAGTGGTGCTTTGAACAACAATATGTTTTCTAAGGCGGCAGTGTGGCTCGTGATCGCACTGGTGCTGTTCACCGTGTTCAAGCAGTTCGATAAGCCTCGCGTTCAGGAAGGCGTGTCGTACTCTCAGTTCATGGACGACGCGAAGAACGGCAAGGTCAAGAACGTGACTGTTCAGGGCCGCAATCTCACGGTTACTCCGGCAGATGGCCAGAAGTACCAGATCGTGTCGCCCGGCGACATCTGGATGGTCGGCGATCTAATGAAATATGGCGTTCAGGTCAGCGGCAAGGCTGACGACGAACCCAATGCCCTCGTATCCGCGCTGTATTACCTCGGACCGACGATCCTGATCATCGGTTTCTGGTTTTACATGATGAGGCAGATGCAGGGAGGTGGCAAAGGCGGGGCCTTCTCGTTCGGGAAGTCGCGTGCGCGGCTGATCGACGAAAACAATAACGCAATCAACTTTACCGATGTCGCGGGCTGCGACGAAGCGAAGGAAGAAGTCTCGGAACTGGTCGACTTCCTGCGCGATCCGCAGAAATTCCAGAAGCTGGGCGGCCGTATTCCGCGAGGCGTGCTGCTGGTTGGCCCTCCGGGTACGGGTAAGACGCTGCTGGCGCGTGCCATCGCCGGCGAGGCGAAGGTGCCGTTCTTCAGCATTTCGGGTTCGGACTTCGTGGAAATGTTCGTCGGCGTGGGCGCGGCTCGCGTTCGCGACATGTTCGAGCAAGCCAAGAAGCATGCGCCTTGCATCGTGTTCATCGACGAAATCGACGCGGTCGGCCGTCATCGTGGCGCGGGCATGGGCGGCGGTAACGACGAACGCGAACAGACGCTGAACCAGATGCTGGTTGAAATGGATGGCTTCGAAGCGAATTCCGGCGTCATCGTGATCGCGGCGACCAACCGTTCCGACGTGCTGGACAAGGCGCTGCTGCGTCCGGGCCGTTTCGACCGTCAGGTGTATGTCGGTCTGCCGGATATCCGCGGTCGCGAGCACATCATGAAGGTACACCTGCGCAAGGTACCGATCGCGAACGACGTGGATGCATCGGTTATCGCGCGTGGCACGCCGGGCTTCTCGGGGGCGGACCTCGCCAATCTGGTGAACGAAGCCGCGCTGTTCGCGGCGCGTCGCGGCAAGCGTATCGTCGAAATGCAGGACTTCGAAGACGCGAAGGACAAGATCTTCATGGGTCCGGAGCGCAAATCGGCAGTCATGCGCGAGGAAGAGCGTCGTAACACGGCTTATCACGAGTCGGGTCACGCGGTCGTAGCGAAGTTGCTGCCGCACGCCGATCCGGTTCACAAGGTCACGATCATGCCGCGCGGCTGGGCTTTGGGCGTCACGTGGCAGTTGCCGGAGCATGATCGCGTGAATCTGTATCGCGACAAGATGCTGGAAGAAATCGCGATCCTGTTCGGCGGCCGTGCAGCGGAAGAAGTGTTCCTCAACTCGATGTCGACCGGTGCGTCGAACGACTTCGAGCGTGCGACCAAAATGGCGCGCGACATGGTGACGCGCTACGGCATGTCCGATGTGCTCGGCACGATGGTCTACGTCGATACAGAAGACAACGGCATGTTCGGCAAGATGGGCGCGAAGTCGGTGTCGGAAGCCACGCAGCAGAAGGTCGATGCGGAAATCCGCCGCATCCTCGACGAGCAATATGCGCTCGCCCGCAAGCTGCTGGAAGACAATCGTGAGAAGGTCGAAGTCATGACCAAGGCGCTGCTCGAATGGGAAACCATCGACGCAGACCAGATCAGCGACATCATGTCGGATCGTCCGCCGCGTCCGCCGCGTCCGCCGAAGAACCTGCCGCCGCCGTCGGGCGACACGCCTCCGGGTAGCAGCGGCGGCACCGAGGTCAAGCCGGGCAGCGCGCCGGCTACGGCCTGAGTCATATAGCTTGAGTGGATGGGCCGGTGTGCATCGCATACCGGCCCATTTTTTCTTTGAGGCCTAAGCTTCCGGTGCGATTGCGCCGCGCATCGCGTTCCATCATTTCCTCTCGCACGACTCGCTTGACCACTCCGACTCTCGCCCCCCTTCAGACGCAGCCGCTGCGATGCGGTCGTTTCACGCTGACATTCGAACGCCCGCTCGTGATGGGCATTCTCAACGTCACGCCCGATTCTTTCTCCGACGGTGGTCGTTTTCTGTCGCGCGATGCCGTGCTGGCGCGCGCAGAGCGTATGCTCGCGGACGGCGCCGATATGATCGACATTGGCGGGGAATCGACGCGTCCCGGCGCGCCGCCCGTTCCGCTCGATGAAGAACTGGCACGCGTGGTGCCGATCGTCGAAGCATTGCGCGCGATGAACGTGCCACTATCCGTCGATACCTACGAGCCGGCCGTCATGCGCGCCGCGCTGGAAGCGGGCGCGGACATGATCAACGACATCTGGGGCATGCGTCAGCCGGGCGCGCTGGACGCCGTGAAGAACAGCGACTGCGGTCTTTGCGTGATGCATATGCTCGGCGAACCGCGCACGATGCAGGTCCACGAGCCGGTATACGAAGACGTCGTGGCCGATGTGCGGACGTTCTTCGCCGAACGCCTCGCGGCGATGACGGGAGCCGGCATCGCCACGGATCGCGTGAGTCTCGATCCGGGCTACGGCTTTGGTAAGACAGTCGCGCATAATTACGCCTTGCTCGCGCATCTGACCGCGACGCGTCCCGCCGGCACGCATCACGCGCTGCTGGCAGGAATGTCGCGCAAGTCGATGCTCGGCGCCGTGACGGGCCGCGCGGCAAGCGAACGAGTGGCGGCGAGCGTCGCGGCGGCGGTGTGCGCGACGGAGCGGGGCGCGGCCATCATCCGCGTTCACGATGTCGCCGAAACCGTCGATGCACTCAAAGTCTGGCAAGCGACGCGAGACGCTGCCTTGCCGGGCTGATCCGACAGAATTCGAAGCAGGGCTCCGGCGCGGGGCGCACGCGCCGGAAGCAACATCAACAACATGATCGCGGGCCTACAACAGCGCCATCAGTCCGCGAGGAGGTTCGAGGAATAATGGCACGTCGATATTTTGGAACGGATGGCATCCGGGGCCGGGTGGGCGTCGCGCCCATCACGCCGGATTTCGTATTGAGACTCGGCTACGCGGCGGGCAAGGTGCTCGCGGGCGCGGGCCGCGAGAGAAAGAAGGGCAGCCGGCCGACCGTGCTGATCGGCAAGGACACGCGCGTGTCCGGCTACATGCTGGAGGCCGCGCTCGAATCGGGCTTCGCGGCGGCGGGCGTCGACGTGATGCTGGCCGGCCCGATGCCGACGCCCGGCGTCGCCTATCTGACGCGGGCGCTGCGGCTGTCGGCGGGCGTGGTGATCAGCGCGTCGCACAATCCCTACGACGACAACGGCATCAAGTTCTTCTCCGCCGATGGCAACAAGCTGCCGGACGAAGTCGAACTGCAGATCGAGGCGCAACTCGAGGAGCCGATGGAATGCGCGCCGTCCGAGCATCTCGGCAAGGCGCGACGGCTCGATGACGCGCGCGGCCGCTACATCGAGTTCTGCAAGAGCACGTTCCCGGCGAATTTCGATCTGCGCGGCATGCGCATCGTGCTGGACTGCGCGCACGGCGCGGCGTACGACGTCGGTCCGCATGTGTTCCACGAACTGGGCGCGGAAGTCGTGCCGATCGGCGTGTCGCCGAACGGCTTCAATATCAACGACAAGGTCGGCGCGACCGCGCCGGATGCGCTCGTGCGCGCGGTGCACGAACATCGCGCGGATATCGGCATTGCGCTGGACGGCGATGCAGACCGCGTGCAGATCGTCGATTCCACCGGACGTCTCTACAACGGCGACGAACTGTTCTACGTGCTCGTCAAGGATCGCATCGCGACGGATGGCCATGTGGAAGGCGCGGTCGGCACGCTGATGACCAACATGGCCGTCGAAGTCGCGTTGAAGCAGGCCGGCGTGCAGTTCGTGCGCGCGGCGGTCGGCGATCGTTACGTGCTCGAAAAGCTGGTCGAGAACGGCTGGGAAATCGGCGCGGAAGGCTCGGGCCACATTTTGTCGCTCGATCGCCATTCGACCGGCGACGGCATCGTGTCGGCGCTGCTGGTGCTGGCGGCGATCCAGCGCAGCGGCAAGTCGCTCGCGCAGATTCTCGAAGGCGTCACGCTGTTCCCGCAGACGCTGATCAATGTCCGCATGAGTAAGGGCGCAGACTGGAAGAAGAGTGAGGCAATTCGTCGCGCCGTCGAGCAAGCCGAGCAATCCCTCGAATCGCACGGGCGGGTCTTGATTCGCGCGTCCGGAACTGAACCGGTTTTGCGCGTGATGGTGGAAGCGGCGGCGCAACAGGACGCCGTTCGTCACGCGGAAACGATTGCAAAGGTCGTAAAAGACGTCACTTCGTAGGCGTTTACTGAATTCCTTCACATTCGCTAAAAGCTGGCTTCGGCCCGCTTTTTTTATTCGGGAAATCCCTTGACAAATGAGCCGGTCGTTCGACTTACGTACCGTAAGACGATTGACACGTTTGCGTCACGATTAGTCATATTACTGTCACAGACTCTGCCTATATTTCGCGGTGTCGCACACACGCTCACAACCCCTGGAGATTAAGAATGAAATTGATGCAAACCGCGCTGGCCGGTCTGATTGGTGCAGTCTTCGCAATGTCTGCACAGGCAGCCGACATCACCGGCGCGGGTAGCACCTTCGCAGCCCCGATCTACACGAAGTGGGCAGACGCCTACCAAAAGAGCGGTGGTGGCAAGGTGAACTACCAAGGCATCGGCTCGTCGGGCGGTATCAAGCAGATCATCGCCAAGACGGTGGACTTCGCAGGTTCGGACGCGCCACTCAAGGACGACGAACTCGCCAAGGACGGCCTGTTTCAGTTCCCGACGGTGGTCGGCGGCGTGGTGCCGGTCGTCAACGTTCCGGGCGTGAAGGCCGGCGAAATCGTGCTGTCGGGTCAAGTGCTCGGCGACATCTATCTCGGCAAGGTCAAGAAGTGGAACGACCCGGAAATCAGCGCGCTGAACCCGAAGGTCAAGCTGCCGGATACCGACATCGCCGTGGTTCGCCGCGCCGACGGTTCGGGCACCAGCTTCATCTGGACGAACTACCTGTCGAAGGTCAACGCGGACTGGAAGTCGAAGGTCGGCGAAGGTTCGACGGTCAACTGGCCGACGGGCACGGGCGGCAAGGGTAACGACGGTGTCGCGGCATTCGTGCAACGTCTGCCGGGCGCGATCGGCTACGTGGAGTGGGCGTACGCGAAGCAAAACAAGATGACCTACGTCGACATGAAGAACTCGTCGGGTTCGGTTGTCGAGCCGAAGACGGACACGTTCAAGGCCGCCGCAGCGGGCGCGGACTGGTCGAAGTCGTTCTACCAGATCCTGACGAACGAGCCGGGCAAGGACGCATGGCCGATCGTCGGCGCGACCTTCGTGCTGCTGCACACGACGCAAGAGAAGCCGACGCAAGGCGCGGAAACGCTGAAGTACTTCGACTGGTCGTTCAAGAACGGCGGCCAGGCTGCCAACGACCTCGACTACATCTCGCTGCCGGAATCGGTCGTGTCGGAAATCAAGAAGCAGTGGTCGGCGAAGGTGAAGGACGCATCGGGCAAGGCAGTTGCCGCTCAGTAAGTGCAATACGTTTGATTTGAAACTGTTCTAAGCTGCCTGTTCGGGGCGAAGTCCAGTACGCAGCATACAAAAGCAGTCTGTAGACAAAAGCCGCACGGCAGATCGAAAGGTCTGTCGCGCGGTCTGCTGACACGTAGCGTAACCAAGGCTCCCATGTCGGACATCAATCTCTCGTCGGCCGTGCCGGCAGCGCATACCCAACGCGCGCCGAGCCGTCTGGGCGACCTCATTTTCGGTGGCGTGACGCGGCTGGCGGCCGTCATCACGCTGTTTCTTCTCGGCGGCATCATCGTCTCGCTCCTCGTCGCGTCGATGCCGACCATTCAGAAATTCGGCCTGAGCTTTCTGTGGCGCGTGGAGTGGGATCCGCCCAGCAACGAGTTCGGCGCGCTCGTGCCGATCTACGGCACCATCGCGACGTCGATCATCGCGCTGGTCATCGCCGTGCCCGTGAGTTTCGGCATCGCGCTGTTCCTGACGGAACTCTCGCCCGCGTGGCTGCGCCGTCCGCTGGGCGTCGCCATCGAATTGCTCGCGGCGATTCCGTCGATCGTCTACGGTATGTGGGGCCTGCTCGTGTTCGCGCCGATCTTCGCCGAATACTTCGAGAAGCCGCTCGGCAAACTGCTCGGCGGCGTGCCGGTGATCGGCATGTTCTTCCAGGGGCCGCCGATCGGTATCGGCATTCTGGCCGCCGGCGTGATTCTCGCGATCATGATCATCCCGTACATCGCCTCGGTGATGCGCGACGTGTTCGAAGTCACGCCCGTGCTGCTGAAGGAATCGGCGTACGGCATCGGCTGCACGACCTGGGAAGTGATGTGGAAGATCGTGCTGCCCTATACGCGCGCCGGTGTGATCGGCGGCGTGATGCTGGGTCTGGGCCGCGCGCTCGGCGAAACGATGGCCGTGACCTTCGTGATCGGCAACACGAACCTGCTCGACAACGTGTCGCTGTTCTCGCCGGGTAACAGTATTACGTCCGCGCTCGCCAACGAATTCGCCGAAGCGAGCCCGGGTCTGCATACGTCCGCGCTGATGGAACTCGGTCTCATTCTGTTCGTGATCACGTTCTTCGTGCTCGCGATTTCGAAGATCATGCTGATTCGCATGGAACGCGGGGAGGGCCGGAAATAATGAGTCGTCCTGCTACGTTCAATCAGGATCCGGCGCGCGTCGAAGCGACGCGCCGCAAGCTGCAAAGCCGTCGCCGCGGCACCAACGCGGTTGCGCTGACGCTGTCGCTCGCCGCGATGGCCTTCGGTCTGATCTGGCTCGTCTGGATTCTGTACACGACGCTCAAGCTCGGCATCGGCGGTTTGTCGATCGATCTGTTCACGCAGTCGACGCCGCCGCCGAACACCGATGGCGGCGGTCTGGCCAACGCGATCGTCGGCTCGCTGATGCTGGTCGTGATCGGCACCTTTGTCGGCACGCCGCTCGGCATTCTGGCGGGCGTGTATCTTGCCGAATACGGTCAGAAGCGCTGGCTCGCGAGCGTGACGCGCTTCATCAACGACATTCTGCTGTCGGCGCCGTCGATCGTGATCGGCCTGTTTGTCTATGCGATCGTGGTCGCGAAGATGGGCCGCTTCTCGGGCTGGGCCGGCGTGATTGCGCTGGCGCTGCTGCAGATTCCGATCGTGATCCGCACGACCGAGAACATGCTGAAGCTGGTGCCGAACGCGCTGCGCGAAGCCGCCTTCGCACTCGGCACGCCGAAGTGGAAGATGATCATGTCGATCACGCTGAAGGCGTCGGTCGGCGGAATCGTGACGGGCGTGCTGCTGGCGGTGGCGCGTATCGCGGGCGAAACCGCGCCGTTGCTGTTCACCGCGTTGTCGAATCAATTTTTCTCGTGGGACCTGAATCAGCCGGTGGCGAACCTGCCGGTCACGATCTACAAGTTCGCGATGAGTCCGTTCCCGCAGTGGCAATCGCTCGCGTGGGCCGGTGTGTTCCTGATTACGCTCGGCGTGCTGGGTCTGAATATCCTGGCGCGCGCGATCTTCTCGAAGAAATAAGGGCGGAGTGATTCCATGAATATGGTCGAAAGTGGTGTCAACCACCAAGAAACGCCGGTCGAACGCGGTCCGGTTCCGGGCAGCGTGCGCCTGACCCACGGCGCGCAGCCGGCGGATTCCATCAAGCCGAAGATCGAGGTGAAGAACCTCAACTTCTTCTACAACAAGTATCACGCGCTGAAGAACATCAACCTGCGCATTCCGGAGAAGAAGGTCACGGCCTTCATCGGACCGTCGGGTTGCGGCAAGTCCACGCTCCTGCGCACCTTCAACAAGATGTTCGCGCTCTATCCGGAGCAGCGCGCGGAAGGCGAAATCCTGATGGACGGCGCCAATCTGCTCGATACGACGAAGGACATCTCGCTCCTGCGCGCGCGCGTCGGCATGGTGTTCCAGAAGCCGACGCCGTTCCCGATGTCGATCTACGACAACATCGCGTTCGGCGTGAAGATGTTCGAGCAGCTGTCGCGCTCGGAAATGGACGATCGCGTGGAATGGGCGCTGACGAAAGCGGCGCTGTGGACCGAAGTGAAGGACAAGCTGCAGCAGAGCGGCTACGGTCTGTCGGGCGGTCAGCAGCAGCGTCTGTGTATCGCGCGCGGCATCGCGATCCGTCCGGAAGTGCTGCTGCTGGACGAACCGTGCTCGGCGCTCGACCCGATTTCGACGGGCCGCATCGAAGAGCTGATCGCCGAATTGAAGAGCGATTACACGGTCGTGATCGTGACGCACAACATGCAACAGGCCGCACGTTGTTCGGACTACACTGCTTATATGTATCTTGGTGAGTTGATCGAATTCGGCGATACCGAAAAGATCTTCATCAAGCCGGCTCGCAAGGAGACGGAAGACTACATCACGGGCCGTTTTGGCTGATCGTCAGTCAGGTGAAGTGAAGTACACAGGCTTAAGGAGCACATATGTCCGATAAACATCTCTCGAGCCAGTTCGACGCAGATCTCAACGCGGTGTCGTCGAAAGTGCTGGAAATGGGCGGTCTGGTCGAGTCGCAGATCATCGCGGCGATGCAGGCGTTGAACGAGTTCGACATGGGCATCGCGGATCAGGTGATTACCGCCGAGGCGCAGTTGAACCGCATGGAAGTCGAGATCGACGAAGAGTGCAGCAACATCATCGCGCGCCGCCAGCCGGCCGCACGCGATCTGCGCTTGCTGATGGCGATCTCGAAGACCATCACGAACCTTGAGCGCGCCGGCGACGAAGCGGAAAAGATCGCCAAGCGCGTGAAGCGCATCAACGAAGACGGCGCGGGCCGCACGGTGAATATCGCCGAAATTCGCCTCGCCGGCGACATGGCAGTGTCGATCCTGCGCCGCGCGCTGGATGCATTCGCGCGTCTGGACACGGTCGCGGCCGCGCAGATCGTGCGCGACGACAAGGCCATCGACGATGAATTCCGCGCCTTCGTGCGCAAGCTCGTGACGTACATGATGGAAGACCCGCGCACCATTTCGGCGGGCCTCGACTATCTGTTCATCGCGAAGGCGGTGGAGCGCATCGGCGATCACGCGAAGAACATCGCGGAGTTCATCATTTACATCGTCAAGGGCACCGACGTGCGGCATATCTCGCGCGATCAGCTCGAACGCGAAGCGCTGAGTTGATCGGCGCAGTCGTTATTTATTAGCAAAAAGGTCAAGAGGTGCCGATGCCCAGCAGTATCCTCGTCATTGAAGACGAACCCGCGATCTCCGAACTGATCTCGGTGAATCTCCAGCATGCGGGACATTGCCCCATTCGGGCGTACAACGCCGAACAGGCGCAAAACCTGATCAGCGACGTGCTGCCCGATCTCGTGCTGCTGGACTGGATGCTGCCGGGCAAGTCCGGCATCGCATTCGCGCGCGAACTCCGCAACAACGAACGCACGAAGCACATCCCGATCATCATGCTGACCGCGCGCGGCGATGAGCAGGACAAGGTGCTGGGTCTTGAGATCGGCGCGGACGACTACGTCACCAAGCCGTTCTCGCCGAAGGAACTGATGGCGCGCATCAAGGCGGTGTTGCGCCGCCGCGCGCCGCAGCTGACGGAAGACGTGGTCGAGATCAACGGATTGCGTCTCGATCCGGCGACGCATCGCGTGGCCGCGAGCCATTCGGGCAACGATATCAAGCTCGATCTCGGTCCGACGGAATTCCGTCTGCTGCATTTCTTCATGACGCATCCGGAGCGCGTGCACAGCCGCACGCAGTTGCTGGATCAGGTGTGGGGCGATCATGTGTTCGTCGAAGAGCGCACGGTCGATGTGCATATCAAGCGTCTGCGCGCCGCGCTCAAGCCGGCGGGCTGCGATGCTATGATCGAAACGGTGCGCGGCAGCGGCTACCGTCTTGCAAAAAGTGCCTGATGTCGTTTGAACGCTGCCGTATTCGTCATCGCGTGCTGGTGCCGCATCAACGTAACGCAGAGCTTCCGACAACATGAACGTCATCTGGACGCGGTCCATCGTGTCCCTCGTGCTGCTCGCGGCTTTTTGCGTCGCGATCGCGGCATTCATCGGCGTGCGCACGGCGCTCGCCTTCGCGGTGTTCATGCTGGTGCTGCAGAGCTTCTTCAGCACCTATCACACACAACGTCTCAGGCGTCTGCTCGAAGCGCCCGTCTACGGCGAAGTGCCGAGCGCGCTCGGCGTCTGGGGCGAAATCTACTATCGGCTGCATAAGCTCGCGAAGCGCTGGCATGCGCAGGTGCGCCAGGTCGAGCAGCAGCATTCGCGCTTCATTCAGGCGATTCAGGCGTCGCCGAACGGCGTGGCGATGCTCGACGATCACGATCAGATCGAGTGGTGCAATGCCATCGCCGAAAAGCACTTCGGGCTCGACGCCAAGCGCGATCTGCGTCAGCACATCACGCATCTGGTGCGTCAGCCGGACTTCATCCGCTATCTGAACTCGCAGCATTACGAGGAAATGCTCGTAATGCGCGGCATGGGCGCGAACCGTCAGCGGACGGTATCGGTGCAGGTGTTTCCTTACGGCGATAACCGCAAGCTGGTGCTCACTCAGGATATCACCGAACTCGAACGCACCGATTCGATGCGGCGCGATTTCGTGGCCAACGTATCGCACGAACTGAAGACGCCGTTGACGGTGCTGTCGGGCTTTCTCGAAACGATGCGCGAACTGTCGCTCGACGAGGAAGACCGCATGCGCTATCTCGACATGATGGAGCAGCAGGCCGCGCGGATGCAGAACATCGTGCGCGATCTGCTGGTGCTGGCGAATCTCGAAGGCGATATGCGTCCGCCGGGCGACGAGTTGCTCGATATGCGGGCGGTGCTTCGTCATCTCGAGGACGATGCGCATTCGCTTTCCAATGGACGGCACAGCATTTTGTTTCACAACGACGATTCGTTGACTGTGGCTGGAGTGGAGACCGAGGTCGTCAGTGCGCTCGGGAATCTCGTCACTAATGCGGTGCGTTATACGCCCGATGGCGGCGCGATCGACGTGTCGTGGCAGCGGCAGAATGAGCGGGCGGTTTTTATCGTGCGGGATAGTGGACTGGGGATTCCCGCGGAGCATATTCCTCGGCTTACCGAGCGGTTTTATCGGGTCGATCGGAGTCGTTCACGTGACACTGGTGGCACCGGGCTCGGGCTTGCTATCGTCAAGCACGTTTTGCAGCGGCATCATGCTGAGCTTGATGTTAAGAGCGAAGTTGGACGGGGGAGTACGTTTATTGTCCGGTTTCCTGCTTCGCGGACGGCTTTGCGGAAGTCTTTGGCTGCTTAGGGTTCTGTTGCGGTTTGATGGGTTGGTTATTCAGTAGCCGCCTCCCCGGCGGAGGGGTCACTTTCTTTGCGGCGGCAAAGAAAGTGACCAAAGAAAGCCGCTGTCCGATCCTAAGCACTTTCTTGAGCGGCCCCGGCACTGTATGGCTCTGTTCACATTTGAAGAAATGTGTTTACATCTCATCTTTTGCGTAAGCGATCAAGATGAGTCGAA
>NZ_LFJJ01000065.1 GCF_001189365.1 Candidatus Burkholderia verschuerenii | reverse complement strand
GCATCGAGCGCTATGTCGCACGCTACAACCAGCACAACCGTCCATTTGTCTGGACCGCAACCGCCGATTCCATCCTTCAGAAAGTGGCTCGGTTATGTAAAGTTATTTCTGGGACGGAACACTAGCACGCGCCCCGTGCCATGCGCCGGAAAATCGGCGTTGTAACCGACGGTATTGAACTCGTTGCCGATCTCGAAGGCAGTCAGCCTCACCCTCGCATTCTCAAGGGCGGCGAGCTGTGCGGTAAATGCCGCTCTGAACCCGGCCGGATCAGCGTCGATGAGTGCGGGAACCCGCCACCGCCGACCCACCGTGACATCAACGTCGCTGGTATGTTGCTGCGTTCCTCCAAGCGTCGGATAGATAATGGCGACCGTGCCGATGCCGCGCCGATAGGCCTCGATGATGAAGCGGTCGAATTGCGTCTGGGCGCGTGAAGGAAATCCCTCGCGGATCGTCTGCACCCCGTAGCGCGCCAGCTCGCTGAGTTTCGTATCCTGTTCTGCAGCCGCAACGCCGCCATATCCGCGCAGGTTGACCCCGACGACCGACGCATCTTGCGTGGCCGCATGGCTCAACGAGGCGGCCAGAAAGGACGAGAAATTGCAGCGATTCGGGCAACGCGACGATCATCGCGAACGCGAGCAGCAGCGGCACCGCGCCGCCGACCCAGAACACCGAGCGCCAGCCGAACGCCGGAATCAGCGCGGCGCTCAGGAAACCGCCGAGCGCCGCGCCGAGCGTGAAGCCGCACGACACGAGCATCATCCGTTTGACGCGATGTTCGGGCGTCGAGAACTCGCCGACCAGCGCCATCGCGTTCGGCATGATGCAGCCGAGGCCCAAGCCGGTCACGAAGCGCAGCACGGCGAGCACGGTGAGATCGTGGGTGAAGGCGGTGGCGAGCATCGACAGGCCGAAGAACAGCATCGAGCCGATCAGCACCGACAGGCCGAGCGCGCCGAGCAGCATGCCGAACAGGCTCGCGCTGAACACCGGCCCGAGCGCGGCCTTCGATACGTGCCAGTCCGCGATGACGGCGAGCGCGACGTAACCCATCGCCTGCGCGTCGAAGCCGTCGATCACGAGGCACAGCCCGCAGATCACCAGCAGCATCCACTGAAAACCCGGTCGATGCGCTTCTGCGAGCGCGCGTTCGACGTCGATCGTTGTCTCTCTCGTCATGTCCGTTCCTTCGATGCCGTTTAGTCGCGCGCCGCGAGGATATGCCCCGCGCACGCGCCGAATCCGATCCGATATCCGTCGCCCTGACACCATCCGCGCAAGGTGATTTCATCGCCGTCCTGAAGGAACGCGCGCTCGCCGCCCTCTTCCAGTTGCAGCGGACGCTGACCGTTCCAGGTGGCTTCGAGCAGGCTGCCGCACGCGTCCGGCGTCGGGCCGCTGATCGTGCCCGAACCCATCAGATCGCCCACGCGCGTGTTGCAGCCCGATACCGTGTGATGCGCGAGTTGCTGCGCCATCGACCAGTACATGAGCTTGAAATTGGTGCGGGAAAGGGTCGTCGCGCGGCGCGCGCCTTCCGGACGCAAGGACACTTCCAGTTCGATATCGAACGCGTGCTCGCCGTCGTGACGCAGATAGTCGAGCGGCTGCGGATCCTGCGCGGGCGTCGCGGTGCGGAACGGTTCGAGCGCGTCGAGCGTGACGATCCACGGCGAGATCGTCGTCGCGAAACCCTTGGAGTTGAACGGCCCGAGCGGCACGTATTCCCACTGCTGGATATCGCGCGCGCTCCAGTCGTTGAGCAGCACCATGCCGAAGATATGCGCTTCGGCATCCGCGCACGCGATCGGCTCGCCGAGCGCATTGCCGCGCCCGATGACGAAGCCCGTCTCCAGTTCGATATCCAACTTGCGGCACGCGCCGAACATCGGGCGATCGTCGCTCGGCAGCTTCAACTGGCCGTTCGGCCGGCGCACCGGCGTGCCGCTCACCACCACCGACGACGCGCGCCCGTTGTAGCCGATCGGCATTTCCGACCAGTTCGGCAGCAGCGCGTTCTTCGGATCGCGAAACATCGAGCCGACGTTGGTCGCATGTTCCTTCGACGAATAGAAATCCGTGTAGCCCGGAATCTCGACCGGCAGATACAACGACGCATCGGGGCGCGGAACGAGCGCGCGGCGGCGCAGATCGGCGTCGTCGCGCAGCGTGGCGTCGTCGTGCGCGAGCAGCCACGACAGCGCGATACGCACCTCGCGCCATTTCTCGCGGCCCAGCGCGATGAAATCGTTGAGGCGCGGTGCATCGAAGGTGCCGTGCGCGTTCAGCAGGCGCGCGCGTTCGAGCATCGACAGATCGACGATCCAGTCGCCGATCGCCACTCCCGCGCGCGGCTGCGGGTTCACGTCGTCGCTGAAGATGCCGAACGGCAGGTTCTGGATCGGGAAGTCGCCGGCGGGATCGTTGGCGGAATCGAGCCAGCTTTTGAGCGTGGGCAAGCGCGTGGCGGCGAGCGCGTCGTTCATCGTTGCTCCGGGTTGAAGTGTTTGGTCAGGCCCTGCCAGCAGGTGTGATAGTTCGCTTGCAACTGTGCGGATTCGAGCGCGAACTGTGTCGGTCTGATCAGCGTGCGTGTCTCGAACATAAAGGCGAGTGTGTCGCCGACTTTGGCGGGCTTCGACGTATCGCTGTTCGATGCCTTCCGGAAAGTGTCCGCATCCGGCCCGTGGCCCGACATACAGTTGTGCAGACTCGAACCGCCGGGCAGAAAGCCTTCGGCCTTCGCGTCGTAGACGCCGTGCACGAGGCCCATGAACTCGCTCGCGACGTTGCGATGAAACCAGGGCGGACGGAAGGTGTCTTCGGCGGCGAGCCAGCGCGGCGGAAAGATCACGAAGTCGATGCTGTCGACGCCCGGCGTATCGCTCGGCGATTGCAGCACGAGGAAGATCGACGGATCGGGATGGTCGTAGCTGATGGAACCGATCGTGTTGAAGTGGCGCAGATCGTACTTGTACGGCGCGTAATTGCCGTGCCACGCGACGACATCGAGCGGCGAATGGCCGATATCCGCGCGCCACAGCACGCCGTTCAGCTTGGCGACGAGTTCGAAATCGCCCTCGCGGTCTTCGAACGCGGCATGCGGCGTGAGTAAATCGCGCGGATTGGCGAGACCGTTCGAGCCGATCGGCCCGAGGTCGGGCAACTGCAACAACGCGCCGAAGTTCTCGCAGATATACCCGCGCGCTTCGCCGTCTGGCAGCGTGACGGCGAAACGCACGCCGCGCGGAATCACCGCGATCTCGAACGGCCCGACATCGAGATTGCCGAGTTTGGTGCGGATCGCGAGCCGTCCGTGTTGCGGGACGATCAGCAACTCGCCGTCGGCGTCGTAGAAGAAGCGGTCCTGCATCGGCCGATTGGCGGCGTAGAGATGGATCGCGCAACCATTCATCGACTCGGCGGCGCCGTTGCCGGCCATCGTCACCCAACCGTCGATGAAATCGGTCGGCGCGGTTGGCATCGGCAGCGGATCCCAGCGCATCTGATTCGGCGGCGTGGGCGGAACATCGGCGAAATTGGCGACGAGTCTGGCGCGCGTGCGCTCGGCCGGCATCTGCGTGAACGGCTGATGCACGGCCGCCGGCCGGATGCGATACAGCCACGAGCGCCGGTTGTGTGCGCGCGGCGCGGTGAAGGCGGTGCCGGAAATCTGCTCGGTGTACAGGCCGTAGGCGGCGCGTTGCGGCGAATTGCGGCCGATCGGCAGCGCGCCGGGCAGCGCTTCGGTGGCGAAATCGTTGGCGAAGCCGGATTGATAGTGCCGGGCGGCGTCCGTGTGGGTATCGAACGATGACATATCGGAAGTCCTCGAACAGAAGCGTTTTACGGATGGTAAAATGAATTACGTATAATGAAATAGATCGTAAACCCTTAATCGACGGCATCGGCCGGGCATATCAATATGTGGATTTGGTGGATGGCGCGATGTTGCGCGCTGCTACCATCGCTTTCAGAACGAACCCACGCGCCACCAACGAACTCCATGCTCTCCCCGTCCTTGCCTGAACTCGTCACCCGCGCGCGGGAACATCCGTTTCTCGGTGCGCATATCTCGCTGGGCGAAGGCGCGCACGCACACGAGGCGATCGCGCGGTACGGCGAGATGACGATTGCGAGCGCGTACGAGCCGATCTTCGATGTCGGCACGCACAGTTTTCCGCAAGTGTTGAGTGCATCGCCGGAGAGTGCCGAACAGTTCGGCGACGAGTTGGGCGTCCAGGCGATCACGCTGATCGAAGGCGACGCGCCTCACGATCCGTTCGCGCAGACGCAGGACGATCGCGAGCTGGTGGCGCTCGATCGGTTATCGCGGGCGCTGCATGCGTTCAATTTCTTCGGGCCGCATCGGACCGGTTTGCTATTTTTGCGCGTGCACGAGCGATTGCTCAAGAGCGTGAAGTATGACCACGGGCTGCATTTTTCTTCGGTGCTGCTCGAGTTCGGGATGAATCCTTCACGTGTCGTGATCGAGTTGCCGGCGGCGGCGGTGGCGCACAAGACCTTTCTCGGGTATCTCACCAAGAGCTATCAGCGGTATGGCTTCAAGGTCGCGGGGAATTTGCCCAATGCCGGGCAGATCATGGCCGTGTCCGATATGGCGCGGCTAGATTTCGTCAAGATGGATGCGGGGGCGGCACTCAGGGATTCTGTCGTCAAGCATCTGGTCGCCTATGCGCATCGGCTCAAGATGCCGCTTATTTTTTCTAATGTTTCCGATGAGGCGCAGTTCAATGCGCTTCAGCTGTTTGATGTGCATTTTGTGCAGGGGTCGGTGTTTGATTCACACACCTTTGGACGTTAGCGGTTTTTGTGTTGGGTATTGTTGGCTTCGGTTTTTGCAGTAACCGCCTCCCCGGCGGTGGGGTCACTTTCTTTGCGGCGGCAAAGAAAGTGACCAAAGAAAGCCGCTTGTCCGATCCTAAGCACCTTCTTGAGCGGCCCCGGCACAGGACTTTCTATTTGGCACAGCAGTAGCGAGTGTCTTCACCGTGTGTCCGGGCGATGGTTCCCATGCGATCAGCGCTTTCTCGCCCGCCACGGTAACGGTCCCCTTCGGCTTACTCCGGCCCGCTGTGCGGCCGGTTTAGGGCCGTACAGGCCACCGGCAGGTCTTCAGCGAAACGACCTCGAATGCCTCATCGGTTTCTTCGCTATTCGGCCCTACCACGGTTAGTGCTTCGATAGCGGCACGCACTCTCGGTCAATACACGCAGCAACGCGACCACGTCCATCCCGTTCGTCCGCGCATGCATGACGCGACCTTCCTCATGCTTGTTGTGCCTTCTCTCGCTTCGCGAGACCTCAATGTGTGAGTTCAAGTTTGAGCATCATTTTCAATTTGATTTGGAGTGCGTTGCATTGCGAGCACTCATTTCTTGGTCGAAGTGCCAACCAAGGTAGGGCCGAATAGCAATCAAAACGATGCCGCGTGCGAGGTCGTTTCCGAAATTACCTGCCGGTTGCTCATACGTACCTAAACCGGCCGCGCAAGCGGGCCGGAGTAAGCCGCAGGGGACCGTTACCAAGTTAGGCGAGAAAGCACAAATCGCATGGGAACCAGCGCCCGGACACACGGCGAGAACACTCGCTACTGCTGTGCCAAGTAGAAAGTCCTGTGCCGGGACCGCTCAAGAAGGTGCTTAGGATCGGACAAGCGGCTTTCTTTGGTTACTTTCTTTGCCGCCGCAAAGAAAGTAACCCCTCCGCCGGGGAGGCGGTTACTGCAATAAACGAAGCGAAGAACACAGCTCGAACGAGGCAAAGATTTATGACCTATGGTTAACCGACCACCTAAAAAAACCGCCGTCCGGGAAACCCCCAATAAAAAGAAATGCTGCAAAGCAACGACCCCATACAGGCCCTCACGCAGCGGCAAAAACCTCGAAAACGCGAGCGAACCGCGTAAGCAAAACCCACCTTGACATTCCCCAACCCGAATACGATCATAAGCCCACAGCGCGATCAATTGCTCAAATAGCTCAAAAAGCGCAAACAAAAAGGCACCACCCATCAAAAGAGGAGGAGACAGAGACATGAACAACGAAGCCAGCAAGAGCGCCAACGTGATCCTGCATATCGGCGCCGGGTCTTTTCATCGCGCGCATCAGGCGTGGTACCTCCATCGGCTGATCGAGACGGGCGACACGAGCTGGTCGCTCGCCGTCGGCAATATCCGCGGCGATATGAACGCCGTGCTCGAAGCACTCGCCGCGCAGAACGGCGAGTACACGCTCGAAACCGTCACGCCCAAAGGCGAGCGCGAATACGAAACCATCCGATCGATCAAAAAAGTCGTGCCCTGGTCCGCCGATCTCGACGCGCTCGTCGCCGTCGGCGCGGATCCGTCGACGAAGATTGTCTCCTTCACCGTCACCGAAGGCGGCTATTACCTCGACGAGCACGACAAGCTCGACACCGCCAATCCCGATCTCGCCGCCGACCTCAAAGGCGGCCGCACCACCATCTACGGCGCGATCGCCGCGATCCTCGCCGCGCGCATGAAGAACGGTGCGGGCAAGGTGTCGCTGCAAAACTGCGACAACCTGCGCAGCAACGGCGATCGCTTCAAGCGCGGCATGCTGCAATTCCTCGAACTGCGCGGCGAAACCGGTCTGCGCGACTGGATGCTCGCCAATAATACGTCGTGTCCGAACGCGATGGTCGATCGCATCAAGCCGCGTCCGACGCCCGATGTCGCCGAGCGCGTGAAGGCCGCGACCGGCTTCGACGATCGCTCGCCGATCATGGGCGAGAAGTTCATCCAGTGGGTGATCGAGGACAAGTTTATCGCCGGACGTCCCGCGTGGGAAAAGGTCGGCGCGGAGATGGTCGACTCCGTGCACGCGTATGAAGAAGCGAAAATCCGCGTGCTCAACGCGAGCCATAGCTGCATCGCGTGGGCGGGGACGCTGGTCGGTTTGCAGTACATCGACGAAGGCACCAACGACATGGAAATCCGCGCTCGCCGATGCCTACGTCACCGAAGACGTGATTCCGTGCCTCACGCCCAGCCCGCTCGATCTCGCCGATTATCGCGACGTCGTGCTCGATCGTTTCAGCAATCCGTATATCAAGGACACGAATCAGCGCGTCGCGGCCAACGGCTTTTCGAAGATTCCCGGCTTCATCGCGCCGACGCTGTCGGAATGCTTCGCGCGCAATGTCGATCCGAACGCGACCGCGATTCTGCCCGCGCTGTTCTTCCGCTTCCTGGAGCGCTGGCATCACGGCAAACTGCCGTACACGTATCAGGACGGCGTGATGGATGCCAACGTCGCGCACGGCTTTTTCAACGCGCCTGATCCCATCAAGGCATTCACGAGCGACAAGCTCCTCTGGAGCGGCATGGCGCAGACCGAAGGCCTCGAACGCGTGATGCGCGCGGCCATCGCGCGGGTCGATGCGTGGCTCGCGAACCGGCCTTGAGCCGCTCGCACGACAATCCGCTGACGAACCCACGCCGCGCCGCTCGGGACTAGTGCCCATTGGCGCGGCGTCGCGCGTGGCGTTAAATTAGCGCGTTCGTTCTGATGCATCCTCCCGTATTCCGCCGCGCCGCGATGTCGTCCGGCCGGTAACGATCAAGGGTTCGTTCATGTACTTAGGCATCGACCTCGGCTCCTCCGAAGTGAAAGTGCTGCTGCTCGCGAGCGACGGCAGCGTCATCGGCACGGCGGGCACGCCGTTCACTGTCTCGCGCCCGAAGCCGCGCTGGTCCGAACAGAATCCGCTCGACTGGTGGGAAGGCACGCGCGCCGCCCTCTTCGCGTTGCGCGCGAAATTCCCCGATGAATTCGCGCAGATTCGCGGCATCGGCCTGTCCGGACAGATGCACGGCGCGGTGCTGCTCGATTCCAGCGATCGCGTGCTGCGTCCCGCGATCCTCTGGAACGACATGCGCAGCGACAAGGAATACGCCGAGTTGTATGAGCGCGCGCCGAATCTGCACGCGATCGCCGGCAATCTGGCGATGCCCGGCTTCACCGCGCCGAAGCTGCTGTGGGTCGCGCACAACGAGCCGGACATCTTCCGTCAGACGGCGTGCATGCTGCTGCCGAAGGATTATCTGCGGATGCATCTGACCGGCACCAAGGTCTCCGATCCGTCGGACGCCGCCGGCACGCTCTGGCTCGATGTCGCGCGCCGCGACTGGTCCGACGAACTGCTCGCCGCCTGCGGCATGGCGCGTCAGCAGATGCCGTCGCTGGCGGAGGGCAGCGCGCCGTCGGGCACGCTCTTGCCGGAACTCGCGCGCGAATTCGGCTTGCGCCAAGACGTGATCGTCGCGGCGGGCGGCGGCGACAATGCGGCGAGCGCGGTGGGCATCGGCGCGACCGATCCGGGCGACGGCTTCCTGTCGCTGGGCACATCGGGCGGGCTGTGCGTGATCGGCGATCGCTTCCGGCCGAATCCGGCGTCGGCGGTGCATGCGTTCTGCCACGCGATTCCGGATCGCTGGCATCAGATGAGCGTGGTGTTGTCGGCGGCGAGCTGTCTGCGCTGGGTGTGCAAGCTGACCTCGACCGACGAGCCGACGCTGCTCGCCGAAATCGAAGCCCTGCCCGCCGATGTGCTGCAGTCCGCGCCACTGTTTCTGCCGTATCTGAGCGGCGAGCTCACGCCACACAACGATCCTTACGCGCAGGGCGTGTTCTTTGGGATGACGCATGCGACCGATCGCGCGTTGCTCGGCTATTCGGTGCTTGAAGGCGTGACGCTTTCCCTGACCGATGGTCTCGATGCGCTCGAATCCGCCGGTACGCAGGCGCGGGCGTTGTCGATGCTGGGCGGCGGCGCACGGAGTGCTTACTGGGCGCAGATGTTCGCCGATGCGTTCGATACGCCTACTCGTACGCATGGTGGTGGCGAAACTGGTGCGGCGCTTGGCGCTGCGCGGCTTGGTTGGCTCGCTGCGGGCGGCGATCCCGCTGTTGTGCTCGCCAAGCCCGCTATCAAGCAGGAGTTCACGCCGGACTCTGCGCGGCACGAGCTGTTGCGCTCGCGCTTGAAAGGGTTTCGCGAGTTGTATCAGCACGTTCGGCCTTTGTTCGATCCGGCGCGGCCTCGGTTGGCTTGAACTTACGTTGTCATGCTTTCTTTTGCAGTAGCCGCCTCCCCCGGCGGAGGGGTTACTTTCTTTGCGGCGGCAAAGAAAGTAACCAAAGAAAGCCGCTGGCCGATCCTAAGCACCTTCTTGGCCGGCCGCGGCACAGCACTAGCGACTTGGCACTGCAGTAGCGAGTGACCTCGTGGCGCGTCCGGACACGGGTTCCCATGCGATTCGTTCTCCCTCACCTACTTCCGTATCGGTCCCCTTCGGCTTGCTCCGGCCTGCTGCGCGGCCGGTTTGGGGCCGTTTGGGCAACCGGCAGGTGTTTTGCGAAACGACCTTGAATACGTCCTCGCTTTTTTCGTTATTCAGCCCTACCTTGTTTAGCGCTCCGATGAAAAAGCATATGATCACGCAATGCACGCCGAGGTAGCCCCGCTAAAACATTAGAACTCCGTCGAAGCGCAAACCGAGGTAGGGCCGAATAGCAAGAAAACGAAAACGTATTCGAGGTCGTTTCGGTAATTGACCGCCGGTTGCCCAAACGGCCCTACACCGGCCGCGCAGCGGGCCGGAGTATGCCGAAGGGGACCGTTACCAAGGTAGGCGAGAAAGCGCGGATCGCATGGGAACCATGCAGGCGATCACACCGTAAAGACACTTGCTACTGCTGTGCCAAGTCTAAGGTTCCGTGCCGGGGCCGGTGTGAAGGACTTAGGATCGGCCAGCGGCTTTCTTTGATTACTTTCTTTGCCGCCGCAAAGAAAGTAACCCCACCGCCGGGGAGGCGGTTACTGAACCAAGAACCCACGACACCAGAACCAAGCACAACAACTACCTAAAGTGCCCAAGTCAACCGAAAAACTCGACCTAGCAACCCGCGCAGCGTGGCTGTACTACGTCGCCGGCGACACCCAAAACGAGATCGCCGAAAAGCTGCAGATCTCGCGTCCGGTGGCGCAACGCCTCGTCGCGTTCGCGGTCGAAAAGAACCTGATCCGCGTCCGGGTGGATCACCGCATCGCCAATTGTCTGTCGCTCGCCAAGCAACTCAGCGACCGCTACGGACTGACGATGTGCGAAGTCGTGCCCATCGACGGCGATGCCGCCGAGCAGGTCGATCGCAAGCTCGCGGTCGCGGGCGCGCAAGTCATGGAGCGCTATCTGCTCGACGAGAAACCGCTCATCGTGTCGATCGGCAGCGGCCGCACGCTCAAGGCCTGCGTCGCGCAGATCGGCCAGATCGACCGCGCGCAGCATCGTTTCGTGTCGCTGGTCGGCGCGATCGCGCAGGATGGCTCGTCGAATCGCTATGACGTCGCCCAGCAGTTGTCGGAAAAGACCGGCGGCAAGCACTTCATGCTGCCCGCGCCGCTCATGGCCGATAGCGAAGCCGAACGCGCCCAGTGGACCAATCACCGTCTGTACAGGATCGTCGACGAACTCGCGCATCGCGCGGACGTGGCGTTCGTCGGTATCGGCAATATCGGCGTGAATTGCCCGCTGCACGAAGACGGCTTCATCACGCGCGGCGAAGTCGACGAAATGATGCAGTCGGGCGCGGTCGCCGAATGGCTCGGCCTGCCGATCGACGCCCAAGGCGCGCGCGTCCACTCAACAACCGGCGCGCGCGTGACCAGCCTCAAACTCGATACGCCGCCGAAGCGCCCGACCATCGGCTTCGCGGGCGGTCAGCGCAAACGCGATGCGGTGATCTCCGCGCTCAAGGGTCAGTGGCTGTCCGGGCTCGTGACGGACGAGTTGTGCGCGAAGGCGGCTTTGGACGCGTAAGCGGTTTCAAGCGCGTCGCCCCGCTGAAACTCAAACGCAAGCGCTCAGAAGTCGAGTTCCGCCGCGACTTCCTGACCGACTTCCAACACCACGCCCTCGCCGCCCACCACCACCGCGTTCTTGCCAAAAGTCAGCTTGCCGTCCATCTGCTCGCTCGCGCGATACGTGCTCATCGTGTCGGTCGGCTCGTGCGGCCAGTCGGGATGCGGCGCGCCGGTCGCCTGATCGATCGTCGGCACCGGACAGCGCGAGCACAGCTTCACCAGCCGCAACTGCACGTCGCCGATCTGCATGTCGCCGACGAAATCCTCTTCGTACGCATCGAGCCCGCCGATCACCAGATTCGGCCGAAAACGGTTCGCGGGAATCCCGGGCGCCCTTGGTCGAGAGCCGCGCGTTGAGATCGTCGAGCGATGCCTGTCCCATCACCAGCAGCGGAAAACCATCGGCGAAACGCGTGTGGGTGGTCTGCGGCGCGGTCCATGTCTCGTCGACGACGCGCCGATACGACGGCAGAAACCGCGCGAGGCGCGCGGGCGTGCCGAGAAAATCGGTGAACCATTTCGCGCTGGCGTCGCCGGTATCGAGCGCGTCGACGGTGTCGCGCCAGACGGTCGCGCGGACGGGCGCAGCGCCTGCGAGCGCATCGGCATTCAAAGGCGTGCGCAGCGTCGGCATGCCGGGCGCGTCGATCAGGAGATCGTCGCCATCGAACGCGGTACGGATCAGCGCCATGCGCGGCAGCGTGCGCTGCGTGAGCATGCCGCCCGACGGATCGGTCACCATCCAGTTGCGATCGTATTCGAGGCCGGTTTCGCGCAGCACCGCACGCGACAGCGCGATGCCCGCGCAGGATTTGATCGGATAGACGAAGATTTCGCTGAGGATGGGCATGGCGGCGTCGCGTTCGGTGGGAAAGGCGATTATCGCCCGTCGCGCCGAGACTCATAAAGCACGAAGGCGCCGCACGTCCGGCGCGGCGCCTTCAAACAACAACTCAGGCGCTCGCCGCCTGCCGACGCACGACCGGATTGTCCGGATTGTCGCGCGCCCACGCCTCGACCACGTTGCGACGGAACGCCTGCCCTTCCGCGTTGAACAGATGGCAGTGATCCGGCTGCGTGCCGAGTTTGATCTTGGTGCCGCGCGCATGCTTTTCCAGCGGCGGAATGCGCGAGATCAAACCGTCCGGCGCGACGTCCGATTCCGCGTAGAGATACGCGGCATCGCCGAGCGTTTCGACCGTGGTCGTGGTCACCGTGATGCCGTAACCGCCGGAATCCGGCTGCAAGTGCTCCGGACGGATGCCAACCGTCACCGCATCGCCCACTTTGGCGTTGCCGGGCAGCACGCCGACCAGTTGCGTTTCGCCGGTCGCGTATTTCACCATCAAGCCGTCGCTCTGCACGTTCGCGACGGTGCCCGACAGAAAATTCATCTTCGGCGAGCCGATAAAGCCGCCCACGAACTTGTTCGCCGGCCCGTGATACAACTCGTTCGGCGTGCCGACCTGCTCGATATTTCCCGCCGACAACACGACGATCTTGTCCGCCAGCGTCATCGCTTCGACCTGATCGTGCGTCACGTAGATCATCGTCGTCTTGAGATCGTCGTGCAGACGCGCGAATTCGAGGCGCATCTTCACGCGCAGCGCGGCGTCGAGGTTCGACAGCGGTTCGTCGAACAGGAACACTTTCGGCTTGCGCGTGATCGCGCGGCTGATCGCCACGCGCTGACGCTGCCCGCCGGAGAGCGCCTTCGGCTTGCGGTCCAGCAAGTGGTCGATGTGCAGAATCTTCGCGGCGTTCTTCACGGCCGCGTCGATGGCGGGCTTCTTCTCGCCCGCGAGCTTGAGGCCGAACGCCATGTTGTCGTACAGCGTCATGTGCGGATAGAGCGCGTACGACTGGAACACCATCGCGATGCCGCGCTTGGCGGGCGCCAGTTCGTTGACGCGCGCGCTGTCGATCATCAGATCGCCGCCGCTGATGTCCTCCAGACCCGCGATCATGCGCATCAGCGTGGACTTGCCGCAGCCCGACGGGCCCACGAACACGACGAACTCGCCGTCGTTGATATCGAGGTTGATGTTGCGCATCACCTCGGTTTCTTCGTAACGCTTGCTGATGTTGCGCAGTGTCAGGCTAGCCATGATTGTGTCTCCCTACGATGTGCGACGTCGATGCCGCCGCTATCTGATTTCGAACGCCGCGTTCGCGAGCCATTGCTCGACGAGTTGCGGCAGACGCGACATATCGTCGAACACCACTTCCGCGCCCGCGCGCATGAGCGTGTGAATCTGTCCGTCCGTCGCGTGTCCGCCGCCGATAAAACCGAGCACCTGCATGCCCGCCGCGCGCGCCGCCGTCACGCCCGTCACGCTGTCTTCGACGACTAGACAGCACAGCGGATCGACCTTCATCGCGCGCGCCGCCGCGAGGTACACGTCCGACGCGGGCTTCGGGTTCTCGACCATATCGGCGCAGAAACGCCGCTCGCCGAAGAAGCGCACGAGGCCCGTGCGGTTCAGCACGCTCTCCACATACGACGAAAAACTGTTGCTCGCGCAAGCCTTGGTGAACGGCACGGCCGCCAGCGCCTCCGCGATGCCCGGCACCGTCGGCGCCTGCATCGCCGCGACTTCGACGGCACGGCGGATCGAAATGACCTGCTCGTGCGTGAGCGTGCGGCCGACCGTATCGGCGGCACTCGCGAGCACCGCTTCGATGCGCAGGCCGAGCAGCGGCAGCAGCACCGGCTCGACATCGACGCCGGGCCACAGCGCTTCGAGCTCGGTGACGAGCATGTGCGCCGCCACCGCTTCGCTGTCGATCAGCACGCCGTCGCAATCGCAGATCAGCAGGCGATCTTCGAGGCTCGCGTCTCGGGATGAAGTAAGAGTCACGTGCACGCCCTCACTTCACCGCGCCAAACGTGAGACCGCGGACCAGCTGCTTCTGCGAGACCCAGCCGACGATCAGGATCGGCGCGACCGCCAGCAGCGACGCCGCCGACAGCTTGGCCCAGAACAGCCCTTCCGGACTCGAATACGACGCGATGAACACCGTCAGCGGCACGGCATTCGAACTCGACAGGTTGATCGACCAGAACGCCTCGTTCCACGACAGGATGATCAACAGCAGTCCGGTCGATGCGAGTCCGGGCAGCGACATCGGCATCAGCAGATAGACGATTTCCTGCCACGTCGTCGCGCCGTCGATACGGCCGGCTTCGAGAATGTCCTTCGGCACTTCGTTGAAGTACGTGAAGGCCATCCACACCGCGATCGGCAAGTTGATCAGCGTATAGACGATGATCAGACCCGACACCGTGTCCAGCAGACCCGTGTTCTTCCACAGGAGATAGATCGGCACCAGCACGCCGACCGACGGCATCATCTTCGTGGAAAGCATCCACAGCAGCACGGACTGCGTTTTCTTCGTCGGGAAGAAGGCCATTGCGTAGGCGCAGGGCACGGCGAGCAGCAGACAGATCACCGTGACGCCGACCGAAATCAGCACCGAATTCCACGCGAAGCCGAAGTAATTGCTGCGCGCGAACACTTCCTTGAAGCTTTCCAGCGTCGGCGTGAAGAACAGCGACGACGAATACGCCTGCTGCTCGGTCTTGAA
Source organism: Candidatus Burkholderia verschuerenii (assembly GCF_001189365.1). Classification (GTDB taxonomy): domain Bacteria; phylum Pseudomonadota; class Gammaproteobacteria; order Burkholderiales; family Burkholderiaceae; genus Caballeronia; species Caballeronia verschuerenii. The sequence goes on along the minus strand of NZ_LFJJ01000065.1, from coordinate 13,164 downwards.
CGCGGTGATCGTCATCCAGAAGATCGGGAAGAACAAAAGGATCGACACCAGCCACGCGACCACGCCCGGCACGATGTTCTTCACATGATCGAGCGCCGAGGTGCGCGGCGGCGCGTTGACGGATTGACTGCTGAGTTGTGTGCTCATGATTCCAACTCTCCCTTGAGGTTCTTCGCGAGCATCCGCACGAGGAAGAACGCCACGATGTTCGCGAGAATCACCGCGAGAATGCCGCCCGCCGAAGCGAGACCGACGTCGAACTGTTGCAGGCCGAGCGCGTAGATCAGGTACGACAGATTGGTCGTCGCGGTGCCCGGACCGCCGCCGGTCGTCGTATAGATTTCGGCGAAGATCGACAGCAGGAAAATCGTCTCCATCATCACGACAACGGAAATGGCGCGTCGCAAATGCGGCAGCGTGATGAAGAAGAACATCGAGAACGGACCCGCGCCGTCGATGCGCGCCGCTTCCTTCTGCTCCTGATCGAGCGACTGAATCGCCGTGAAGAGAATCAGGAAGGCGAACGGCAGCCATTGCCACGCGACGATCACGATGACCGCGAACAGCGGATATTCCGCGAACCAGTCGATCGGCTGCATGCCCATCGAACGCATCAGTTGCGCGATCAGCCCGTACACCGGGTGAAGAATCATGTTCTTCCAGATCAGCGCGGACACCGTCGGCATGACGAAGAACGGCGCGATCACCAGCAGCCGCGCGATGCCCTGCCCGAAGAATTTGCGGTCGAACAGCACGGCCAGCAGCACGCCGCCCACGACCGTAATGACGAGCACGGACAGAATCAGCGTCAGCGTATGCCCGATGGACGGCCCGAACGCCGGATCGGTGACGAGGAACTGGAAGTTGTCGAGGCCCGCGAATCCTTTGACATCGGGATTCAGCAGGTTGTATCGCGAGAACGAAAACCAGATCGTCATCGCGAACGGAATGGCCATCCACAGGAACAGGAGACCGGTCGACGGCGTGATCAGCCAGCGCACCGACTTCGCGCGCCGCTTGTCGCGCTCGGCGGCGGACTCCTCCATGTGGTGATCGGTGATGGGGGGATTCAGTTGACTCATCGTGCCACCTCTCGATGATGATGCTTCGGGACCGCCCCGTTGCGGAGCGGTCCGTGCCACGCGGATTTGCTTATATGCGTTACTTCTGATAGCCGGCCTGCTTCACGGCGCGATCGGCCGCGGCATTGCCCGCCTTCAACGCCTGATCGACGGTCGACTGACCCGCGACGACACCCGCGATCGACTGGCCGACGACCGTGCCGAAGGACTGGAACTCCGGAATGCCGACGAACTGGATGCCGCTATACGGCACCTTGTGCAGCGTCGCGTCGTTCGGATCGGCGGTTTCGATCGCCTTCAGCACGAAGTCGCCGAACGGTGCAGCCTGCTTATATTCGGGACGGGCGTAGGTCGATTTACGCGTGCCCGGCGGCACCGATGCCCAGCCTTCGTCCTTGCCGACCATCTCGATGTATTCCTTCGACGTCGCCCACGCGGCGAACTTCTTCGCGGCGTCCTGCTGCTTCGAGGTCTTCGGAATGGCGAGCGACCACGACCACAGCCAATGCGAGCCCTTCGGCGTCACGGCGACCGGCGCGGCGGCGAAGCCGATCTTGTCGGCCACCTGCGATTGCGCCTTGTTGTACAGCATGCCGGCGGCAACCGTCGCGTCGATCCACATCGCGCACTTGCCGGAGGACATCAGCGTCAGGTTTTCGTTGAAGCCGTTCGACGAGGCTCCCGGCGGGCCGTCGTTCTTCAGCAGATCGGAGTAGAACGTGACCGCCTTCTTCCATTCGGGCGTGTCGATCTGCGCCTGCCACTTCTCGTTGAACCACTCGCCGCCGTACGTATTCACGACCGTCGACACATACGCCATGTTCTCGCCCCAGCCCGCCTTGCCGCGCAGGCAGATGCCGTACTGGCCTTTGGCCTTGTCGGTGAGCTTGTCGGCGAACTGCTTGATCTGATCGTAGGTCGGCGCGTCGGGCATCGTCAGGCCGGCTGCCTAGAACAGGTCCTTGCGGTAGTACGTCATCGAGCTTTCGACGTAGAACGGCAGCGCGAACAGCGTGCCGTTCTACGAGAGCCCGTCGCGCGCGGTCTTCACGACGTCGTCGAGATCGTAGTTCGCGGGCAGGTTGGTCATCGGCGAGAGCCAGCCGCGCTTGCCCCACTGCGGCGCTTCATACGTGCCGATGGTCATGACGTCGAACTGGCCGCTGTTGGTGGTGATATCGGTCGTGGCGCGCTGGCGCTGCACGTTTTCTTCGAGAATCACCCAGTTCAGCTTGATGTCCGGATTGGCTTTCTCGAACGCCGGCGAGAGCTTCTTCAGCTCGATGACGTCCGGATTATTCAGCGTGGCAATGGTGATGGTCGCCGCTTCCCCGATGTTCGGCACGAACGCGGCGCTGGCCGCGAGCACGGATGCCGCCATCCCGGTCAGCGCCATCTTCGCGCGCGGCGTGTCTCCGACGATCTGTTTGATACGTTTCATTTTGGTGCGTCTCCATTTTTTGTTGGCACCGGCGCTTGTGCGCAACCGCCGTATGTGCCGCTTGCTGCCTCATGGATGCGATGGACGTCGCGTGTTTTTCCTTCTTTATGCGTTGATCCGCTGGTTGCGCCGCGTGCCTGACACGGATGCCATGTTGCTCGCGCCGGCCCCGTGTGTGCCTCAATCGCCGTGACGCCGTTTCAATATAGACGGTGAGCTTGATGCCGCAAGCGCCAAAGCGCACCGCATCGCCGCATTTGGGCCGCTCGCCGTCGTCTTCAGCTCATCCAGTTGCCGCCGTCGACGTTGAGCGTCTGCGCGGTAATGTAATCCGAATCGGCCGAGGCGAGGAACAGCGCCGCGCCCGTCAGATCGGCGGGCAGACCCATGCGGCCGAGCGGCACTTCCTCGCCGACCAGACGCTTCTTCTCGCCGAGCGGGCGGTTTTCGTAGCGCGCGAACAAGGCATCGACCTGTTCCCACATCGGCGTATCGACGACGCCCGGCGCGATGCCGTTCACGTTGATGCGCTCTTTCGCGAGCGCCAGCGCCGCCGATTGCGTGTAGCTGATGACCGCCGCCTTGGTCGCGCAGTAATGCGACACCAGCGCCTCGCCGCGTCGTCCCGCCTGCGACGACATATTGACGATCTTGCCGCCGCGCCCCTGCTCGACCATGCGCTGGGCGACGGCCTGCATCAGGAAGAACATGCCTTTGACGTTGACCGCGAACAGGCGGTCGTAGATATCCCAGGATTCGTCGAGGATCGGGCGCATGTCGAACAGCGCCGCGTTGTTGAACAGAATGTCGATACCGCCGAAACGCTCGACGGTCCGCGCGACGATATTCGCGATGTCGTCGCGCTTGGTGACGTCGGCGCGCAGCGCCAGCACGCGATCCGCGACATCCTCGAAACGCTTGGCGATCTCGCCTTCGTCCTTCACGTCGACGACGACGAGCTTCGCGCCTTCGTCCAGATATCGCCGCGCAACCGCTTCGCCGATGCCGCCGGCGGCGCCCGTGATGATGGCTACCTTGTCTCTCAGTTTCACCGATGTCTCCGATTTATCGCGCAACTACGGGCGGTGACCTGTTCGCAATGTGAGCGAACGCTCTGTGAATGAACAATTACTCTCTAGTTGATCGAATGATCGGCGTTGCGCGCGCTCATGTCAAGGCGGGGAAACGCGGTTTTGATGCTGCGACGCGCAAAGCCAGCGCGTTGCCTGAGCGCAGAGATTCACGTTCGGCGAACGCGTGAGCAACTCACGTTCCCTGTCCCGCCGTGCATTTTCGAGTGATACGTTATATCATCGCCGGATGTGCAGCGAGCGGCCCGTCCGCCTCCGCACCGTTCAACTCATACGCACTCGCCGGCCTGAGCGCCGGCCCAACCGACATGACTGCATCCGTCGAAACCATGATCGCCCGCGCCGAAGCGCTCGCCGACGAGCGCGGCCTCGCGCTCACGCCGCTGCGCCGGCAGGTCTACGAACTCGTGCTGAAGGCGCACAAGCCGATCGGCGCCTACGACCTCATCGACGCGATGGAACCGCAGCGCGGCACGCGCGTGCTGCCGACCACCGTTTATCGCGCGCTGGATTTTCTGGTGGAGAACGGGCTGGTCCACCGCATCGAATCGAAGAATGCTTTCGTCGCCTGCTGCGATGCCGGCAAACCGCACGAAAGCCAGTTCCTGATCTGCGACGAATGCGGCGCGACGCTGGAGATACAGGGTCGCGAAGTGGCGTCGTCGCTGTCGGCGAGTCCGCCCGCGCATGGCTTTCAGGTGCGGCATCAGGTCGTCGAACTGAGCGGCCTGTGCAGCGACTGTCAGAAGAAGCATCGCGCGCAGCAGCACGGCGCCTGACGCTCCATCACAACATGGCACGCCCGTGCCTCACCACGAGGAAACCGATGAAATTCGCGCACGTCCTGACCTGCTTCGCCCTCGCATTCGGCTTGTGTCAAACCGCGTCCGCGCAAACCGCGCGCGTGCCGGTGGTCGCGGCGGAGAACTTCTATGGCGACGTGATCCATCAACTCGGCGGCGATCACGTGCAGGTGACGAGCATCCTCAGCAATCCGGATCAGGATCCGCATCTGTTCGAAGCCAGTCCGAAAACCGCGCGCGCGTTGCAGCACGCGGCGCTGGTCGTCTACAACGGCGCGGACTACGATCCGTGGATGGACAAGCTGCTCGGTGCATCGAAGAGTAACGACAAGCGCACGGTGATCGTCGCGGCGCAGCTCGTCGGCAAGAAGTCCGGCGACAACCCGCATCTCTGGTATGACCCGGCGACCATGCCGACCGTGGCCAAAGCGATCAGCGCGTATCTCGCGAGCACGGACCCGGCGCACAAGAGCGATTACGACGCGCGTCTCGCCAAGTTCCTCGATTCGCTCAAGCCGATCGACGCCAGCGTCGCGCAGTTAAAGGCGCGCTATCACGGCGTGCCGGTGACGGCGACGGAACCCGTGTTCGGCTATATGGCCGATGCGATCGGCTTCGAGATGCGCAACATGCACTTCCAGATGGCCGCGATGAACGAGACCGAACCAAGCGCGACGGATATCGCCGCTTTCGAGAACGATCTGCGCGAGCGTCGCGTGCATGTGCTCATCTATAACAGTCAGGCGACGGAAGCGCTCACCAAGCGCATGCTTGGCATCGCGAAGGACGCGCATGTGCCGACCATCAGCGTGACGGAGACGCTGCCCGCCGGCAAAACCTATCAGCAATGGATGAGCTCGCAACTCGACTCGCTGTCCGGCGCGCTGCAGGGATGGCAACGATGAACCGACACGCGCACACCGAACCCGCCGCGCTCGAAGTCGATCGCGTGACGCTGGAACTCGGCGGCCGCGCGATTCTCAACGACGCGAGTTTCACCGTGAACAACGGCGAGTTCATCGGCGTGCTCGGGCCGAACGGCGCGGGCAAGACCACGCTGATGCGCGCGCTGCTCGGCCTCGTGCCGGTCGCCTCGGGCGCGATCCGCGTGCACGGCGAAGCGGTGATGCGCGGCAATCCGTCGATCGGCTATATGCCGCAGATTCGCAGCGGACTTGCCGGCCGGCGCGTGCTCGGCCGCGATTTCGTCGCGATGGCCGCCGACGGGCATCGCTGGGGCGTGCCGATGCACGACGCGCGCATCCGCGCCGATGTCGATCGCGTGCTCGAACTCGTCGGCGCGACGCAGCTTTCGGCGCGGCCGCTGTCGGAACTGTCGGGCGGCGAGCGTCAGCGTCTGTTGCTCGCGCAATGTCTGCTCGGCGAACCGCATCTGCTGCTGCTCGACGAACCGCTGATCAGCCTCGATCCGCGGCATCAGACAGGCGTCGTCGAACTGGTGCGGCGCGTGCAGCGGGAACTGAACATCACCGTGCTGTTTTCGGCGCACGAACTCAATCCGCTGCTCAATTCGCTCGATCGCGTGCTGTATCTCGGCAACGGGCGCGCGGCGCTCGGCACCGTCGACGAAGTCATCTCGAAGCCGGTGCTCTCGAAGCTGTACGGCTCGCCCATCGACGTGATGCGCGTGAACGGCCGCATCTTCGTGATGTCGGGCGATGTGGAAATCGACAAGCTCGATCACGCGCACGAGGAAGGCGCGGAACACGATCACAGGCATGAACACGATCATGGTCACGCGCACGACCACGGTCATCATCACAGTCACGCCAAGTAGACAGCACAATGTTCGAATATGACTTCATGGTCAACGCATTCGCGGCGTCGGGGATCGTCGCGGTGCTGTCGGGAATCGTCGGCTATTTTCTGGTGATGCGCGGACAGACTTTCGCCGGTCACGCGCTCTCGCACGTCGGCTTCACGGGCGCGACGGGCGCGGTTCTGCTCGGCCTGCCGCCGCTGTGGGGCATGGTCGGCTTCACGCTCGCGGCGGGCATCGGCATGGGCGCGCTCGGCGAGAAACTGTCCGGGCGCGATGTCGCGATCGGCGTGATCCTGTCGCTGTCGCTCGGCTTCGGTTTGCTGTTTCTGCACTTCTTCACCGCCTACGCGACGCAGGCAACCGCGCTGCTGTTCGGCAACGTGCTCGGCGTCAATCACGAGACGCTGGTCGTGCTGCTCGGGCTCGCGGTGGTGAGTCTCGGCGCGCTCGCGTTCATCATGCGGCCGCTGATGTTCGCGTCGCTGCAGCCGGAACTCGCGGAAGCCAAAGGCGTGTCGCTGCGGCTTGTGTCGGTGCTGTTTCTCGCGATCACCGCGCTGGCGGTGGCGGCGTGCACGCAGATCGTCGGCGTGTTGCTGGTCTTCGCGCTGATGGTCGGCCCCGCCGCCGCCGCGCAAAACGTCACGACGCGTCTGTCGTCCGGCCTGATCTTGGCGGCGCTGTTCGCGCTCGGGCAGGCGTGGCTCGGCCTGACGCTCGCGTATTACACCGATTGGCCGACCAGTTTCTGGATCACGATGCTGGCGGCGCTGGTGTATGGCGCGAGTCTGCTGGGACGCCGCACTTGAAAAGCCCGGCGATCGAATGAAAAAAGGCCGTTCCGATGGATGTCGGAACGGCCTTTGTCTTTCTACCTAGCGCGTCAGAAGGACGACTTGCGCCGGCGTTTGCACTTGCACAACCGCGCGATCAGAAAGATCGCCAGCAGCGCGATCACCACTGCCGCGATCAGCGCGTAACCGAGACCGTCGACCGGACTGTCGCCGCCCGCGCGCAGCACCTTCACGCGTTGCGCATCGACCTTGACGTCGGGATTGCCGTACTCGCTCATCACGAACGTGGCGATCTGCGCGACCTGGCTCGTCGTTCAGATCGTCGGCGAAGGCCGGCATCGGGCGATCGTCCTTGCCCGTCTGGATATGCAGACCGTTCAGGATCACCATGACGAGGTTGTCCGCGTCGTGGCGGCCGAGCGTCGAGTTGTGCGTCAGCGACAGGAACGCGCCATCGCTCGTGCCCGCGCCGCTCGGCTGGCAGCTCGCGCAATTTCCGCTATACAGCTGCGCGCCGGTCGTGAGCTTCATGAAGCCGGGCGTCGTCGAATTCACGCCGATGCCCTGATTGGTCGCGCGCAACGCCGCTTCGTAGCCGCCGGCATGCGTGCCGTCGTATGCATAGGCGGGCTTCACGTCGACCGGATTGCGCACCGGCTTGCTCGCTTTCAGATACGTCGCGATGGCGTTGAGATCGTCGTCGCTCAGATGCTGGAGACTCGCCTGCACCGCTTCGGCCATGCCGCCCGCCGCCTGCGCCTTGCCCGGCACAGTGCCCGTGCGCAGATACTGCACGAGTTCCGCCTGCGTCCATCCGCCGATGCCGCTCACCGGATCCGACGTGATGTTCGGCGTCTGCCACGCGCCCAACTGCCCACCCGCGAGCGGCAGATACGGCTTCTCCGCGAACGCGAAGTTGCGCGGCGTATGACACGCGCCGCAATGGCCGAGCGCCTCCACCAGATAATGGCCGCGATTGAACGCCGCGCTTTTCGATGCATCGGGCACGAAGGGCTTGCCGTTGGCGAACGCGAGATTCCATCCCGCCATCAGCCAGCGCTGGCTGAACGGGAACGGCAGTGTGGTGTCGGGCGTCGCGGTATCGACGGCGTCGACGCCGTGCATGAAGTACGCGTAGAGCGCCTTCATGTCGTCGTCGGCGATGCCGGCGTAGGACGGATACGGCATCGCCGGATACAGATGGCGGCCGTTCGCATCGACGCCCTCGCGCACGGCGCGCGCGAAATCGCGCTCGCTATACGCGCCGATACCCTGCGTCTTCGACGGCGTGATGTTGCTCGACCAGATCTGGCCGAACGGCGAATCGATGCCGTAGCCGCCCGCGAACGGCTTGCCTTGCGGCGCCGTGTGACAGCCGGCGCAATCGGCGGCGGTCGCGAGATAGCGGCCACGCGCGATCAGTTGCGCATCGTCGGCGGATGCCGCGAACGCGCCCGACACGAACGCGGCGAGCAACAGCCCCGAGCAAACGCGGAAAATGTTCTTCATCGTTTGCTCTCCCTTAAGCGCGCTTGAGTTCGTCGCGAACCGTGTCCGCAATGCGCAGCGCCAGCGCCGCCACCGTCAGCGTCGGATTGGCCGTGCCCGTGTTGACGAACACCGCGCTCGACGCGAGATACAGATTGCGCTGCTCGTGCGACCGGCAATCGCGATCGCAGACCGACGTGTTCGGATCGTCGCCCATCAGCACGCCGCCCATCGGATGGTCCTGCGCGGCGAACATCAGCGGATTGTTCGCGTCGGGGATATAGGTGATCTCGGTCGCGCCCATCGCCTTGAAGATGTCGTTGTACATCTCGACGGTGCGGCGCGCGCTCTTGCGCGTGTACTCGTCGATGCTGTACCAGACCTTCGGATAGGGAATGCCGAGCATGTCGCGCTTGTTCGCGTCGAGCGTCAGGCGATTCTGCGGATTCGGCAGCACCGAATGATGCGTCGACAGTTCCAGCTTGTGCGCGACGCCATGACGGATCGCCTGATCGAGCGACTTGCCGACGAGGCCTTTTTTTTTTAAGGGCATCGGCGGTGACGTAGGGCGTCTGATTGCTGTCGTCGATACGCGTGATCGCGGAGGCCATATCGCCCTGCCACGGACCGTCGCGCAGGCTGTCGATCGCGGCGTTGTGCTGCGGTCCCATGCCCATCCAGACGGATTCGGCGCTCAGGAACTGCACTTCGGTGCCCGCGTGCTCCATCATGCAGCGGCCGACCTGATCGGTCTTGTTGGCGATGCCGTTCGGGTTCTTGTCGTCCTTCGACAAGAGCAGCAGCTTCACGCTTTCGATCGAATGCGCCGCGATGATGAACGTCTTGCCCGTCACGCGATGGCTGACCTTCTGCGGATCGTAGAAATGGACCGCGACGACCTGCTTGTTCGACGCGTCCGTTTCGATGCGATAAACCACCGAGTTTTCCATCACGCGTGCGCCCGCGCGCTCCGCTTTCAGGACGCTCTGCATGCCGTTGTACATCGCGCCGATCGGGCAGATCGGCATGCAGTTGTTGTTGCCCGCGCAGGTCGGACGGCCATCGTAGGGACGCGTATTGCGCGCTTCCGGCTCGTGCACGACGCGATAGTTCGTGTGCTTGGCGACGGCTTCGGCGAGTGCGCGACCGGCGGCGTCAGCAGCATCTTGTCCATCGGATACGGCTGCTTGCGCGGCGAACCGAGGTCTTCGCCGCCGCGCGACGGATCGGGACCGCACACGCCCATTTCCATTTCGGCGCGGTAGTAATACGGCTCGAGATCGTCATAGCCGATCGGCCAGTCGCGGCCCACGCCGTATTGCGACTTCAGACGGAAATCGTTCGGCAGATGACGCCATGCGCAGCCGGCCCAATGCCAGGTCGTGCCGCCGACCAGACGCATATCGTCGGTCTGATACGCGTAGCCATCGGGGCCGTCGACCTGCAGATAGTCGAGCGCGTTGCCGGCTTCGTCGTAGAAAGGCGCGAGCGCCCAGGGCTTCGGCGGATACGGCGTGGTCAGCGCGCGCGTGGTGGCGGGCGAATTGCGGAAATTCTCGACGATTTCGCCGCGCGTTACGCGCGGACCGGCATCGAGCACCAGAACGGACAAGCCGCTCGAGGCAAGTTCGTGCGCGGCGAGACTGCCCGCGACACCCGCGCCGACGATCACGACGTCGGCGGAATAAGACGTGTCACTCATGTAATACGGAGGTCTGAAGCGAGGTAAGCGATAACGGCGGCTTTTACGAGCCTTGTGCCGGAGGAGTGAACGTGGCCCAGCTCAGCGGGCCCGCGCGCGTAGCTCGGCGGACTGAGCACATCGGCGGTGGGCCGGTACATCAGCTCGCTCTGATACGCGTAAGTCTTGTTATCGACGATGCCGAGATACCACGCCGACACGACCTGATTGAGCGTGTCGCGCAATGCGTGCTGCTGCGTGGCATCGAGTTGCGCGGCGAGCGTCTCGACGGTCGTTCCGGCCACCGAGGCGAGATTGGCGAGCGCGCGCAGATTCGCGTCGAAGTTCGTCTTCTTGCTGAGCGCGCCGTAGAGCGCTTGCGCGGTGCGAAGATCGAGCGCATCGGCGGAAACGAGCCGCGACACGATCATGAAAGGACCGCTCTGAAAGTCCGCATCCGATGCGAACACGATGGCTTGCGGCTTCGCGAGCGCCAGCGTCGCGAGCGCGACCGACGACAACACGAAGCCACGCCGGCTCATGCGAAAAGACGCGTGCGAAGACGCGTCGTCCAACAGTTTCATACTGGCTTTGCTGTGGTGATAAAAAGAGGATCAGCCCTGGACGGAATACCCGCCATCGACGGGAATGGCCGTGCCGGTGATGAAGTCGCACGCGCTCGAACACAGCGCGACGGCGATGCCCGCGAGGTCGGCCGGTTTGCCCCAGCGCGCCTGCGGCGTGCGCGACAGAATGCCAGCTTCGAGATCGGGGAAGAGGCGCTTGGCTTCGGCGGTGAGTTCGGTTTCGATCCAGCCCGGCAGCAGCGTGTTGACCTGAATATTGTCGTTCGCCCATTCGACGGCAAGCGCCCGGCCCAACTGCACGATGCCGCCCTTGCTCGCGGCGTAGCCGGCGGCGAAGGTGGTGCCGAAGAGCGACAGCATCGACCCGATATTGACGATCTTGCCGCCCTTCGCGCGCAAAAACGCGGCGTGCGCGGCCTGCGAGCAATGGAACGCGCTGCTCAGATTCGTCGCGATGATCTGATCCCACTCGGCATGCGTGTACTGCTCGGCGTCGCGGCGGATATTCATGCCCGCGTTATTGACGAGGATATCGACGCGGCCGAAGTGCTTTTCCGTCTGCGCGATGGCGGCGAAACAGTCGTCGCGCACGGTGACATCGGCGGCGATGAAGATCGCGTGGTCTTGCGCGTCGAGCGCGGCGACGGCTTTCGCGCCGCGTTCGGCATCGCGCCCGATCAACACGACGCGCGCGCCAGATTGTAAAAATCCTTTAGCAATGCCAAACCCGATGCCGCTGGTGCCGCCCGTGACGACGGCCACTTTGCCGGTGAGATCGAACATGTTCAGAGCCCGCTGTATTAAAAGTGGGCGCGATTATATGTCGCGGGAAGTGGGCAATTGTGGCGCGGCGTCGCGCGTGAATAAATGTATCGATTGAGTGGGAGTTGAAAGGAGAAGCGCGCGATACAAGCGCCACGACACTGAGGAGTTGCGTGCCCGCGAAAGATGCCGCATTCGGACCGAACACGCGTCCCGTTCAGGAAGTGAAGTTTTGGGGAGCTCAATCCTGTGCCGGGACTGCATCATATTTGAACCGTGTCTTCTTTCTGGTAGCCCGGTCCAGCCATGCACACTCCGGACACCAGTGATCAGCACGAACGCTCGAGAGCGAAGCCCACCATGCGTGACCCCGGTGGCATAGCCACTCCATTTTTTTCGTGGCGCCTTCATAGTGCGTCGATAAACATTGCCCGCCCCGTTCGGCCGCCTCCTGCTGTGCGATTTCGAGGCTCAGGCGTTTGGCGTCGTAAACACACGCCATGCACCAACTATCGTTCAACACCTTGCGCCCGCGCGCCTCCCATTCATGGCCGGCCGCGCAGCGGAACTGATAGACCGCCGCGCCGCTCTCGTAGGCTGCGCTCAGACATTGGCCGCCATGGCTCGCCGCAATGCCTTGCAAACGCGCAAGGCCGTCCGTGTAACGGCGCCTCATACCGCGCTCGATACCGGCACATTTTCGGCACCACTTGTTCGACAATACGGCCTTCCCTCGCGCCGACCATTGATGTCCGGCCGCGCAGCAAAAGGTGTAAAACTGTTCGACGCCTTCGTAGTGCGCCGACAGACACTTCCCGCCTCGACGCTTCGCCGCCTCGTGCAAACGCTCCAGTCCATCCGCGCGATACCGATTCTCGATTCGCTGCCGATCGACACATACCGGGCAACCAGCGTGGTCCATAACGTGTCTCCCACTGCGCTCCCATACGTGCCCCGCCATACAAGCAAAGCGATGCTTGACGTTATTTCCCAGCCACTCGGACTCCAAGCAGGTCACTCCAGCCTTTTGCGCAAGGGCGTGCAACTCCGCCGTGCGACCGACTTGCACGCACTGCGAGCAGGTCGGCATCATGGCGGCCACCAAGCCGGCGAGGCATTTGGTGAAGGTATGGCCATGCTGGCAGCGGAAGCGATAGTGCACGTCCCAACTCTGTGCCATCCGAGTTATCGGCGCTCATCATGGCAAGCATTGGGTTATCCATAGGCCGCCTGGCACTATCGAAGCCGAGGGCGACGTCCATGCCGATGACAGCAGCATTGAGCGCCGCCACTGCGCTTGCCATGATGCAAGGAATACGCACCATTTCGACCGGCTTTCCATCCTTGTCCGTCAGCCCCCACTGCCTGTGCGCAGGATCGCTGCCAAAACAACTATTGCGCGCCCATAGTTCGAGGGCGTCGGATTCTAGACTCTTGGCAATCTGCACAATAGCGAAAGCAGCTAATCCTAGGTCCTGTTTACATTTAAGAGCGGCCCGAAGGCAGACACGATGGAGACAAAGGTGAGGTAGCTGTGGGCGAGTTTGTCATATCGAGTGGCGACGCGACGAAAATGCTTGATACGCTTAAAGAAGCGTTCAACGAGATTGCGCTTACGGTACAGGGCACGGTCATAACGACGCTGTGTTTTG
>NZ_LFJJ01000007.1 GCF_001189365.1 Candidatus Burkholderia verschuerenii | reverse complement strand
TGGCATGCCTCGCCTCACATAACCTCAACTTCCCGAACCGCCCGGTGCGGACCCGCACGCCGGGTGGTGTGGCAGGGTGGTGTGGCAGGGGACCGGCCAGCTTGCTGGCCGCCCCTATGCCGATTGCGTCGCTTATTTGATCGGCTGACCATCCCGCATAACCTGCACCGCGGTCGCTTCCTCGAACTGGGCGTGCACCATGTCGCCCGTCTTCAGACCGGCGAGCGAGACCTCCGGCGACACCGCGAGCGTGACCGTGCGCTGCGGGCCGCGCAAGGTCACGAGCCGCTTCTTCGCGTCGATATGCTGAATCGTCGCGATAATCTCGACCACGCGCGACGTCGCCGACAAGCCGCCCGATGCCGGGATCGCCGCTTCGGTATCGACTCGCTCGCGGATTGCGTTCGCGTTGGCCTTGGTCGCGCGCATCAGCACGGCGGTGCGATATTCAATGTTGACCGTATCGCCGATCCTGCGCTTCGACACATCGCCGATCTGTGGATTCACCGCCACATCCACGACGCGTCCCGACGGCCCTTTAAGCGTCACGCTATTGCTCGCCGGATCGATGCCGACGACCTGCGCCTGCACCTGCGCCGCACCCGCGATACCGCGAGCCGGCGGCGCGGAGGCCGCATCCTGCGCGCACGCCGGATACGCGAAACCCAACGCCAGCGACACGCTCAACGCACACTGCATGCATCGCGACGGAAAAGACGAACGAAACATGGCCTGACTCCTTTCTTCGTGATGGAACCTTCGGAAGAGCGCTGCGCTCAACGCCGCGACTTCGACAGGAGATGCCCGAGCCAAAGATTGGTCGCGATCTGCCAGACGTATACGCGCGCGGGCTGCGCTACGCATCGTGCAATGACGAGCGCGAGCGTTTCGCGGCACGCGTTCGCGCGCACGCAGCCGCAGCGCGATCGCAGCGTTTGAACGGAACCGAAAAGTAATGGCGCGCGCTTTATCCGCTCATTAGATACGAGCTGTCGAATCGGACGCGATGAGTTGAAACGGGACGAGCCGTTTCAGACGCGATAAAACTCGATGTCCTGTCCCGCGTGCACGGCGCGCTTGAGCCATTCGGGCATATCGCCCGCGCCATCCCACGTATCGCCGCTGGCGTTGCGGAATTGCGTTCCGCCCACGCCGGAATGCGGCAGCGTGGGTAATTGGGGCATCGCGCGTTTGGGCTTTTGCGCCAGGTGATTCCCGTTGGGTTTGGTAAAGGAAGTCGGGGCGGGAGGCACCGCCGGTGCTTCCGCCAATGCGTCGGCCAATGCGCTCTCGCTAATGCCGAATTCGGCCATGCGGGTGCGCAAATACGCAATGATGCTGTCTCGCTTTCTTTCGTCCACGGCTTTCCTGATTCAGCTTTTTGATTTTCAGAAGACGAACCTACGCCCCGCGCGGACCGGGGCGGTTCGATGACTTGATAGATGTGTGTAATAGAGCGTGGCAAACCGCATGCCGCGCGTCAATTAGTATATTTACCGCAGTGGTGCCTTTGTCGTACCTGAGTGACAGATAATCCGCGCGATACCGCCTGGCCGATATTCGCCTTAATTGCGGTATGCGTGCGGATGGCGGGCAGTGCCCGCTCGAGGATCGCCGCGACGGACGCACGACAACAGTGCGCACGGAAGTCACGCCGGAAAACCACGAACTGCCGATGACATCGTTCCGCCGCCAGAATCCGCATGACTTCGCATCGGACGGCAGAAAACGCGTCTAGACCACATTGTATGCTGTTTTACGCCAACTCTTAAAATGTTTTAACGATTATGTTGCTCCCCGGGTAATTCCGCACCGTGCGCGCGAATGGCGGCAATCAGTTCGGCCGGCGTTATTTCATAACGTACTTCGCGATGAATGCCGGGTTTGCGCTCGTCGACCTCGATCAGCAGAACGGCCTTGCCATCGGCGGCCGGTTCGAGACGCAATGAACGCACTTCCTGACCGCTGGCATCGTCGTATTCCGTCAGGAGCGTCATGGCTCCGGTGGCGGCGCTTTTCGGCATGGACATTCTTCCTCCCGTCTTGCGACGTCGTTGTTGTTGTTCCGCGATGCCGCTGTCCATCGGCGCATGCACGAGCTTCGTGCACGCACGGCGGACGACGGCGGGTAGCTTACGCGGACGCGAAGCGCGCCGCGGGCAATGCGAGGCGGCGGCTCCGGTGGTTCATTATTGCCCGTCAAAACCGGGCCCGTCCAGCGTAGGGATATTGCGACGCACACATCGCGCCGGACACCCGCAAACGCCGCGCCTGCCTGCGTCGCGTGCACGCTCAGACGGTCGCGCCGAGCGTTTCGCGTACTTGCGCGGTGATTTCGAAGGATCGCAGACGCGCCTGATGATCGAAAATCTGCGCGGTCACGATGAGTTCGTCGGCCTGCGTTTGCTCCATCACCGAGCGCAGGCCCGCTTCGACATCGGTCCGATCGCCCACGACGGAACACGCCAGCGAATGCTCGACGCCCGCGCGTTCGGCTTCCGTCCACGCGATCGACTCGACCGGCGGCGGCAGTTGTCCGGGCGTCCCGCGCCGTAGATTGATGAATTGCTGTTGCAATGATGTGAAAAGAAAGCGCGCCTGGTCGGCATCGTCGGCGGCGAAGACGTTCACGCCAACCATCGCATACGGTTTGTCCAGGCTCGCGGACGGGCGGAACTGCGAGCGATAGACCTGCAACGCTGTCAGCAGATAATCCGGCGCGAAGTGCGAGGCGAATGCGAACGGCAAGCCGAGCGCCGCCGCGAGCTGCGCCGAAAACAGCGACGAGCCGAGCAGCCAGATCGGCACATGCAGGCCCGCGCCAGGCACCGCGCGCACGCGCTGGCCTTCGACGGGATCGGCGAAATAGCGCTGCAATTCCACGACATCGTCCGGGAAGGATTCGGCGCTGCCCACCAGATCGCGGCGCATGGCGCACGCGGTGGTCTGATCGGTGCCGGGCGCGCGGCCAAGGCACAAATCGATGCGTCGTCCCGGAAACAGCGACGCCAGCGTGCCGAATTGCTCGGCGATCACGAGCGGCGCGTGATTCGGCAGCATGATGCCGCCGGAACCGACGCGAATCGTCTTCGTTCCCGCCGCGATATGGCCGATCATGACCGACGTCGCCGCACTGGCGATGCCCGTCATATTGTGATGCTCGGCGAGCCAGTAGCGCTGGAAGCCCCATTGTTCGGCGTGACGGGCGAGATCGAGCGAATGGGCGAAAGCGTCGGCGGCGGTCGCGCCGCGCGGAATCGGGGAAAGGTCGAGTACGGAGAAGGGGATCATTGCGGCGTTCCGGTGGCGCGGCACGGCGATGCATGGGCGGTTCGGCCCGCGTGGCGCGCTTGAATATCCTTGAAAATCCGATTGTGCCGAAGTTCGCGCGAGTCTGCCCGGACGCCCTTTACCCTTATGCGAGCAGGGGATAGCCGAGCGAGATCGCCTGCCGTTCGTAATCGTCGATGATCGCGTAATCCGTTAGCGGCGTGCGCGCGAAACCGGTCAGACGCAGCCGCCGGGCGCGCGCCGCATCGCGCGCGAGCGCATCGGCGAGGGCGCGGGCGATGAGGTCGGCATCGTGTTCGGACACGCGCATCGACGTGATGAAAGGCAGGCCGGGCGTGCTCGCGCTCACGCCGATTTCGCGCACGCCCGCCGTCAGTTCCGGCCGATGCTCGCGCGCGAATGCGTAGGTCACGCAATCGATGGCGGCGAGATCCGCGCGGCCATCGACGGCCAGCGCCTGCAGCGACGCCAGATGACCGCCGCTTCGTTCGACCGAGGAGAAGAAGCGTCCGTTGCGCGCGAGCGGCGCGGCGGCGTGGCGCAGCAGGTTCATGCCGCTGTTGGAATCGTCGCTGTTGTAGATCGCGCGCAGGCCGCGGCAATCTTCGAGCGTTGCGGCGTGCAGATCGTGCCGCACGACGAGCACGCTGCGATACGTCGCGCCGACGCAACCGGGCGCATCGAAAACGGGCGTCGCGACCAGGCGCACGCGGGCGACGAGCGCGTGCGTCAGCGGATAGCCGCAGGTCTGCGCGAGCAGCAGGTCGTCGCGCGGCCAGAACGCGGTCAGGTCCGCGCCGGGATCGACGAGTTCGAGCGTGTCGCCGCGTGCGTCGAGCCAGGGCGCGAGACTCGCGCGCACGTCCGTCAGCAGTCCGCGCCAATCGCGGGCGAGGGCGGCCGAGACGTTGTACATCGGCAGGGCGGCGATCCAGCGCATGATGTCTAGAGGGAGGAACGAACGGACATCGTACAGGCCGTGCCGCGCCCGTGCCGGTTCGACGCTATGCGCGCGGCCGCGCTTGCGCTGATACGCCCGGCCACGCATCCGCCACGCGCTCCGGTTCGACGCCCGCCAACGGATGCACTGGCGACACGGCCGCCACGCAGCCATAGCGCCGCATCCATTCGCCGTAGCCCTTCACGACGAAGCCGCCGTTGCCGGCCCGATACGCATCGCGCCGCGCCCGATACACCGCGCCGAGCGTAAACCACGGCACGCCCGGCAGGTTGTGATGGACTGCGTGGAAGTTGTTGTTGAGGAACAGCAGACGCCACGGCCACGCCGCTTCGTTGATGGCGGTGCGCTGGCAGCTATCGTCGGCGGCGCGATGTTCCTGAAACGAACGCACCGAGGCAAGCGCCAACGCCGGATAGCCGATGCCGAACGCGAACGCGAACGCGCGCCATGAAATGCCGCAGCGCGTTTCCAGCCAGACCGCGAGCAGCGCGAGCGCCGCGCCATGCACGAGCCAGCTCGCGACGATGCGCCATTGCCGTTCCCCCACCGCCTGCACCGCCTCGCGCCACGACGCGGCAATCGAAAACCACGGCCCGATCAACAGCCGCCCGATGAAACTATTGCGCGTCGCGAGCGCCGCCCGCAAGGCCGGTCCCGCATTGGCCCATTGCTCGGCTGTGACGAAATAGCTTTCCGGATCGCGTCCCGGCTCGGTGAGATGCGCGTCGTCGTGATGCCGCAGATGCGACTCGCGATACACCGCATACGGAAACCACACCGCCAGCGGCGCGATGCCGAACAGCATGTTGACGAAGGCCCAGCGCGTCGGATGACCGTGCAGCAGTTCGTGCTGCAACGACATGTACCAGCACGACAGCACGGCGAGCAACGGCAGCGCGACGGGCAGGCCGAGCGCGCGCGCATTGATCGCGATGCCGAACCATCCGCCGTAGAGCGCGACGATGACGAGCCACGTCGGCCATTCGCTGCGCCAGCGCCAGGACGCGCGCCGGGCCTGGATGTCGCGGGCTTGGGCGTCGTCGAGATAGCGTGGCATGGCGTGAGCGGTCGGCATCGTTCGAAAGGGAAGGGCCATCGTAGCCGCGCGGACCGCGCATCCCAACCAATGAATCCGCCTAAGGTTTTCAGCAAAAGCGGCCGTTATCTTCGCTAGCACGGGAAAGGGCGAATCCGGGGCGTATCGACGCGCGATTCCCGCCCATGGCACACGCGGACAAACGCGAACGCTCGTGCCGTCCATCCGGCATCTGTCGCCGGGGAAAAAAATCCATAACAACGACTCAGACCATGAATACGCAAGATCAGGCTCGCCCGCTGCTCGAATACGACGGCACGACCGGCGAGCTATGCCTCATTTTCTTTACCAACTTGTTGTTTTCCGTGTTGACGCTCGGCTTCTACCGTTTCTGGGGGACGACGAAACTTCGCCGCTACGTGTGGTCGCACATGCGCTTTCAGGACGAGCGCTTCGAGTACACCGGCACCGGCAAGGAATTGTTCAAGGGCTTCGCTGCGGCGTGCATGGTGCTCGCCGGCATCTGGCTCGCGTCCACGTTGCTCCACGCGATTTTGCTGCGCGCGACGCACAGCAACCTGATTGCGTCGCTGCCGACGATCGCGCTGTTCCTGCTGCTGGGCGTCCTCAAGGCGAGTGCGCGTTACGGTGCCGAGCGGTATCGGTTGAGCCGGACGATGTGGCGCGGCATTCGCGGCGGCATGACGGGATCGGCGATCGGTTATGGCGTGCGCGCGACGCTTTATTCGGCGCTGTGCTTCGTGTCGCTGTTCCAGTTGATCACGTGGACCAGCATGCGTCTCGCGGAACGGCGCATCAACACGGCGAGCTTCGGCAGCGGCGCGTTCCGCTTCGAAGGGCGCGCCGCGAAAGTCTATGGCGCGTATCTGCTGACGTCGCTCGGTTACGCGGTGCTGTTCGGCGTCGTCTCCTGGCTGTTCCTCAAGCCGATGTTTCATGTGATCCACGACATGCGCGTCCCGCACGCGAGGCATCTGCCCGTGGCGTTCTGGGGCAATCTGATCGGCGCGTATGTGGCGTTCGTCGCGGGCGCGTGGCTCGTCAAGAGTTTCTATCTGGTCGCGATGGCGCGGCATATCGCCGGGAATACGAGCTTCGGCGGCATGCTGTCGTTCAGCAGCACGATATCGGTCGAAGGCTTGGTCCGGCTGGCCGGCGTCAATTTGCTTCTGCTGATCTTCACGCTCGGTTTCGCTTATCCGGTCGCGTTGCAGCGCAGCCTGCGGTTCCTCGCGAACAATCTGCATGCGCAAGGTTATGTCGATCCGGCCACGCTGAATCAAAACACGTTGCGCGAGCCGACCATGGGCGAGGGCATGCTGAGTCTGCTCGATCACGGCGGAGCGCTGTGAGCCGCGACGCGACCCCGCGCTACTTCGACGGACGGAACGCGACGGCGCACGACGCCACGTTGCGCATCGTCGGCGAGATGTTGATCGTCGATGGCGCAACGGGCGAGCACGCGCGCTGGCCGCTGCGCAAGTTGCGTCGCGGCGCGCCGGATCCCGATGACGTCGTCGCGTTGTCGTGCGAGGGCGAAGCGGGGCGCGTGCTGGCGCATCGGAGCGCATTGCCGTCGGGATTGCGCACGCAAGGCGGCAAGGGCGCGCGCGCCGTGTGGATATCGCTGGCCGGGCTCACATTCGCGCTGCTGATCGTGTGCGTCGCCGTCATGCGCGACCCGGCGCGCCTGAGCGCTTTCGTGCCGCACGCCGCCGAGGCGCGTCTGGGCGAATTCGCCGAGTCGTCGTTGACCGGCTCGTCGCGCGTATGCGATGGCGTCGCCGGGCAGCAGGCGCTCGAGCGGCTGGAAGCGCGGATCGCGCGTGCCGCCGGACTGAGCGCGCCGGTGCGGATCGTCGTGCTCGACAAGCCGCCGGTCAACGCCTTCGCGCTGCCGGATTCGCGCATGATCGTGATGCGCGGCCTGATCGCGCGTGCGGCCGATGCCAACCAGCTCGCCGGCGTGATGGCGCACGAGACCGGGCACATCGTCAATCGCGATCCGCTGAACGGGCTCATCCGGCATGTCGGCATCGGCGCGATTGCGGCGTCGTTCGGGGTGCAACTCGGCGTCGGCGATTTCTAGTCGATGGCGGGGCAACTCGTCGGCATGTCGTACACGCGCGATGTGGAGCGCGCCGCCGATGCGCACGGCGTCGCCTATCTGCAGGGCAGCGGATTGCGCTCCGACGGCCTCGCCGCCTTCTTCCGCTCGATGGAAAGCCGGAGCATCGACGGCGGATTGCCACGCTTTCTGTCGGATCATCCGCCGACGCCGGAACGCGAAGCGGCGAACGCGGGTTCGTCGACCGGCGACGATGCGATGTCGCCCGCCGAATGGCGCGCGGTCACGTCGATGTGCGGGCCGCCGCCGCGACGCAAGTAGTCTCGCGCGGGCGCGGTCAATATTGGCGAAGGGTCGAATCAGGGTATTCTGAGGCCCTTCCTCGTCCGCTCCGCGCCCATGTCTTCGAAGCCCACAGTAGAGCCGACGCGCTTCGGCAAACGTCGATCGGCGCGTTGATCGCCTTCAATCTGCTGACCTGGGCCTGGGCCTGGGCCTGGGCCTGGGCGCTGATCGCGTTCCATCATCATCCGTTGCTGCTCGGCACGTCGCTGCTCGCGTACTCGCTCGGCCTGCGTCACGCGGTCGACGCCGATCACATCGCCGCCATCGACAACGTCACGCGCAAGCTGATGCAGCAGGGCAAGCGGCCGCTCTACGCGGGCGTGTTCTTCTCGCTCGGACATTCCGGTCGTCGTGCTCGCCACCGCGTTGATCGCGGCGACGGCGCTCGCCGTGCAGGATCGCTTCGCGCAGTTCCGCGACATTGGCGGGTTGATCGGCACGTCGGTGTCGGCGCTGTTCCTGTTCGCGATCGCGGCGATGAATCTGTTCGTGCTGCGCGGCGTGTGGCGCGCGTTCAGTCGCGTGCGACGCGGCGAAGCGCTGCGCGACGAAGACGCCGACATGCTGAGCATCGGCGGCGGGCCGCTCGCGCGGATCGTGCGTCCGCTGTTCGGCTTGATCGGACGAAGCTGGCATATGTATCCGCTCGGCTTTCTGTTCGGCCTCGGCTTCGATACGGCGACCGAAATCGGCCTGATGGGAATCGCCGCCGCCGAAGCGACGCGCGGCCTGCCGGTGTGGTCGATCCTCGTGTTTCCGGCGCTGTTCACGGCGGGCATGTCGCTGATCGATACGGCCGACAGTTTGTTGATGGTAGGTGCGTACGGCTGGGCCTTCATGAAGCCGGTGCGCAAGTTCTACTACAACCTCACGGTGACGCTGGTCTCGGTGCTGATCGCGATGCTGGTCGGCGGCATCGAGGCGCTCGGGCTGATCGCGGATCGCCTGCAACTGAAGGGCGGCGCGTGGGATGTCGTCGCGCTGCTTTCCGCGCATTTCGGCGCGCTCGGTTATGCCATCGTCGGACTGTTCGCGGTCTGCTGGATCGTGTCGGCGCTCATCTACAAATGGCGCGGTTACGATGCGCACGATTCGCTGGATTCGCTGGATTCGCTGGATTCGCTGGATTCGCTGGATTCGCTGGATGGCCACGTCGCGCGCTGAGCTCCCGCCTTACGTTTTCCTTTAGCCGGGCACCATTTATGCTCTGGTGATGCGTCCGCTCATCCCGCATAAGCATCGGGCGGCTCATCGGAAAACGATCATGAACGAGCCGCAAGCCGGCGCGGATTCCCCGCATCTCGACAGCGACGAACAGGAGCAGGCGGCCGAGCATTCGACGCTGCATCCGCTGGTCATCCACGAAATCGTGCGCGAGGAAGGCGAGACTGCGATGGATCGCACCTTCGCCGCGCTCATGTGGTCGGCGCTGGCGGCGGGCCTGTCGATGGGCTTCTCTTTTCTCGTCCAGTCGATTCTGGAAAGTGCGCTGCCCGAGACAAGCTGGCGCGGACTCGTATCGAGTCTGGGCTACACGATCGGCTTCGTGTTCGTGATCCTCGGACGGCAGCAGCTTTTCACCGAAAGCACGCTGACCGCCGTGCTGACGCGACGCGATCTCAAGACGCTGTTCAAGGCGCTGCGTCTATGGGCGATCGTGCTGTTCTTCAATCTCGTCGGCACGACGATCTTCGCGGGTATCCTGCAGATCGAAAGCGTGTTCTCGCCGGAAGTCAGCGACTCGCTCGCGAAGGTCGCGCGCACGCCCTTGTCGGCGGATTTCGGCGTGACGGTCGGGCGCGGCGTGTTCTCCGGCTGGCTGATCGCGCTGATGGTCTGGCTGCTGCCGAGCGCGCGTTCGGCGCGTCTGCTGACGATTCTGCTCGTGACGTACACCGTCGCGGTGAGCAAGCTGACGCACGTGATCGCCGGATCGGTCGAAGCCGCGTATGCGGTGATGATCGGCGCGGCGACGGTATCGGATTACTTCCTCGTCTTCATGGTGCCGACGCTGATCGGCAATATGATCGGCGGCATTTCGCTGGTGGCGATCGTCAATCATGCGGCGATCGCGCCGGAGATTGCCGGCGCGTCGCGGCGTCGGGACTGAGCGTTATTTCTTCGCGCTGTTGTTGCCCGCGCCGGTGCCGTAAAGACCGTTGTCGAAGCCGCCCGCGCCTTCGGTCTTCTTGCCCGTGCCGGACTTCGCGCCCTGTGCGGCATCTTTCGATTGCGGCGCGTTCGATTCATGCATCGCGTTGCCGGATGGATTGGCGCGTTGGGTCGAATCGGACGCGCGGCTTTCGGCGTTATCGCTGCCGGAACCGTTGGTGATCTGCGCGACGCCGTAGGTGCTGAACACGGTGGCGAGCGCGGCGAGAAGTGTCGCGGCGAGCCGGGTTCGGCGCGCGCGCGGGGCGTGAATCGGAAGGGTAGGCATGAGCGCTCCGGGCATTCTGTCGAACTCTGGTTCGAGCAGAAACGATGCCTGACGCTTCTAGATTCGATACACGCAACTTGCATGACGCATAACGTGCCGCCTGAGCGCGTGAACCTTTAAGCGCTTCGTGCGGAACGAGTGGGGATCGCGCCTTGATTGCGCGAGTGGCGAAAGCGGAGGTTAAGCCGCTTTCGCCCAAAGCCTGTTGGTCGTTCTTCCGCGCTTGGTCGGCTCGCGCGGGCCGCCGCCCCCCACGTCCAGCGCGAGACGCAGCGCCTCGATGCGCTGCTTCTGCGCCGGCACCAGCGCATAGCCCGTGACGACGGCCGTCAGCCGCTCGCGCCAGTAATCGACGTTGAGCGTGCCGGAGGAATGGTGCTTCATCGTGCGCAGCTGAGCGACCGCGCGCTCGATATGCTGCAACTCGACATCCGCAAACGCGGACGGCAGGAGACTGCCACTCGTCTCGCTGTTTTTCTTTTTCATGTCTGGTCTTCCTCTCGGCCGAGCATGGCAAGACTGTTGTTCGTCTTGGCTTTTGCCCAGGCACCCTGTTCACCCGCGCGTCCTGTTGTTATCCGTCGCGGGTGGCCCTTGCTCGATCTGGTGTCTGCGCCGTCATCGTTTCATCGATTCAGCGACAGATGCGACCGTTAGCAAAAATGTACGCAAGCGGGGCTAGGGTGCTCCGTCTGGAATCGCACATTCATCGGGGAGGAAGCGTGTTCTTTGTATGCTGCGCCGCGCAACGGCGCGCCTTATGGACGTTAGCGCGCGTTTCGGCGTTATTCCGGCTGTTTCGGCTCGTCGCGGCCGGGGCGGCCGCTGCGGCTGATCTGTTCTTCCATCGCCTGATCGAGCTTGCTGACCTTGCGCGGCTTCGCCGGTTCGCGGGCGTTGACGAAGGCGACGAAGTCGTCCATCGGCAGAGGCTCGGACAGCTTCTTCGAGCCGTCGAGCGTGCGTTCGATCAGATAGAAATAGCCGCCCGGCATGGAGACGGCCGCATAGTGCGGATTGCCGCTGCGCGTCTTGAGCCGTTCGACGGCGCTGATGGCTTTGGTCGAGCGCATGTTTCCGGTTGCGTTAGTTCTTGATGCTGGTGCCCGAGGTGGAATCGGTAATCGAGCCGGGCGCGCACTTCTTGCCCGCGCCTTCGATCCACAGATTCGACGAATGCCGCTCGCCCGGATAGAAGCGATAGGTCGTCTCGCCGTTGTCGAAGCGCACCTTGACGACGTTCGAGTCGCCGAATTCGAGCATCGCGCCTTGCGGGATGGCCGTCTGCTTGTAGAGCGTGCCGCGCTTCTTCGCTTCGTCCGTCAGGCATTGCACAATGCTCGTCACCTTGTTTTCGGTCGAAGCCGTGTCGACTTCGGGCTGGCCCGCGTCTTCGTTGTGAAAGCGGCCGCAGGCGGTGATCAGCAAAGGCAGCGCGAGCGCCGCGACGAGTTTTTTCATGGCGATTCCGGTGAAGGTGTTCGGTCCGAAGCACGACATTAGAGCACATCGCACTTACAGTTCGGTCGTTGGACGGGCAGCAAGGGCCGCGCCCGATGTCTTGCTGGGGCGTATGGAATCACGCGTCGGGCGGCACGCCGAGCAACGGCAGCGCCGCGCCGACCACGCCCGAAAACACCGGACCCGCGACCGTGCCGCCGTAATACGTGCCGCCGGACGGTTCGTCGATCATCACGGCGACGATCAGGCGCGGATCGCTCATCGGCGCGATGCCGACAAACGACGCGCGATACTTGTTGGCCGCATACGAGCGCCCGATCTGCTTGCGCGCCGTACCCGTCTTGCCGCCGACGCGATAGCCTTCGACGGCCGCCGCGCGTCCGGTGCCGTGCGCGCCCATCGCCATTTCGAGCATGTTGCGCACGGCCTTCGCGGTGGCGGGCTGCGTGACCTGAAGCGACGCGCGGCGCGCTTCGCCCTGAATCAGCGTCGCCGAATGAAACTGGCCGTCGCCCGCATAAGCGGTGTAGAGCTGCGCGATCTGCAGCAGCGACAGCGACAGGCCGTAGCCGTACGCCATCGTCGCCTGTTCGATCGGTTTCCAGCGCTGGTAGGCGCGCAGCCGTCCGGTCGCGGCGCCCGGAAAAGTCAGTTCCGGCGCGCGGCCGATTCCATACTCGCGATACTTCTCCCAAATCGTTTGCGCGGGCAGTTGCAGCGCGAGTTTGGTCAGCGCGACGTTGCTCGACATCTGCACTGCTTCCGACACGCTGATCACGCCGTGATTCGACGTATCGTGGATCACGTTCGGCCCGAGCTTGAAGGTGCCCGGCGACGTATCGATGCGCGTATCCGGCCGCACCTTGCCGAGATCGATCGACAACGCGGCGACCAGCGGCTTGATGGTCGATCCGGGCTCGAAGGTGTCGGTGATCGCGCGATTGCGCAACTGCTCGCCGGACAGACGCGCGCGATCGTTCGGATCGAAGCTCGGATAGTTGGCGAGCGCGAGCACTTCGCCGCTCTTCGCATCGAGCACGACGACGCTGCCCGCGCGCGCCTTGTTCTTCGCGATGGCCGCTTTCAGCTGCGAATGCGCAAGCTGCTGGATGCGCCGGTCGATAGTCAGCTGAATGGTTTCGCCGTTCTTCGGCAAATCGGTTTCGCCGATCTGCGACACCACGCGGCCGAGCCGGTCGCGGATCACTTCGCGCTGGCCGGCTTCGCCGGTGAGGCGTGCATCGGCGGCAAGCTCCATGCCTTCCTGCCCGCGATCCTCGTTATTGGTGAAGCCGACGATATGCGCCGCCGATTCGCCTTCGGGATAGAACCGCTTGGTGTCCGGCACGAGCGTGATGCCCGCGCGCCCGATATGCGCGATGCGCTCGGCCGCCTCCGCTTCGACCTGCCGCTTCAGCAGCACGAAGCTGCGGCCCGCGTCCATTCGCTTTTGCAGATCCTTCGGCGGCATGTCGAGCAGACGCGCGATCTCGTTGCCGTGATCGCCGTCGAACAGTTTCGGCGATGCCCAGACTTCGTAGGTCGCGAGACTGACCGCGAGCATCGCGCCGTTGCGATCGACGATGCGCCCGCGCGTCGCCGACAACGCCATCGTGCGCTGATAGCGCTTCTGCCCTTCGCCGATATAGAACTCGCGATCGACGACCTGCACCCAGTACGCACGCCCGGCGAGCGCGAGAAACGCCGCCGACAGGCCGATCACGACGAACTTCGAGCGCCACGCGGGCAGCGTGCTCGCCAGCATCGCGCTGCGATGATGCGTGTGGAAATCGCTGCCGCCGCGCGTCTTCTTCTTGTTGAACATCGTGTTGGTATGCCTGTGTCTTGGGTTGCTCAGGGACTCGCTCAGCGCTTTCGCTTAGGGCAATCGTCCGAGCGCCGCGTCGAGTTCGGCGGACGCTTCCGGCAGACGAATGCCGATATCCTCGGCCAGCACGCGACGCAGCGTCTCCACGTCCGCGAGCTCGCGTTTCTGCGTGCCTTCGCGTTCGTCGTGCACGCTCATCGCGCGGTTGAACAGGCCGATGCGCTTGCCCGGCGCCAGCCGCGCGGCGAGGAGGTTGTGCACGAAAATCGACTCGCGATACGTCGACACGTAATGGTTCGACATCTCGTAGTCGGCCTGATACTGCGGATCGAGATCGAAGCGATAAATCGACGTCCACTGGCCGTCCACGCGCGCCTGAAGCACGTAGGCTGGCAGCGCGGCGGCATCGGTTTCGCCGTCGAGCAGACGGAATACGCCGTGGGGCGTGATCTGCTCCAGATTGCTTTGCAGGACGATCGGCGCGGAAAGCGTCATGCCGCCGAAACCGACATCGGCGAGATAGCGCAGGTGATCCAGTTCGACCAGCAGCATCATGTGCGTGCGCGGCGGCATGCTCGCGCCGTCGCGGCCCCACAGCACGCGGCCCGCGTAGCTCTTTACGCGAAAACCCAGCGCTTCGAGTACGCTGCGGAAAAGCAGGTTGTGCTCGTAGCAGTAGCCGCCGTGACCGTTGGCGACGAGCTTGCGCTGCACCGACGCCAGATCGATGCGAACCGGCCGGCCCAGCAGCACGTCGAGATTCTCGAAGGGAATCGTCTGAGGATGCAGCAGATGCAGCGCGCGCAGGGTATCGAGCGTGGGCGCGGGGCGGTCATCGGCCTGAAAGCCGATGCGTTCGAAGTACGCGGAAAGATCGATGGAGGTGTCCTGTGCGTTCATTGAGAGGTCCCGGTTTGCGAAGCCGCGCCATGAAAGCCCGAACGGCGCGCATATTTTACGACACGAAAGTAAAATAATTACAAAAAGCATACGTTCGATTTCACGCGCCTGGACGCGCACGGCTCGATTGAACTGTGCCCCATTGACGCGGGTCTTTCCAGAAGCCACCGCAACGGATCAAAGGACGACACGTCATGCCGAATCAAGCAAGTGAAGCAAAGCAGCCCGACCAATCGAAGCAATCGAAGCAAGCGGATCAAGCGAACCAGCCGCGCGCCGGCAAGCATCCCGCGCCGCCGTGCACGCTGGTGATCTTCGGCGCCGGTGGCGATCTCACCAAGCGCCTGCTGATGCCCGCGCTCTACAACCTGTCCGCCGATGGCCTGCTCGACGACGGCATGGAAATCATCGGCGTGAATCATGGCGAGCGTGAGACGTCGGCCTGGCGCGACGAACTCACGCAGTCGCTCAAGAAGTTCGCCGCCGACAAGGCGAGCACCTTCCACACGTCCCAATTGAACGAAAAGGCGTGGGGCTGGGTCGAGCAGCGGCTCGAGTATTTTCCCGGCGAGTTTGAAGAAGACGAAACCTTCGCGCGTCTCAAGGACCGTCTGTCCAAAGCGAAGACCCAGAACGTGGTGTTCTATCTCGCGGTGAGCGCGCGCTTCTTCGCGCCGATCGTCGAGCATCTTGGGAAAGCCGGCCTGCTCGAGGAAAAGGACGACGATTTCCGCCGACTGGTGATCGAAAAGCCGTTCGGCACCGACCTCGCCTCGGCGAAGGATCT
Source organism: Candidatus Burkholderia verschuerenii (assembly GCF_001189365.1). GTDB lineage: Bacteria > Pseudomonadota > Gammaproteobacteria > Burkholderiales > Burkholderiaceae > Caballeronia > Caballeronia verschuerenii. Next base: position 56,029 of record NZ_LFJJ01000007.1, on the reverse strand, counting down.
GAACGAGCGCATCCTCAAGTACGCGCAGGAAACGCAGGTGTATCGCATCGACCATTTTCTCGGCAAGGATACGGTGCAGAGCATTCTCGCCGTGCGCTTCGCCAATGCGATGTTCGAGCCGATCATGCGCCGCGAGTACATCGACAACGTGCAGATCACGGCGGCCGAAACCATCGGCGTGGAAGGGCGCGGCAGCTTCTACGAGCAGACCGGCGCATTCCGCGACATGGTGCCGAACCATCTGTTCCAGCTGCTCGGCATGATCGCGATGGAGCCGCCAAATTCCTTCGATGCCGAAGCCGTGCGCGACAAGAAAGCCGATATCTTCGATGCCATCCAGCCCTTGTCGGCGAAGGATGTCGTGTTCGGTCAGTACGAAGCCGGCCCGCCGGGACCCGCCTACAAGGACGAAGACGGCGTGGCGAAGGACAGCCGCACGGAAACCTACGCGGCGGCGCGCGTGCATATCGACAACTGGCGCTGGGCGGGCGTGCCGTTCTATCTGCGTACCGGCAAGCGGCTGACGGAGCGGCGCACGGAGATCAGCATCCAGTTGAAACGCGTGCCGTTCCTGATGTTCCGCGATACGCCCGTCGAGTCGCTCACGCCGAACGTGTTCACGATCCGCATCGATCCCGCGCACGGCACGAGCTTCGATTTCAACGTGAAGGTGCCGGGACCGATCATGCAGATCGGGCCGGTGCGCTCGAAGTTCGATTACGCCGATTTCTTCGCCGAACGCGCGAACGTCGGCTATGAAACGCTGCTCTACGACTGCATGCTCGGCGACGAGACGCTGTTCCAGCGCGCGGACAGCATCGAGACGGCGTGGGCGGCGGTGGATCAAGTCCTGCATCCCGATACGCCGCTCGACGTGCATGGCTATGCATCGGGCAGCGCCGGCCCGCAAGCCGCCGACGATCTGCTCGCCGCCGATGGCCGCGCATGGCGTCCGCTGACCGATACGCAAACGCAAAAGAAAGACTGAATCCACCGATAAAAAGGACGACAAGCGTGCACACCGATTCGAAGACCAAGCAGAAAACTCACGTCACGGCCGAGTCGAAAGACGCGGTCAAGGCGGATCGCATTCTCGCCATCGATGTGGGCGGCACCGGCCTGAAGGCCGCCGTCATCTCGGGCACCGGCGAGATGCTGACCGAACGCGCGCGCGTGGATACGCCGCATCCCACCAAGCCGGATATCGTCATCAAGACGCTGATCGAGCTCGTCAAGCCGCTGGTCGCGCAGCAGCAGCCGTCGCATATTTCGATCGGCTTTCCGGGCGTGGTGCGCGACAACGTCGTGCTGACCGCGCCGAATCTCGGCAACCAGTTCTGGAAGGGCGTGCCGCTCGCGCAGACGATCTCCGAGAGCATTGGCAACGTGCCCGCGCGCATGATCAACGACGCCGAGATGCAAGGGCTCGCGGCCATCGAGGGACGCGGCATCGAGATGGTGCTGACGCTCGGCACTGGCGCGGGCACGGCGCTGTTCCGCGACGGCGAGCTGATGCCGCATCTGGAGCTATCGCATCATCCGATCACCAAGGACAAGAACTACGACGAATACATCGGCAACGCGGCGAAGGAGAAGATCGGCAAGAAGCGCTGGAACAAGCGTGTCGAGCGCGTGCTCGAGGTGCTGACGGTCGTCGTGAATTTCGACAAGCTGTGGATCGGCGGCGGCAACTCGGCGCATCTCAAGTTCGATCTGCCGTCGAATGTCGAGGTCGTGGATAACTCGAAGGGCATCGAAGGCGGCGCGCGGTTGTGGCATGCGCACTCGGTGCGCGAGACGCGGCAATTGCCGCATTTCAATCAGCGTGAGGGCTCGCATTGATGGACGCCAAATACGGATTGCATAGCGTCTCGGGCGATACCGACGCCGCGCTCGAAAAGCTCGCGCAAGTCGAACTCGTCGTCACCGATTGCGACGGCACGCTGCTCTATACCGACAAGACGCTCGGCGATCGCGCGATCGCGGCCGTGATGGGCCTGCACGCCGCCGGCGTGCAGTTCACGGTGGCGAGCAGCCGGCCGGGCAAGGGCATGCGTCATATCGTGAATCCGCTGAAGGTGACGCTGCCCTACGGCTCGTATAACGGTGGCAGTCTCGTGATGCCGGCCACGTGGGAAGTGTTGTCCGCGCACAAGCTGCCGCGCGATGTCGTGCAGACCTCGCTCGAAACGCTGGCCGCCAATGGCGTCGATGCATGGGTGTTCATCGACGACAACTGGTATCTGACCAATCCGGACGGCACTTACGTGCCGCTGGAAACGCGCACCGTCGGCTATGACGGCGTGCTGGTCAAGCGCTTCGACGATATCGATCTGGACGCCGTGGACAAGATCGTCGGCTCGAATGCGGATACGGCGCTGATGGAGCGCGTCGAAGGCGTGCTGGAGAAGCAGCTCGAAGGCCGCGGACACGCCGCGCGTTCGCAGACCTATTACCTCGACGTCACCCACATCGATGCGAACAAGGGCACGGCGGTGCGCGAGCTGTCGAAGCGCGCGAACGTGTCGCTCGAGCGCATCGCCGTGTTGGGCGACATGGGCAACGATATGGCGATGTTCGACGTCGCGGGTGTATCGATCGCGATGGGGCAGGCGGCGGAAAAGGTTCAGCGCGGCGCGAGTCTGGTGTCATCGAGCAACGACGACGACGGTTTCGCGGTGGCGATCGAAGCGCTGCTGACGCTGCGCAAAGGCTGAAGGCGCTGAAGAGAGTGGACGTCGACGCGGGCTGTATGGGCCTGAAGCAGGCTTACGGCCGCGTCGAAGTTCAGGTGATCCGCTGTGGATGAATCAGAAGCGTATGCCGCGGACCGGGCGCGCTTCTTTACTGCTCGTGCTGCTTGTCAAGCCGGAAAGCTTAACGACGACGCATCGGCGCACGTGCTGCACCGCCGCCCGAACGCTCGTCCTTGTGACGGAAGTTGATGCGTCCCTTCGTCAGGTCATAGACCGACAATTCCAGCGTAACGCGATCGCCCGCCAGAATGCGGATGTGGTTCTTGCGCATGCGTCCCGATGCATACGCGCCCACGACGACGCCGTTGTCCAGCGTCACGCGATAGCGGCTGTCGGGAAGCACTTCGTCAACGATGCCGTCGAGTTCGATGAGTTCTTCTTTCGCCATACAGGCTCCTTGTAGTAGGTGTAATGGACGCCTCGCCGAGGCATCGTCCTGTTCCTGCTGCAAGGAAGACGCGAAGGCGTGACCGGGCGCGTATCGATCGGCGAGCGCGCCACTACTTTTCAGGCTCGAAAGTGAGCTTGACGGCCGTGCGCGAACGGGCGGAACGGTCCGCGGGCGCGGGGTGTTCCGGCTCCGGCACAGCCGGGACTGCGACATCGGCGAATACGCGAGTGGAGTCTTATTGAAAGGTCCGCGCAAGGAAGCCGACGTGCTGATTGAAGCGATACTGCTTGCGGTGCTGTCAGGTGAGCGTGTGCTGCCGTTCGAACCGCGGGTTTGACCCCGTAAGCCTCAAATAAGGCCAAACCCTTTGTTTGCAAGGCTCAGCGGCGATTCGAAGCTCTCGTTCGGTAGGACAACTAAGGAGCACAACATGCCCTTTAGACCGTCGAAATCGCAAAAAAGTTCCTATACGATTCCGCTGCTCGATAGTTCCTGCCACTGCGCGCCGCCTACGGAAAACGGCGCTGCAGCATGCATTATAGCCAACCTGCCTTTCGAAAGCGGTAATAAAGCACGAGATCGACCAGAAACATTACGGCGATGCAAAGCGGATAGCCGTAGGGAAGCTGCAATTCCGGTATGTCGTGGAAGTTCATCCCGTAGATGCCTGCGATCATCGTCGGCACCGCGAACAGCGCCGCGAACGAGCCGAGCCGCTTGGTCACTTCGCTTTCCGCCAGCGCGATCAGACCGAGATTCACCTGAATCGCGGTGACGATCATTTCGCGCCGTCCCTCGATGGTCTTGACGATGCGCAGCAGATGGTCGTACACGTCGCGGAAATATTCCTGCATGCCCGCGCACACGCCCGGCGAGCGTCCGCCATACAGTTTGCTGACGGATTCGAGCAGCGGCGCCGTGTGATGCTGAAGGATCGTCAACTGACGTTTGAGCGAGTACAGATCCTCGATGATCTCGCGCGATGCCGCCGAGCCGTTCTGCTCGAAGATGCGCTCCTCGACCTTGTCGAGTTCCGCGCCCAGCGCTTCGAGCACCGGAAAATAGCGGTCGACGACGGCATCGAGCACCGCGTACATCACGAAAGCCGGACCGTGCTTCAGCAGATGCGGTTCGCGCTCGCAGCGCTTGCGCACTTCCTGGAAGCCTTCGGTGGTCTTGTTGCGCACGGAGAGCACATAGTTCTTGCCGACGAACACGTTCATCTCGCCGACGAGCACGTTGTCTTCGTCGTCGAATTCGACGGTATGAAACACCGCGAACAACGAGTCGCCGTATTCCTCGATCTTCGGCCGCTGATGACCGTGCATCGCATCTTCGACGGCCAGTTCGTGCAGGCCGAACTGTTGCGTCATGTGGGCGAGTTCGCCGGAGCCGGGCTCTTTCAGCGCAACCCAAATGAAAGAGTCGGGGAGATCGCGATAAGCGTTGATATCGTCGATATGGACGTCCGCGAGCTTGCGTCCGTTCTGATACGCCGCGCAATTGACCAGCATGGAAGCCCCTTTTGTATTGTCGGTGTGTGGACCACGCGTCGAGGGGCGCTTGTCGCTACGCAAATTGCGGAACGCAGACGAAAGGCGCGAGCGCATGGCATCTGTCTCATCCTTAAATCTTAACGGATTTGACATGCGTTGCCTGCGCTTCGTCATCCGGATGACCGGTTTTCCTGCTTGCTTACGCACGGCTGCCGCTAGGCACGGCAGCCTCTAATGTACTCAGCTTGCCTCGGGACTCGGCAACGTCAGGCTCGACGAATAGTCGAGCGCGGGCGTGACGGACTGAGCAGCTTTCATCGCTTCGCTCTTGGTCAGCTTGCCTTCGACGGTCGCGCCCACGTCCATGCGCAGCTTCTGATAGTAGATGTTGCCGTGCACATGCGCGTTGGACTGAAGTTCGACGAAGTGCGAGACGTGCACGTTGCCGACCACGCGGCCATTGATGATCACATCGTGCGCGCTGACGTTGCCGTGGATCGCGCCTTGATCGCTGATGACGAGCAGCGATTCATCGCCGGGACGGCCCGAGACGTTGCCGGTCACCTGGCCGTCCATGCGCAGTCCTTCGCTGAATTCGAGATTGCCCGAGATATGGACGTTCTGCGCGATGAGCGTCGACAGCTTGGCCGGCTTGACGGTTTGCGATTCCTTCTTCGATGATGAAAACATGTCGTGTCCTTGCGATACGGTAAATGTGTGCGATGCAACCGTGGGCGCTTTGCGTTTGACGCGCCCGATCGCATCAGACGGATCGGTGGGTTCAGTTGGGTTTCTGCTGCTTCTTGTAGAAGGCGAGATCGGTTTGCAGTTGCTCGATCTGCGCGGCGTTGCCCGCCGTGCGCGCTTCAAGCGCCTCGCGCGTGGCGACTTCCTGCGCCAGCGCGTACTGCGCGTGCTGTAACTGATCGCGCAGCGTCTGTTCGGAGGTCGGCGGCGCGCACATGACGTCGAGTTTGCGGGCCTGTTCGCGCGAGTTCTTCAGCGCGAGACCGGCGGCCACGAGCGCGCCGACGGCGCACACCGCGGCGATCACGCCGGGCAGGTACGCGGCGCTGCGCTTGGGCGTCAGCGAATAGGTGTGTTGCGTGAGCTTGAGCGAGAGCCGCTTGTCGTCAGCCTTGCGCATGCGAACCTCGCGGAAAGAGCATGAGATACGGCTTCGGATTGATCTGCGCGCCATCGACGATCACTTCGAAGTGCAGATGCGGCCCGGTGGAGCGGCCCGTCGATCCGACTTCGGCGATTTCCTGCCCCGGCATCACGTAATCGCCGAGATGCACGAGTAGCTTCGACGCATGGCCGTAACGCGTCACGATGCCGTTGCTGTGACGGATATCCACCGCGTTGCCGTAGCCGTTGCGCTCGCCCGACTGAATCACGCGGCCGCCAGCGCTGGCGAGAATCGGCGTGCCGGTCGGCGCGACCAGGTCCATGCCCGGATGAAAACTGAGATGCCCGGTGAACGGATCGTAGCGATTGCCGTAGCGCGAACCGGGCGCCGGATCGCGGCCGGGGAACGCCATGTATACGGTGTACTGCGCGAGCGTGGCGGATTGCAGCATCGACACCTGTTGATCGAGGCAGTCGAGCACTTTCTCCGTCGCCTTCATGCGCTGACGCGGCGAGCCTTCGCGAGTGCGATCGCGATCGCAGGTGCGCGGCGGCAGTTCGGGGCCGCCCGCGCCATCGAGCGCGGCGGGATCTTCGCCATCGGGCAAAGGCGGCACGTCGTGTACGTTGGGTGTCGTGCCGACGCCGTTCGCGCTCTTCAGACGTGCATCGAAGCCGCGCAATTCGCCGACCTGCGCGGAAAGCTGATCTACGCGCGGCGCGAGTTCGATCAGCGCGGCGTTGATGCGCCCTAGCTGCTCGATCTCGAACGTACGGCGCGTGGCGAGCTGCTGTTCTTCGCCGAGATGACTGCGCGCGAATGTCGTGCCGATGGCGATGCCGAGCGCCAGCGCCGCGATGAGCAGCGCGATCAGCGCAATGATCGCGATGACGCGCGCCGTGCGCGCCTCGACGAAGCGAATGCGCTGGCTCGACATCGAGCGCCGTGACCAGATGACGAAGGCCATCAGCGTGCGACGCGGGTTGAGCCGGCGCGCAAGGCCGGACGCGATGGATGACGGGAAAAACTAAGAAAAATTACAGGGATGCATGCGCCGTGTGAACGGCGATCAAGGAAACCGACCGGCGATTATGCCGCAGGCTTCATCCTGCAATGATGTTTCATCGGGATGTCGAAACAAAATTATACGAATTCGGCTGCGTAGAATTTTGTTGCGGTGTGCTAATGCGTTTGTGGCAAGCGATCGCGCGAAACATCGGGGCGTGGTCAGTCACGTTGAAATATCACCCGGACGCGATATCGACCCACGACATGTCGTTTGCATCGCCCATCAGAAAGCGCTGATTGCCTTCCGCCGCCGCGCGCAAATAGTCCCACACGGCCGTGATGCGCCTGAGCTTGCGCAAGTCCTCGCGACACGACAAAAAGAACGCGCGCGTCACGACGATCTCGTCGGGCAACACGGGCACGAGCCGCGCGTCGGGCGAGGCCATGAAGCACGGCAGAATCGCGAGCGCGCGTCCTTGCAGCGTCGCGAAATATTGCGCGATCACGCTCGTGCTGCGCCAGTTCGACACCGCGCCCGGCACCGCGCGATCGAGATACAGCAGTTCGTAGCTGAACGCGAGATCGTCGATATAACTGGCGAAGCGATGCCCGCGCAAATCCTCCTTCGAGCGGATCGCGGGATGCGCGTCCAGATAGGCGCGCGTCGCGTACAGCTGAAGACGGTAATCGCAGAGTTTCGTATAGACATACTGGCCTTGCTCGGGCCGCTCCAACGTCACCGCGATATCCGCCTCGCGCTTGGACAGCGAGACGAAATGCGGCACCGGCAGCAGATCGACGGAAATATTCGGATGCGCGTCCTGAAAGCGCGCCAGTTGCGGCGCGAGAAAAAAGCAGCCGAATCCTTCGGTCGATCCGACCCGCACGTGGCCCGACAGCGCGTGCCCCGTGTTGCCGATCTGCTCGGTCGCGGATTGCACCGTCGTTTCCATCGAATCGACGAAGCCGAGCAGGCGCTGGCCTTCGGCCGTCAGCAGGAATCCGCCGCTGCGCGACTTGTCGAACAGCAGGGTGCCGAGCGCATCCTCCAGCGCGCGCACGCGTCGTGCGACGGTCGTGTAATCCACGCCGAGCCGCTTGGCCGCGCCGCTCGCGCGCTGTGTGCGGGCGACTTCGAGGAAATAGCGCAGGTCGTCCCAGTTGATCTTGCCGAGATCCGGTTTCGAGTCTTTTTGCATATCGATCTGGTGTTTTTCTAGTGCCGTCATGGACTTTTGCATAACTATACTGACGATACGAGCCTCTAAAAGATGGGGCCGATACCTATAACGGAGACGACATGCCTTCCTTCCCGCCGCTGTCCGGGCGCGTCTTCGCTTTTTCCGTCCGCATGACCTTCCAACCAGGAGACATCAGTGAATATCGCTGCTGAACATCCGGCGCAGTCCGCGTCCGTCCGCACCGCCAAACTGCTGATCGACGGCCGATTCGTCGAATCCGCGAGCCGGGAGTGGCGCGACATCGTCAATCCGGCGACGCAGGAAGTCGTCGGCCGCGTGCCGTTCGCGACGATGGACGAAGTGAACGCCGCCGTGGCCGCCGCGCAGAAGGCATTTCAGACCTGGAAGACGACGCCGCTGGGCGTGCGCATGCGTCTGATGCTCAAGTTTCAGGATCTCGTGCGCCAGAACATGAAGCGCGTCGCGCAGACGCTGACCGCCGAGCAGGGCAAGACGCTCGCCGATGCCGAAGGCGATATCTTTCGCGGCCTCGAAGTGGTCGAGCACGCCTGCTCGATCAGCACGCTGCAGCAGGGCGAGTTCTCCGAGAACGTCGCGGGCGGTGTCGATACGTACACGCTGCGTCAGCCGATCGGTGTTTGCGCGGGCATCACGCCGTTCAATTTCCCGGCGATGATCCCGTTGTGGATGTTTCCGATGGCGATCGTCTGCGGCAATACCTTCGTGCTGAAGCCGTCCGAACAGGATCCGCTGTCGACGATGGAACTCGTCGAACTCGCGCTCGAGGCCGGCGTCCCGGCGGGCGTGCTCAATGTCGTGCACGGCGGCAAGGACGTGGAGGACGCGATCTGCACGCATCCCGATATCAAGGCGATTTCCTTCGTCGGTTCGACGGCCGTCGGCACGCACGTCTACAACCTCGCGAGCCAGCACGGCAAGCGCGTGCAATCGATGATGGGCGCGAAGAATCACGCCGTCGTGCTGCCCGATGCCAACAAGGAGCAGACGCTCAACGCGCTCGCGGGCGCGGGTTTCGGCGCGGCGGGCCAGCGCTGCATGGCGACATCGGTGGCGGTGTTCGTCGGCGCGTCGAAGGACTGGATTCCGGAACTCGTCGAGCGCGCGAAATCGCTCAAGGTGAACGCGGGCACGGAGCCGAACACGGACGTCGGCCCGGTGGTCTCGAAGGCGGCGAAGGAGCGCATTCTCGGGCTGATCGGCAAGGGCGTGGAAGAAGGCGCGACGCTCACGCTCGACGGCCGCGGGATCGACGTGAAGGGTTACGAGCAGGGGAACTTCATCGGCCCGACGATTTTCACCGGCGTCGATACCGACATGAGCATCTACAAGACGGAGATTTTCGGGCCGGTGTTGTGTTGCGTCGAAACCGATACGCTCGATGATGCCATCGCGCTGGTCAATCGCAATCCGATGGGCAACGGCGTCGGCCTCTTCACGCAAAGCGGCGCGGCGGCGCGCAAGTTCCAGAGCGAAATCGATATCGGTCAGGTCGGCATCAACATTCCGATTCCGGTGCCCGTGCCGGCGTTCAGCTTTACCGGCTCGCGTGGTTCGAAGCTCGGCGATCTCGGGCCGTATGGCAAGCAGGCCGTGCAGTTCTATACGCAGACCAAGACCGTGACCGCGCGCTGGTTCGACGACGCCACGGTGAACGACGGCGTGAACACGACCATCGCACTGCGCTGATAAGGAGAAGAACATGCAGATCGGTTTTATCGGCCTGGGCCACATGGGCGGCCCGATGGCGGCGAATCTGTTGAAGGCCGGTCATCAGGTGACGGCATTCGATCTCGTTCCCTTCGCGCTCGATGCCGCGAAAGCGGCCGGCGCGACGCTCGCCGCATCGCCGCGCGCGGCGGTGGAAGGCGCGGAAGTCGTCATCACGATGCTGCCCGCCGCCGCGCACGTCAAAGCGGTGTATCTGAACGACGACGGCGTGCTCGCGGGCGTGGCCAAAGGCGTGCCGCTGATCGACAGCAGCACGATCGATCCCGCCACCGCGCGGCTGGTGGGCGACGTGGCGCGCAAGCAGGGCAATCCCTTCGCGGATGGGCCGGTGTCCGGCGGCGGCGTCGGCGCGCAGGCGGGCACGCTGACGTTCATGGTCGGCGCGGACGAATCGCTGTTCGAAACGCTTCGTCCGGTATTCGCTGGCATGGGTAAAAACATGGTGCGATGCGGCGAGACCGGAACGGGTCAAATCGCCAAACTGTGCAACAACCTGCTGCTGGGGATTTCCATGATCGGCGTCGCCGAAGCAATGCAACTCGGCGAGAACCTCGGCATCGATCCGGCCAAACTCGCGAGCATCATCAATACGTCGACGGGGCGCTGCTGGAGCTCGGATACGTGTAATCCCTATCCCGGTATTGTCGAGACTGCGCCTGTATCGCGCGGATATAGCGGCGGGTTCGGCGCGGACCTCATGCTGAAGGACCTCGGTCTCGCCGTCGACGCGGCCCGCAGCGTCAGACAGCCGGTGATGATGGGCGCGCTGGCACAACAGTTGTATCAGTCGATGAGTCAGCAAGGATTGGGCGGAATTGATTTTTCGGGCATCATCAAGATGTACACCCAACGAGAATCAAACTAAGCGATAAATTAATTCGGCACGCACGCGCGTGCCGAATCGAGTCTAAAGAATTAATCGCCTTATTAAGCTGCATTGCACAACGCGTTCGCGTATTCCTTAACAGGCGGAATCATCGGGATAACGATGATTCGCTTTCCCTAAAATTGTCCTATTTTTAAAGCACGACGCACGTGTGCCGTTCAAAGTCGAACGCACTAGCGCGCCACCGTGCAGTTAAACGCCCGGCGCTTTAGGGCAATCAGATGAGGAGTACGCGATGCAAGTAACACGACACTTAAATATGGAATTGCGGCACGCCACGGTGCCGACTTATGTAGCCAGCTACTTCTTCCCGTTGCTGCTCTTGGCATACGAAGTCTGGCGTGTAGGATCCTGGGTCGCGGTGAATGGCTTCAACTTCATGAACTTCAACGCCATGGGCTACGAGTTCGCGTTGATGGTCGCCGTGTTCTGCATGCAGGTAATCGTGGAAATCGCGTTCCTCGCCGGTGCGGTATTGACCAAGCACAAGGATGTGGGCCATCGACTGGCCAATTTGACCTTGGGTCTTTTTTGCTCGATGGTTGTACTCGGCTTTGACCTTGCATTGCAACATGGTCTGAGCGGAAGCTGATTTTTTTCTTAGGATTGTTTTAGCGAATAGTTTGACTATTCGCTAAGAAATCAAAAACCGGTGCGAAGCCTGCACCGGTTTTTTTATTGCTCTGCAAAAGCGATCTTTTAATAGCCTGCTGCATTCGGAAGCGCAGGCGGCTTTTCCGAACGTTCCTCATAGCACTTCCTATCCGCATCATTAAGCGCACTACGCAAACCTTCCTCAATCACCGGATGATAAAACGGCAGCTTCAGCATTTCATCGAGCGTCAAATCGAGTTGCAGCGCCCACGCGATTAAATGGCCGATATGTTCCATCGCCGGGCCGCAGCCTTGCGCGCCGCGCAGCTTGCCGGTCTTCGCGTCGGCGTAGACGTGCAGCAGGCCTTGGTTCTGACGCATCACGCGGCTGCGTCCCTGCGATTCGAACGATACTTCGCCCGTCACCGTCATCTGCTTGTCGAGATCGTCGTAGGACGCGCCGACCATCGTCGCTTGCGGCTCGCAGAAAACGATCGAGAAGGACACCTTGCGTTTGACCGGCTGCACGTCGGGATAACGCGCGGCGTTGTCGCCGGCAAGCTTGCCTTCGTCGGCGGCGTCGTGCAGCCATGGACGCGTGCCGTCGCAATCGCCGGCGATAAAGATCGCGCTGTCGCCGCATCGCATGGTCGTTTCGTCGAAGATCGGCACGCCTTTGTCGTTCAGTTCGATGCCCGCCTGTTCCAGCGCAAGCGATTTCAGATTCGGCGCGCGTCCCGTCGCCGCGAGCACGAGATCGAAGCTCTCGCGACGCGCGCGGCCATCGGGCGATGTGAAGTGCATATACGGCTTGCCGTCGCGCAGATTTATCTCGTCGAACTTCGCGTCGGGATCGAAATAGAACTCGTCGGCGAGAATCGCGGCAAGCGCGTCGCGCACGGGCGTATCGGTGAGGGCCGCGACGCTGCCGCCCTTGGCAAACATGAAGACGTCGATATCGAGCCGCGCCAGCGCCTGCCCGAGTTCCAGCGCGATCGGTCCCGCGCCGAACACCGCGATGCGTCGCGGCAAGGTCCGCAATTCGAATAATTGGTCGCTCGTGATGAGCTTGTCGCTGAACACTTTAAGCTTGTCGGGAACGAACGGCGCCGCGCCGACCGCGATCACGATGCGCCCGGCCGTCACGCGCGTCTGGTCGTCGATGACAAGCGTGGTCGGCAATTCGAAACGCGCCTGTCCGCGCACGATATCGCCTTCGGCCATCGACCGCACTTCCTTCACCACGCCGTTGACGAAGTAATCGCGTTCGCGTCGCACATAGTCGAGCACGCGGCGGATATCCGCTTCGAGCGCATGCGTGCCTTCGATGCCGCGTGGCGCGAGCGCGCGTGCATCGTGCAGGCCGTTGGCGGCGGCGAGCAGCAGCTTCGACGGCATGCAGCCGACGCGCGCGCAGGTCGTGCCGAACTCGCCGCTTTCGATCAGCACGGTTTTCGCGCCCGCATCGCAGGCCGCGCGATAAGCGGCCATGCCCGCCGTGCCCGCGCCGATCACGGCCACATCCACAGTGATTGCTTTCATTGCCTTCCCCGTTGATTTTTTATGTATCGATGCGCGTTCAGCCGTTATCCGCGAAGCCCGGATAAAGCGTCATGCCTCCATCGACGAACAGCGTCGTGCCGACCACGTAATCGCTGTCGTCGGACGCGAGCCAGACCGCCGCGCGGCCGATGTCCTCGACTTCGCCGACGCGTCCGTACGGAATCAGCGTCAGCAGCTTGTCGAGCGCGTCCTGCGTGTCCCACGCGTCCTTGTTGATCAGCGTGCGTCGCGCCCGGCGCAATCGAATTCACGCGAATGCGCTGCGGCGCGACTTCCTGCGCGAGCGACTTCATCATCATCTGGATGCCGCCTTTCGATGCAGCGTAGTTCACATGTTCCGCCCACGGAATGACTTCGTGGACCGAACTCATGCAGATGATCTTGCCGAGCGCCTTCGACACAGGACGCGGCCTGCGTCGCTCGAATTCGCGCACCGCGCGCTGCGCCGTCAGAAACTGGCCGGTGAGATTGGTGTCGATGACCTTGCGCCATTGATCGAGCGTCATCGTGCGAAACGCGGCGTCCTGTTGCAGGCCCGAATTCGCGACGACGATATCGACCGTGCCGTAACGCTGGATCACGGCGTCGAACATGGCGTCGACCTGCGCTTCGTCGGCGACGTCCGCGCCGACCGCGAAGGCATCGCCGCCGAGCGCGACGATTTTCGCCGCGAGCTGTTCGGCCGGCTCCGCGTGCGAGTGATAGTTGATGGCGACGTGCGCGCCGGCAACGGCAAGCGCCTGCGCGACGCCTTCGCCGATACCGGAACTCGCGCCCGTCACGAGCGCGATCTGGCCTTGCAGCGGTTGGTGCATGAGCGTTCCTCGGGGATTCGACTCATGCGCCAAGCAAGGCGCGCGCCCGCCGCCGATCAGCGCAGCAGCGTCTGATACACCTCGGCGTAACTCAGCGCCGCCGCTTCCCAGCCGAAGTTCTGCGACATCCCGCGTTTGACGACGGCTTTCCACTCCGCGCGGCGCGCCTTCAGTGCGAACGCGCGCCGGATCGACGCGACGATGCCCGCGCGGTCGAAGGTATCGAACACGAAGCCGGTGGCGATATCGTCGGCGAGATTTTCGAGCGAACTGTCGACGACCGTATCCGCCAGCCCGCCCACGCGATGCACCAACGGCGGCGAGCCATACGCGAGCGCATAGAGCTGCGTCAGCCCGCACGGTTCGAAGCGCGACGGCACCATCACCACGTCGCTGCCCGCGATGATCGAATGCGACAGCGTTTCGTCGAAACCGAGCTCCACGGCCACCGCGCCCGGATGCGCCGCCGCCGCGTTCTTCATGCCGGTTTCGAGCGCCGGATCGCCGGTGCCGAGGACGGCCAGCTGACCGCCGCGCTGGACGATATCCGGCACGGCGGACAGCAGCAGATCGAGCCCTTTCTGCTCCGTCAGTCGGCTGACGACGCCGAACAGCAGCGCGCCGTCGTCTTGGGCGAGGCCCATGCGCTCCTGCAACGCGGCCTTGCACTTCGACTTCGCCGATGGTTTCGCGACCGTGTACTTCGCGGCGATGGCATCGTCGATGGACGGACTCCAGATCGAATAATCGACGCCGTTGAGAATGCCGGTGATGTCGTGCGTGCGCGTCTGCAGGAGACCGTGCAGGCCCGCGCCTTGAGCCGCCGTCTGAATTTCTCGCGCGTAGGTCGGGCTGACCGTGGTGATGCGGTCCGCGTAATACAGACCGGCCTTCAGGAACGACACGTGTCCATAGAACTCGACGCCCTCGACCGCGAAGAAATCGCCCGGCAATTGCAGCGCGCCGAACTCCGACGCCGGAAACGTGCCCTGATACGCAAGGTTGTGCACCGTCATCACGCTGGCGACGCGCGGCGCGCTGCTGCGCGAAAACGCCCGCAAATACGCCGGCGCAAGACCCGCATGCCAGTCGTGCGCGTGCACGATATGCGGCTTCCAGCGCGGATCCGCGCCCGTCGCGATGCGCGCCGCGCTCCAACCGAGCAGCGCGAAGCGGCGGTCGTTATCCGCGTACGGACGATGCGTCGCGTCGAGGTACGGATTGCCCGGGCGATCGTAGAACGCATCCGCCCGCACGACGTACACGACGACGCCGTGCGGTTCCAGCACGCCGCGCTCGAGCGTGATGTTGCCCAATCCGAAGGCCGGACCGAGATCGGTAACGGTCTCCAGACTCTTCAGCCCGTCGAGCACGGCGGGAAAACCCGGCAGTACGACGCGTGCGTGCGTGCCGAGTTGCGATTGCGCGGGCGGCAGCGCGCCCACGACATCGGCGAGACCGCCGGTTTTCAACAGCGGAAACATCTCTGCTGCGGCATGCAGCACGCATACGGTCATCGGCGCTCCCGTCGATCTG
Organism: Candidatus Burkholderia verschuerenii; assembly: GCF_001189365.1. Classification (GTDB taxonomy): domain Bacteria; phylum Pseudomonadota; class Gammaproteobacteria; order Burkholderiales; family Burkholderiaceae; genus Caballeronia; species Caballeronia verschuerenii. The sequence goes on along the minus strand of NZ_LFJJ01000007.1, from coordinate 40,901 downwards.
TTTGACTACGTGTTATGAAACGTGGCGAGCGGCGGGCGTCGGCTACGTCTGCAGCCGCTGCAATGCATCGCGCGTAACGAGCACGACGCCCGAATCCGTGCGGAAGAATCGCGCGGCGTCTTCTTCCGGATCCTCGCCGATCACGAGACCTTCGGGAATCGTGCAGCCGCGGTCGATGACCACGCGCTGCAATCGGCAACTCGGCCCGACGGTCACTTGCGGCAACAAGACTGCCTCATTGATGTTACAGAACGAGTGCACCCGCACTACCGACGAAAACACCGACTTCGAAACCTGTGATCCGGAGATCACGCAGCCGCCGCAAACCAACAGATTGGTGATCGCGCCTTGCTGCCCGTTCAGGTCGCGCACGAACTTGCCCGGCGGCAACTGTTCCTGATTGGTCCAGATCGGCCACTTGCGGTCGTACAGATCGAGTTCGGGGATGGTCGAGGCGAGGTCGAGATTCGCGGACCAGTAGGCATCGACGGTACCGACGTCGCGCCAGTACGCGGGCGCTTCGGGATCGCTGCTCGAAGTCACGCACGACATGCTGAACGGATGCGCGATCGCCTTGCCCATCGTGACGATGCGCGGAATGATGTCCTTGCCGAAGTCGTGATCCGTATTCGTCGACATGATGTTCTCTTCCAGTATCTGGTACAGATACTTGGCGCTGAACACGTAAATGCCCATGCTCGCCAGCGCGACATCCGGCTTGCCGGGCATTGCGGGCGGATCGGCGGGCTTCTCCAGAAAATCGGTGACGACGCGGTTTTCATCGACATGCATCACGCCGAACGCGACGGCATCCATGCGCGGCACCTCGATGCAGCCCACGGTGCAATCCGCGCCGCTTTCCACATGGTCGAGCACCATGCGCGTGTAATCCTGCTTGTAGATGTGATCGCCCGCCAGCACCACGACGAATTCCGCGCCGATCGAGCGCACGATATCGAGATTCTGATAAACAGCGTCGGCCGTGCCGCGATACCAGCTCGAATCGACGCGCTGCTGCGTCGGCCAGATATCGATGAACTCGTTGAACTCGCCGCGCAGGAAACCCCAGCCGCGCTGCAAGTGGCGAATGAGCCTTGTATTGCGTGACGACGGCGATGCGCCGGATGCCCGAATTCAGGCAGTTGGACAGCGCGAAATCGATGATTCGATACTTGCCGCCGAAGTGCACGGCGGGTTTGACGCGCTTGTCGGTGAGCGGCTCGAGCCGGGTGCCGCGCCCGCCGGCGAGGACGATTGCGAGGGTCGACTTCTGCAAATCGGTGCGATTCTTAAGCGTCTCCATGCTCAGCCTCCTGATTTGACCTGCGACGGTTGATGTTCTGCTTACGTTTTAGTGTGATTCGTCCTCGATGTTGGATTCAATTAAGTACGTGGAAGCATTATCCGGCGCGCGCTCTTTTTAGTGTGAGATTCGTTCGAGCAAGACGGCGGTTTTTTTGCGAGAGCGTTTGCGTGCGTGCGCGGCCCGAAGTTTCTGAAATGTACGCGCGAAACGCTCGGCCAGATCGAGCAAACCCTGTGCCGAACGATGCATCGTGTTGCATATGTGAGACCTTTTAGCCACGTTTTAGCGACGTTTTGCATCCCGACGAATTTCGTCGCTCGACAAAACGCGCATCGGCAATTTATAACGACCCACTGCCATGCCGCACTGCGTCGAAGCGCGGCACAATACGAGAACGCTGTTTCGCGGCTCCTGGCGGGCAGCGGGCAGACAGGCGCCCGCTTTGTCGCAAACGCGCGCACGGGTGAAAAGCGCCTTGCAGGACGAGCGATTGATCAGACCGAACGCTTCGCCACAGAGAATCAAAACATGAACAACGTCCTGAGTATCCAGTCCCATGTGGTGTTCGGCCACGCGGGTAACAGCGCGGCCGTGTTTCCCATACGCCGTCTCGGCGTCAACGTGTGGCCGCTGAACACCGTGCAGTTTTCCAATCACACGCAGTACGGGCGCTGGACCGGCGAGGTGTTCGCTTCCTCGGAACTGGAAGACATCATCGACGGAATCGGGGCGATCGGCGTGCTGGCGCGCTGCAACGCGGTGCTGTCGGGCTATCTCGGCGCGCCGGAGCAGGGCCGGGCGGTCGTCGAAATCGTCAGGACGGTGAAGGCGGTGAATCCGCGCGCGCTGTTTTTCTGCGATCCGGTGATGGGCACGACCGGCGGTTGCATCGTCGCGCCCGGCATCGAGGATTTCCTCGTGACGACCATGCCCGAAGTCGCCGACGCGATGATGCCCAATCACATCGAGCTGGAAAAGCTGGCCGGGCGTCCGATCGAAACGGTGGAAGAAGCCGTCGATGCGTGCCGCGAGATCATCGCGCGCGGGCCGCGCACGATTCTCGTCAAGCATCTGCTGGATCGCAACAGTCGCGCCGATACCTTCAACATGCTGGCCGTCAGCCCGAGCGAGGCGTGGTTCGCGCAGCGTCCGTTGTATCCGTTCGCGCGTCAGCCGGTGGGCGTCGGCGATCTGACGAGCGCGGTGTTCGTCGCGCGCACGCTGCTGGGCGATTCCCTGCGCAACGCGCTCGAACATACGCTCGCCGCCGTCAATGCGGTCGTCAAGGCGACTTATGAAGCCGGTCGCTACGAACTCGAAATCGTCGCGTCGCAGGACGAGATCGCCAAGCCGACGGACCGATTTCCCGCTATTCGGGTCATGGGCGTCGAGACCGAGAAGCGCCGGTAACGCGTTCCGTTTGTTTGTAATTAGCAAATCCGTTCGCTGTTGACAAACGGAGGGTCCGCGTCGATCATCGTTTCATTCGAAAAAACATGGGTGAGACACCGACATGGCCAAGGCATTCGCATCGCAGGCGGACCTCGAAGAGAAGCAGGTCACGTTCACGCAACTCTCCGAGAACGCCTACGCCTACACGACGGAAGGCGATCCCAACTCGGGCGTGATCATCGGCGACGACGGCGTGCTGATCGTCGATACCACCGCGACGCCCGCGATGGCGCAGGACCTCATCGCGAAAATCCGCAGCGTCACCGACAAACCGATCAAATACGTCGTGCTCTCGCACTATCACGCGGTGCGCGTGCTCGGCGCGTCGGCGTATTTCGCGGAAAGCGCGCAGCAGATCATCGCGAGCCGCGGCACGTATGAGATGATCGTCGAGCGCGGCGAGGCCGACATGAAGTCGGAAATCGAGCGCTTTCCGCGCCTGTTCGCGGGCGTCGAAACCGTGCCGGGCCTGACCGGCCGACGCTCGTGTTCGAGCGCGAGATCACGCTATGGCTCGGCAAGCTCGAAGTCAGGATCGCGCATCTCGGCGCGGGTCATACGAAGGGCGACACGGTCGTCTGGTTGCCATCGCAAAAAGTGCTGTTCTCCGGCGATCTGGTCGAATACGAAGCCGCCTGTTATTGCGGCGACGCGCAGCTCGAACAATGGCCCGCGACGCTGGAAGCCCTGCGCGCGCTCGACGCGCAAAAGCTCGTGCCGGGACGCGGCCCCGCGCTGCTGAATCCGGCCGACGTCAACCGTGGCCTCGATTACACGAAAGATTTCGTCACGACGCTGCTGCAGGCCGGCCGCGAGGCCGTCGCGCAAAAGCTCGATCTGAAAGGCGCGATGGCGCTCACCCGCAAATCGATGGATCCGAAGTTCGGCCATGTGTTCATCTACGAGCATTGCTTGCCGTTCGACGTATCGCGCGCGTATGACGAGGCGAGCGGCATCGCGCATCCGCGTATCTGGACGGCCGAACGCGATAAGGACATGTGGGCGGCGTTGCAGGATTGAGGCGTCGATTCACGCGCCGCCAGTCAGCGCCAGCCGCTGAAAAAACAGCAGATCGAGTTCCGGCGCACGGCCCGTCAGGGACGTCAGCAATGCATGCGCTTGCCCGCGATGGTGCGTCTGATGATTGAACCAGTGCGCGAGCGCGGGCATCAGCGGTTGCGTGAACAGCTCGGGTGTCGTTACGCGCTTGTAGCTGATGGTGCCTGCCAGCGCTTGCGGCGTGAGCGCCGTGACGTATCGTTCGATGCGTGAGTCCTCCTCGCGGCGCTCGGCATCCAGCTCGGCGAAGGTATCGAAGACGATCGTGTCGAGGCGTTCGGGCGGCGTGCCTTCGCCCGTACAACGATGCATCCAGACGCGATCCGTCACGAGCAGATGATTCAGCGTGCCGTGCACGGACTTGAAGAACGCACCGCGATCCGCCCGATAGTCGGCATCGGGCAGCGCACCTGCCGCGTCGTAAAGGCGCGCGTTCGCCCAGGTATTGTAGCGCGCGAACATGTCGAAATGCGATTTCAGTAGGTCTTGCATGGCCGGTCTCCGTCGTGACGAGCGTGCGAAGTCCGTATGATGCGCCATCGCGTTACCAGCCTCGGCAAAAAAAAACCGCCCGAGGGGAGTGGGCGGCGAGAGTGCGTCCGGTTGCGAGACTTCCCGGTCGGGGACGGACACTGAGGAGACAAGGCAACGAAGGCAGTATCGCAAAGCTCCGGATCGCGCTCAATCTTCAAAGCGAAGCAGTGTATTTCAGGCGGCTTATGACTCAACTGTCCGTAACCGTCAGTAATCCGAACCGGAACAGTGCGACGAAACGTTGCATTTTGGGACTATTCGCGGGCAAATCGCTACTTTTACGCGCCTTGTTTCGGCTAGACTTTCGGCTGCGTCATTCTGCCGTTCGTTCATGTCTTCGTTTCATCCCACTGCTTACACTTCCGCCGCCGATGCCCTCGCGGCCGCGCTTCGCATTCGCGAGTCCGGCGACTGGTCCGCGCTCGAGCGTTTCTGTATCGACGCCTTGCAGCACTTTCCGCACGATATCGAACTGAGCTGGCAACTCAGTCATTGTCACTGGCTGCGATACGACGGCGCAGCGTCGGAAGCGGTCATGCGCGCGTGCCTCGCACATCATCCGGAGAGCGCGCAAGTCAAGCATGCCATCGCGTTCTATTTGCTCGAGCAGGCGCGTTACAACGAAGCGGAAGCGATGTATCGCGAGTCGTCGGCGCTCGATCCCGAGCAAATGGGCGTCGCGCTCGATCTCGCCGATCTCGAATTGCGTCGCGGCGCATGGCGCGATGGCTGGACGCGCTTTCTGCGTCGTCTGGATCGGACGCGCGACACGTCGAGCGTCGTGCGCGTCATGGAAGCGCTGGCGCCGCGCTGGCGTGGCGAGCCGCTCGCGGGCAAACGCATTGTCGTGTATAGCGAACTCGGTCTCGGCGACGATCTTCAGTTCGTGCGGCTTTATCCGCGCTTCGCGGCGGCGGTTAAGCAGTTGGGCGCTCAGCCGCTGCTCGCGGTGCGTGCGCCGTTGCAGCCGCTGATCGAGCGCTTCGTGCCGGATTGCGTCACGGTCGAGACGCACGATTTCGATGCCATCGACTTTACGATCGGCATGATGAGCATGCCGTACTGGCTCGGCCTGTCGCCAGCGGAGATCGACGGCCGTCCGTATCTCGATGCCGAGCCGTCGCTCGTGCAGACGTGGCGCGATCGTCTTGCGGACGATGGTCGCGAGAGGCTGCGCGTGGGTATCGTCTGGGCGGGCAGTCCGACGCATCGGCGCGATTCCCAACGCAGCATTCCCGTGGATGCGCTCGCCCCGCTGTGGCAACTTTCCGGCGTGACGTTCTACCCCGTCGCGCCCGGCCGCGATGCCGATATCGCGCGCATGCGCGCGGCAGGCGCGGATATCGTGGATGTCACGCAGCACTATCGCGAGCATTTTCACGATTCCGCCGCGCTCGTCACGGCGCTCGATGCGCTGGTGACCATCGACAGTTCGCCGCTGCATCTCGGCGGCGCGCTCGGCCGGCCCGTTTTGGCGATGATCGATCGCGCGTCGCACTGGTGCTGGGGCACGGGCGAAACGCAGCCGTGGTACGACTCGGTGCGGCTCGTCCGTCAGCAAAAAGCCGGCGACTGGACGCCGGTGGTGGCGCGCGTCGCGGCCGATCTGGCGCAACGCGCGGCAATCAAACGTCGCTGAACGGCATCAGCATTCGTTGGACGGCGTCAGGCGCGGATAACCGGGCTGCGCCGAATCGATCGTCGTGACGCACGCGCCGTCCAGCAGATCGAGCGTGCTGTCGACGTCGCGCTTCGAGCCGTCGTTCAGCTTCACCGTGTAGCGATACACCTTCGTGCTTTGTTCCGGATTCTTCTGGAACAGGCTGGTCAGGTCGAAGCTCAGGCCCGCGCCCGCGCCGCCGCCACTCCAGCCGCTGCCGCCGAAACCGCCGCCGCCCACGCCGAGCGTCGGGCCGGACGAGCCGTTCGCGCTGGTCGTGACCGTCGTCAGATATTGCTTGCCGTTGATGCGGCCGTTCGCGAGTTTTGCGTCGCCCGGCACGGCCGTGGATGCGCCCGGCGCGCTGGCGCAGGCCGCCAGCAAGGAAAACGCGCTTGCCGCGACGATCGCGCGCGCAGCACGCTTCAGTAAGTTCTTGTCCGAATTCATTGCAGCCTTCATATGCCTCTGATTGCGCGAGCCGTGCATCGGCACGCGTCGTGCGCATTCGAGGGAGCCGAACGCGCGGGGCAATGGTGAAGGAAGGCGGTCGCGGATTGAACCAGAACAATCCGATTCACATGGCGACGAACGGCGGCGTTCAGTCTTCCAGCAAAAACTCGACGATGGCCTCGCACACGCGCTCGAACATCTGCGTGCCGGTGACGGTCTGACAACCGCGCGCGCGGGCCGCTTCGATAAACGGCGTGAGCGGCGGCTTGGTCACCACGTCGCCGACGAAGGTCGTCGGCGCGAGCGTGGAAACGTCGAGCGGCAAGGGATCGCCCGGTCGCATGCCGGCCGGCGACGCGTTCACGACGATGTCGTAGCTTTGCGGGTCCGTATCGTCGGAGACGGTGACTGCGCCGTGTCCCAATCCGGCGAGGCGCGAGGCGAGGGCGCCGGTGCGGGCGGCGTCGAAGTCGCGGATCGCGAGCGACGCCACGCCTGCTTCCACGAGCGAAAACCCGATCGCCGATCCCGCGCCGCCCGCGCCGATCAACGACGCGCGTTTGCCTTCGGGCCGGCATCCGGCCGCGCGCAACGCCGCGACCATGCCGACGCCGTCCGATGTGCCGCCGTGCCACGAGCCGTCCGCGTTGCGCTTGAGCATATTGGCCGCGCCGAGGAACGCGGCTTCGTCGGTGAGCGATTTGCAAAATTCGGTCGCCGCGAACTTGTGCGGCACCGTGACGATCACGCCGTCGACGTTCCGTGTAGCCGTCGCGCCCGCGAAATAGGTCGCGAGATCCGCAGGCGCGACGTGCGCGGGAATCACGATGGCGTCGCTGCCTCGCGCGCGCATCGCCGCCGTGACGCCGGCCGGCGATTTCACCTGCGCGATCGGATCGCCGACGATGTGATAGACGCGCGTCGCGCCGCTCAGGCCCGCATCGAGGGAAGCGGAAAAAGCTGTGTCCATGCCTCTTATGTCTCCGTTGTAGTCTCAAAAATCCTGTGTATGAATGCTAGTTGAAAATGGAATAGTGTTCAACAAATACGTGGGCAACTAACGGGCAAAGCTGACTTTCATGGTGAATTGGCGTTTCGGAAACGCGCGTGCGATTCCAATAAACCGCTTGGCAAGCGCAGTATTTGTGGAATATCATTCCAATATCAAAGAACGTTCTAATTCAACGACGCGTTTCGCAGCAACCGCTACGAAGCCGATGGAGCGAAAAGCATGGTGGAGACGCTGGGCAGTCTCGGTCAGAACGAGACATTCGATGTAGTGGTCGTCGGCGCGGGCGGCGCGGGCATGTCGGCGGCGCTGTTTGCGGCCATCGACGACGCGCGTGTGCTGCTGGTCGAAAGCACGGAATACGTCGGCGGCACGACGGCCTACTCGGCGGACACGACGTGGATTCCGGCGTCGAAGCACGCGCCGAGCGTCAATCACGAGGATACTGCCGCGAACGCGGAAGCCTTTCTGACGCGCGCCATCGGCGAGCGCAGCAGCGCGGCGATGCGTCGCGCGTTCCTCGATGCCGGGCCGAAAGCCATCGCGCATATCGAAGCGAATTCGGACGTGAAATATCGCGCGCGCCCGTTTCATCCCGACTATCTGTCCGAAGTGGAAGGCTCGACCTGATGCGGCCGCGCGCTCGAACCCTTGCCTTTCGATGGCCGCAAACTCGGCCTTGCATTCGCGCTGATTCGTCCGCCGATTCCCGAATTCACCGTGCTTGGCGGCATGATGGTCGATCGCGACGACGTGAATCATCTGCTCAACATGACGAAGTCGGCGGCGTCGTTCGCGCATGCGGCGAAGTTGCTCGCGCGGCACGCACGCGATCGCCTGAGTTCGTCGCGCGGCACGCGTCTCGTGATGGGCAACGCGTTGATCGGCCGGCTGCTGTATTCGCTGCTCGACAAGGGCGTGACCGTGCTGACGAGCACGCGCGTCGAGGCGTTGCATGCGGGCGCGAGCGGCATCGACGCCGTGACGCTGCGGCAGATCAACGAGACGCGGCGCATCGCGATGACGGGCGGCGTGATTCTCGCGAGCGGCGGCTTCAACCGGCATCCGCAACGTCGCAAGGATATGTTGCCGGGCGCCGATCCGATGTGGTGTCCCGGCGCGCCCGGGCATACGGGCGGCGCGCAGGATCTCGCGCTTGCCGTGGGCGCGCGTTTCGGTTCGGGCGCGATGTCGAATGCGTTCTGGGCGCCGGTGTCGATCCGCAAGCGAGCCGACGGCACGACCGCCGTGTTTCCGCACTTCATCATGGATCGCGGCAAGCCGGGCATGATCACCGTCGATAAAACCGGCAAGCGCTTTCTCAACGAAAACACGTCGTATCACCTGTTCGGTATCGCGATGCGAAAGGCGGAAGAGGCCACGTATCTTGTAACGGACTCCGAAGGATTGCGTAAGTACGGACTCGGCATGGTGCGTCCGGGCGGAAAAGGCCTCGCGCCGTTTCTCGCCGATGGCTATCTCACGCGCGCCGACACGCTTGATCAGCTCGCGGAACAACTCGGCATCGACAAGACGGGACTCGCGGATAGCGTCGCGCGCATGACGCTTTGCGCAGACCGGCGTCGACGAAGACTTCCAGCGAGGCACGACGGCCTATCAAAACGCCAACGGCGATGCCAACTGGCGCGGCCCGAACAAGTGCCTCGGCCCGATCGGCCGCGCGCCGTTCTACGCGATCCGCCTCTATCCTGGCGATATCGGCGCGGCAACCGGCCTCGTCACCGATACGAACGCGAGCGTGCTGAATCACGACGACCGGCCCATCGGCGGTCTTTACGCCTGCGGCAACGACATGCAATCGGTGATGGGTGGCGTCTATCCGAGGCCGGGCATCACGCTCGGGCCGGGACTGGCCTTCGCGTATCTCGCGGCGCGGCACGCGACGGCGCGCTCGCGCGTCAAGCCTGCCGCGACGACCGCGCCCGTCAAGCTGGACGAACTCACGTACGCGAGCCACAAATGAAACTCGAATGCGATGTTCTGGTGCTCGGGTCCGGCGCGGGCGGCTTGTCGACGGCCGTCACCGCCGCGACGTGCGGCCTGTCCGTAATCGTCTGCGAGAAAGCGGACGTGTTCGGCGGCACGACCGCGTGGTCCGGCGGCTGGATGTGGATTCCGCGCAATCCGCTCGCGACGCGCGCGGGCATCGTCGAGGATACGGAAGCGCCGCGGACATATCTGCAAAGCTAGCTCGGCGCGCATTTCGACGCGGCCAAAGCCGACGCGCTGATCGAACACGGTCCGCGCATGATCGAGTTTTTCGAGCGTCATACGGCGATGCGTTTTATCGACGGCAATCGCATTCCGGATTTTCATACAACGCAGGGCGCGGCGACCGGCGGCCGCTCCGTCTGCGCGATGCCGTTCGACGGACGCGAACTCGGCGCGCTTATCGACAAGCTGCGCGCGCCGCTGGACGAGATGACGATCAAGGGCATGGCGATCGCATCGGGACAGGATCTCGCGCATTTTCTGAACGCGACGCGCAGCGCTCGCTCGGCGTGGCATGTCACGAAGCGCTTGGCCGCGTTCGCGTGGCATGCGCTGCGTCATGGCCGGTCGATGCATCTCGTCAACGGCAATGCGCTGGTCGCGCGCTTGCTCAAGTCGGCCGCCGATCGCGGCGTGCAGTTGAAAACGCGCGCGAACGCCGTCGCGCTGATTCGCGATGGCGAGCGCGTGAGCGGCGCGCGCGTCGAGATCGACGGCGCGATGCACGCGATCGACGCGCGTCGCGGTGTGGTGCTCGCGTGCGGCGGTTATCCGCATGATCCGGCGCGTCAGGCCGCGACGTTCGCCTACACGCCGCACTGGTCCGCCGCGCCTAAAACCAATACCGGCGATGGCATCGGCATTGGCGAGGCGATCGGCGCGCACTTCGACGGCACGCTCGAAGCGGCTGCGGCGTGGGCGCCCGTTTCGCTCGTGCCGAAGGCGGCGGGCGGCGAGGTCGCGTTTCCGCATCTGATCGAGCGCGGCAAGCCCGGTGTGATCGCGGTGACGCGCGCGGGCAGGCGCTTCGCGAACGAGGCATCGTCGTATTACGACTTTGTTTCCGCGCTGCTCGGCACCACGAAACCGGGCGAGGAAGCGTGCGCGTGGCTCGTCTGCGATCATCGTTTTCAGCGGCGCTACGGGCTGGGTTGCGCGAAGCCGTTTCCCTTTCCGTTGGGCAGTCACGAGCGCTCGGGGTATCTGAAGAGCGCGCCGACGCTGGACGCGCTCGCCGCGCTTTGCGGCATCGACGCGCGCGGTCTGAGCGATACCGTCGCGGCCTACAACGCCTACGCGAAAGACGGCTTCGATCCGCAATTTCACAAAGGCTCGACGCCGTACAACCGCGTGCAGGGCGATGCATCGCACGGACCGAACCCGTGTCTCGCGCCGATCGTCGATGGCCCGTTTCACGCGGTCAAGCTCGTGCCCGGCAGCCTCGGCACCTTCACCGGACTCGCCACCGATGCGCGCGCCCGCGTGCTCGACGACGCGCATCGCACGATTCCCGGCCTTTACGCCGTCGGCAACGATGCCGCCAGCATGATGGGCGGACACTATCCCGCGGGCGGCATCACGCTCGGACCCGCGATGACTTTCGGCTATCTCGCCGGCCTCACGCTCGCCGAACCGGCGCGCGCGGACGCAGACGATTTCTCATCATCCACACAGGCAAGGACGCTGCAATGACTCTGTACGACATCGTCACACTCACCGTCAAATTCGGCACCAACGCGCAGGTTTTCCAGAATATCGAGGCGAGCGGCAATCAGCCCGGCTCGACACTGCTCGGCTGCTGGTATTCCGATATCGGCGCGCTCGGCAAGATCATGGTGCTGCGCGGCTTCGAATCGGAGGCGGCGCTGGTGAAGGAGCGCCAGCGTCTGCTGCTCGAAGGCAATCCGTTCGGCTGCGGCGAATTTATTCTCGATGTCGAAGTGAACAGTTACGCGCTGTTTCCGTTTCTGCCGCCGATCGAACCAGCCGTGCACGGCGGCATCTACGAGATGCGCGTCTACGGCACGAAGCTCGCGAGCCTGCGACATACGATCGACGCCTGGGACAACGCCGTGCCGGAGCGCACCAAGCGCTCGCCGCTGATCGGCGCGATGTACGCGCTCGACGGCACCGTGCCGCGCTTTCTGAATATCTGGCCGTACAAGAGCGTCGACGAGCGTTCGCGGATTCGCGCCGAAGCGGTGAAAGACGGCATCTGGCCGCCGAAGGGCGGACCCGCGCATCTGACGACGATGGAATCGACCATCTACGTGCCCGCGCCGTTTTTGCCGCTGCGTTGAGGAGCGCCGCTATGTCACGACGCAAACTGTCTCTCTCCGCGCTGACGGTGCTGGAACTGACGCCGCCGCAGATGGTGGCGTGCGCGGCGCAGGCCGGTTACGACTTCGTCGGGCTGCGCCTGCTGCCGGCGACGGAAACCGAGGTTCGGCACGATATCGTCGGCAAGACGCCGTTGGTGCGCGAAACGCTCGCGGTGCTGAAAGATACCGGCATCGGCGTGCTGGATGCGGAAATCCTGCGTCTGAAGCCGGGCACGACCGTCGCCGATTACGAGCCGATGCTCGTGACCGCCGCCGAGTTCGGCGCGCGTTACGTGCTCGTCGCGGGCAACGATCCCGACGAGTCGCGCATGGCCGAACGGCTCGCGCAGTTGTGCGATCTGGCGCAGCCTTACGGCCTGTCGCCGTCGATCGAGCCGATGCCGTGGACCGACGTGAAAAATCTCGCGCAGGGCGCGCGCATCGTGCAGGCGGCGCGGCGTGCGAATACGGGGCTGATCGTCGATCCGATCCACTTCGACCGCGCCGGCGATTCGCCCGCCGCGTTGCGCGACTTGCCGCGCGAATGGTTCGGCTATCTGCAATTTTGCGATGCCCCAGCCGAGCGTCCGGCCGATCTCGCGACGCTGCTGTATCAGGCGCGCTGCGAACGCGCGATTCCGGGCGAAGGCGGCATCGACCTGGCGGCGATTCTGCGCGCGCTGCCGGACGATTTGCCGCTTTCGATCGAATGTCCGCTGGAGCCGTGGGCCAAAACCGCCGACGCTTTGACGCGCGCCCGCCGCCTTCGCGAAGCGACGCTCGCCGTGCTCGACGCCGCGTACACATCTTGAAGACTAAGCAAGGCAGTTGAATTCCGAAGCGGAACCATGTTCCAATTCCGAATTGGAACTTCGAGAGGTTGAAGATGGCTGGAAATCTTGAGCGCGCGCTGTCGATCATCGAACTGCTGGCGAAGAACGGCGGACGCATGCCGCTCGCGACCATCGCCGATACGCTGAATATTCCGCGCAGCGGCACGCATCGGCTGCTCGCGATGCTGATCGACGAAGGCTACGTTCGTCAGGACGAGGATCACGGCGAGTACATGCTGGCGCTGAAACTGGTGTCGCTGGCGCTGATTTATCTGTCGACGGGCGGCGTGCTCGATGTGTCGCAACCGGTGCTCGACCGGCTCGCGGCGGCATCGGGCGAACTGGCTCGGGTGGGCGTGGTGGAGGACGATCACATTACGTTCGTCGGCAAGGCGCAGGGCGCGAAATCGGGCTTGCGTTACGACCCCGACATGGGCCAGCCGCCGCTGCATTGCACGGCGAGCGGGCAGGCGTGGTTGTCGTCCTTATCGGACGAGGAAGCGCTGGCGCTTGTGTCGAAACAGGGCGGACTCGGCAAGCCGGGTTCGGGCGGGCCGAAAGCGCCGAAGACCATCCAGCAGTTTCTCGCCGATCTGCAAGCCGCGCGCAAGCGTGGCTACGGCATCGCCAGCGAGACCTACGAGGCGGGCATGACGTCGATGGCCGCGCCGATTCATCATCCGGTGACGGGGCGCGTCGTCGGCGTGGTGAGTCTCGCGGGGCCGACCAGCCGTCTGCCGGACGCGCGGCTGAAGGAGCTTGCGCCGGCCTTGCTCGAAGCGGCGTCGGACATGGGCGCGGCGACCTTGAGCTCGCCTTATTTCAAGCGGCCGGCGGCGGTAGCGCAGACGCAAGTCGAAACCGCGCCGGCGAAGGGGCGGCCCAAGCGCGTCAAAGCGGCCTGATGCGATTTTGCCTACGCCGAACGGACGAAGTGACGGGCGGCGATGCCCTGCGCTATGATCGTTTTCATCATGAAACGAGACATTAAGATGACTACGCCGCTCGATCCGATTGTGTCGGAATTTGCTACTGTCGAGGATGCCGAGGCTTATGAGGCGTGGTATCGGGCGAAAATTCAGGACGCGCGCGATCGCCCCGGCCCCTTGATTGCCCATGACGAAGCAATGGCGCGCATTCGCGGCAAGCTTCAGGCCAAGCTGAAGGAACAGGAACGCAAGCAAGCCTGATGCTGAAGATTCGATGGACTACCCAAGCGCTCGATGACCTCGATACCCTGACCGACTACATTGCTGAGGACAACGCGCGTTCGGCAATCGAAATATTCGAGCTGATTCAGAATTGCATTACGCCTGCCACGACGCATCCGCACCTTTTTCGAAGGGGACGCGTGCCGGATACGTTTGAGATCGTCGCGCATCCGAACTATGTCGTCGTTTACGAAATCGTCGACGATTTCATTCAGGTGCTGGGCGTGTTGCACTCCAGGCAGCAGTATCCGAAATAGCGGCGGTGAAGCGAGACGCGCATCAGCGTCCCACCGCACATCCCCGCCCAAACACCCATCCCCATTCCCCGCAGGTGTCCTATCCTTCCGTGATCAAGCCCGCGCCGGAGGCTGATCATGAATGCCGTGCCCATGAGCGCATCGCTGCGCGAAGTCGATACCTTGCCGCGACCGCGCGGCGCGTTGCCGATCATCGGACATATGCTGCAATTGTCGCCACCGACGCGGCATCATCTGGTGCTCGAACGCTGGGCCGCCGAACTCGGCACGCCGTATGTGTTTCGCCTCGGACGCACGCCCATCACGGTGTGGGCCGACACCGAACTCGCGCATACGGTGATGCGCGAACGGCCGCATCGTTATCGACGCTTCGAGCGCATCGAATCGATTCTCGATGAAGTCGGCAGCAACGGGCTCTTTTCCGTCGAAGGCCGCGCGTGGGAATCGCAACGGCGGCTCGTCATGCAGGCGCTGTCGATCAATCACATCAAGGCGTTCTATCCGACGCTCGCGGGCATCACCGAAAGACTGCGCAGCCGATGGGCAAGCGCCGCGCGCGCGGGCCGCGTCGTCAATATGATCGACGAACTGAGGCTGTTCACCGTCGACGTGACCAGCGCGCTGGTCTTCGGCGAAGATCCGAACACGCTGGAAAAAGAGCGCGATCTGATTCAGGAGCACGTCTCGCTGCTCATGCCGATGCTGATGTTCCGTCTCAATGCGCCGTTCGCGTACTGGCACTATGTGCGCTTTCCGCGCGACCGGCGTTTCGATCACGCGATCGCCGAGGTGCATCGTTATGTGCGCGGGCTGATGGCGCGGGCGCGCGAACGGCTGCGCGCGGAAGCGGCGCGCGTCGGCAAATCGGCGGCGCAGGACGGCGAAGCGGAGCCGCCGCGCAATCTGATCGAAGCGATGCTGATTCAGCGCGACGCGCCCGGCTCCGGCATCACCGATGACGAAGTCGCCGCGAATATCCTCACGATGCTGGTCGCGGGCGAAGACACCACGGCGATGGCCATTGCGTGGGGATTGTTGTATCTCGGCAGCGATCAGGCCTTGCAAACGCGCGTCGCGGCACATGCGCGCGGCGTGTTGGGCGATGCATCCGTGTGTCCGAGCTATGCCGCGATGCGCGAGCTCGATCTGTGCGAAGCCGTCTGCACGGAAGCGAGCCGGCTGCATGCGGTGGCGCCGTATCTGTCGTTCGAACCGCTGGAAGAGGTGCGTCTGAACGGCGTGCGTCTGCCGGCCGGCACGAAGATGTTTTTCCTCAACCGCCCCGGCATGATCGATGCGCGGCATTTCGCCGATCCGTCGCGCTACGATCCCGACCGCTGGCTGCACGACAATCGCGAAACGAAGGGCACGCACGACGGACGCGCCTACATGCAGTTCGGCGCGGGGCCGCGCGTCTGCCCGGGACGTCATCTCGCTGTGGTCGAAATGCGCCTCGTCATGTCGATGCTGGCGGCGAATTTCGAGTCGACGCTGATGATCGATCCCGCCGATGTCCACGAAGTCTGCACCTTCGCGACCGGCCCGAACGCCATCCCGATGCGTCTGAAATTACGCGACGTCGGACGCGTTACGCATTAGGTATTAGGCAGAGCGCCGCCGCCGGTCGCCATCCACAGCACTTCGGCGTCTTCCTTGCTGGTGGAAATAGCCGCGTGGCCGGTGCGGCTGTCGAAATACAGACTGTCGCCGGCGTCGAGATGCGTCGGCGCGTAGAGTTCCGAATACAGGCAGACGCTGCCGCTGATTACATACAGAAACTCTTCGCCTTCGTGACGGCCCCAGTCGTCGAAGGCGTCGAGCGTGTGCGCGGAAATGCGGATGCGGAACGGCAGCATTGCCTTGTGCGCGAGTTCGGTCGCGAGCACTTCCATCTGATAGCCGCGATACGCGTGACGCTGACCTTCGTCGCGTCGCGTGAGCGCGCGTCGCCCGTTCGCGCTCGGCGCGGGCGACGTGCCGAACAGTTCGGCGAGATCGATCCGCAAGCCGCGCACGATTTTCTGCAACACGTCGAAAGTCGGCGACATCAGACCGTTTTCGATTTTCGATAAGGCCGAACGCGACACGCCGCACAGGCGGCTCGCGGTTTCGAGCGTCAGATCGTTCGACACGCGCGCGTGCCTGACGCGACGGCCGAGATCGGTCGCGGATTGCTCGGTCGCCGGGCTTAAGCGTGGGCTGCTCATGAGATGCGTCGTGGGTTTTTGTTTCCGATCATAACATCGGCTGTGCGGGCCACCGGATCGGTCCGTCCGCGCAGTGTAGCGCCATCGGATCAAACTCCCGCGTTAGTGACAACTCCGATATTGATCACCGTTGTGGGCATCGGCATCCGCGCGTATAGTGGCCGGACCGCTCAAAGTTTCTGATTGGAAACATCGGCGAACCCGCCGAAGCACTGACAAGGATTCCACCGTGGACGCAAAATCGATTCTCTCCGACCTCGGCATCGCGAGCCTCGCGGACGCCGGCGACATGACGGTCAATTCGCCCATCAGCGGCGCGGTCATCGGCCGCGTGAAACAGCACACCGCCGCCGATGTCGACGCCACGCTCGCCCGCGCCCGCAGCGCCTTCACGCAATGGCGCGACGTGCCAGCGCCGCGCCGTGGCGAACTGGTGCGCCTGCTCGGCCAGAAGCTGCGCGAAAAGAAAGCCGCGCTCGGCCGGCTCGTCTCGCTCGAAGCGGGCAAGATCGTGCAGGAAGGCCTCGGCGAAGTGCAGGAAATGATCGACATTTGCGACTTCGCGGTCGGCCTGTCGCGCCAGCTTTACGGCCTGACGATTGCCTCCGAGCGCCCCGGACACGGCATGGCGGAGACGTGGCATCCGGTCGGCGTGTGCACGGTGATCTCGGCGTTCAATTTCCCGGTCGCTGTGTGGTCGTGGAACGCGGCGCTCGCGCTCGTCTGCGGCAACGCGGTGGTCTGGAAGCCGTCGGAAAAGACGCCGCTCACCGCGCTCGCCGTCGATCGCATTCTGCAGGACGCGCTGGCCGAATTCGGCGATGCGCCCGACGGACTCGCATCGGTCGTCATCGGCGGACGCGAGATCGGTGCGCAGCTGGTCGCGGACAAGCGCTCGGATATCGTCAGCGCGACCGGCAGCTCGGAAATGGGCCGCACGGTGGGCGTCGAAGTGGCGCGGCGTTTCGGCCGCTCGATTCTCGAACTCGGCGGCAATAACGCGGGCATCGTCTCGCAGACGGCCAATCGCGATCTCGCGCTGCGCGGCATCCTGTTCTCGGCGGTCGGCACGGCGGGGCAGCGCTGCACGTCGCTGCGCCGCCTGTTCGTGCACGACAGCATCTACGATGAAACTGTCGCGCGTCTGAAGGAGCTTTACGCGAAGGTGCCGGTCGGCAATCCGCTCGAACAAGGTACGCTGATGGGTCCGCTGATCGACGTGCAAGCGTTCGCGCGCATGCAGGACGCGCTCGAGCAGGCGAAGGGCGAAGGCGGCACGGTGACGGGTGGCGAACGCGTGACCGTGAGCGGCTTCGAAAACGGCTATTACGTGCGTCCGGCGCTGGTCGAAATGTCCGCGCAAAGCGACGTCGTGCTCAAGGAAACCTTCGCGCCGATTCTCTACTTGATGCGCTACACCGATTTCGACGCCGCCATCGCCGCGAACAACGCCTCCGCGCACGGATTGTCGTCGTGCGCGTTCACCACCGATTTGCGCGAAGCCGAGCGCTTCCTGTCGGCGTCGGGCAGCGATTGCGGCATCGCGAACGTGAATATCGGGCCGAGCGGCGCGGAAATCGGCGGCGCGTTCGGCGGCGAGAAGGAAACCGGCGGCGGCCGCGAATCCGGATCGGACGCATGGAAAGGCTATATGCGACGCGCGACCAACACGATCAACTACTCGTCGGCGTTGCCGCTGGCGTAGGGCATCGACTTCAATCTCGGCTGAACTTCGATTGCATAACGAATGACGGGGGCGGCGTGGCTTCTAACGTGGTGATCGTGGGCGGCGGGGTGATCGGCAGTTCGGTGGCGTACTTTCTGCGCGCGGCTGATCCGTCCGTGCAGGTCACGGTGATCGAGCGCGATCCGACTTACGCGCGCTCGTCGTCGGCGCTGTCGGCGGCATCGATCCGGCAGCAGTTTTCCACGCCGCTGTCCGTGTTGATGTCGCTGTACGGCATCGACTTCCTGCGTTCGATCGGCGAACGGCTGGAAGTCGACGGCGAGCGTCCGTCGATCGATCTGCACGAAGGCGGCTATCTGTTTCTCGCGACGCCGCGCGGCGACTCGACGCTGCGCGAGAACCACGCGATGCAGCGCAGCCTCGGCGCGGACGTCACGCTGCTCGATACATCCGGGTTGCGCGCGCGTTTTCCGTGGCTCAACGCCGACGATCTCGCCTCGGGCGTGTTCGGCGAAAGCGGCGAAGGCTGGTTCGACGGCTACGGTCTGGTGCAGGCGCTGCGGCGCAAGGCGCAATCGCTGGGCGCGCGGTATGTGGCGTCGGACGCGGTGGATATCGAGCGCGACGGACGGCGCGTGAGCGGCGTGCGCGCGGCCAACGGCACGACATATCCATGCGACGTCGTCGTCAACGCGGCGGGCGCCTGGTCGCGTCCGGTCGCGGCGATGCTCGGCATCGATCTGCCCGTGCACGCGCGGCGGCGCAGCATTTTCAACGTGTCGTCGCCGGCGCGGCTCGACGGTTGTCCGCTGCTGATCGACCCGACCGGCATGTATTTTCGTCCCGAAGGGCGCGGCTGGATTTGCGGCACGTCGCCATCGGCCGATAACGATCCCGACGACTTGCCGCTCGACGAAGTGGACCACGCGCTGTTCGACGACGTGATCTGGCCGACGCTCGCGCATCGCGTGCCGCAATTCGAGGCGCTGCGCGTCGAGCGATGCTGGTCCGGCTACTACGAATACAACGTGCTCGATCAGAACGCGATCATCGGCGCGCATCCGGACATCGACAATTGCCTGTTCGCGAACGGTTTCAGCGGCCACGGACTGCAACAAGGCCCGGCGACGGGGCGCGGCGTGAGCGAACTGATCCTGCACGGCCGCTACACCACGCTCGATCTTTCCCCGCTCGGCTGGAGCCGCGTGCTGGAAGGGCGGCCGATCGTCGAAAAAAACGTGGTATGAAGAATTGTTGACTTAAGCCTTGCTTATTGAAGCGCTAAGCACAAACAAAAATGCCCGGCGCGATGCCGGGCTTTTTGTTTGCCGCAAAGACTATATGAAACGCGATAACCGGATGGTGGAAAGAATGACCGCGTTGAAAATGCACATTTTTTTCATCATGCGTTCATCAAACGGTGCCGTCCATTAATGAAATCCACTAGGGCCAGTTCGCTGCAACAGGAGCATTCTGGAACTATCGTTCGGATGAACGCATGCGTGACCGCATGATTGAATGGAGACATAAAAATGGACGCCAAAACCGATATGCATTACTACGCCTGGATGGACGACGGCTAAATGCCCGCCGGTGCTGAAGCACCGGTTTGTCATCGCAGCACGCAGGTATCGGGGGAACCACGAATACGTGGCGGAAATCTGCGATCGTTTCGCCGGTGAAAAAGGTGAAGAGGAACGTAAGCCCTGCGTCATTCGTGGATATAACTAGGCATTTTGCAAGTCGATTCGTTGCGTGCCGGAAACGCATTTTCAGACGCTGCGCGCGGTAACGCACGATAGCGAAAGGCAATTCGCGATGCGCGGTGGCTTTGGGTATCGTTAATGCTCAGATTAACGCCGCGTCCGCGATTGACTTGCGCGTTTTACTGTCGTGAAACTGGAAAGATATTTCCATCGCAAGAAAAACTAAATCGCCGATGCCGTATGGCGACGACGCGCCGTGGTGGGCGTTTTTTTGATCGCCTACGCTGGCCAATGTGAATGGAGATATCGATATGGATTGCGAATCCGTGCGCGCCGGACGGGGGTGCGTATGACGCGTGCCGACGAACCCGCCGTACTCGATTCGGCCCGGCGGCCCGTGGTCGCGCCCGTGCGTCACGATAGCGCGCATGCGCCCGCGCCCGAACGCGCGGCGCTCGCGTCGAAGCGTGCCCGTTCCTTTTCTCGCTTGCGGGCCGATGCCGCACGGCTGCGTCGCGCGCTCGCGGTGTCGACGTGTGTGATGGTCGCGTGGTCGCTGTTCGAAGTGCCGTGGGAAATCGACCTCAGCAGCAGCCGTGAGCAGACCGCTGCCGTCATCGCATCGAAAACCATGTTGCTGCTGATCGCGGCCCTGTCGATGCGCGGACGGCGCTGGGCGCGCTATCTGTTGCTTTTCATCTGCCTGACGAGCGTGCTGGCGATCGGCCCGGAATTGCCGGCGGAGTTCGATCGCGCGCCGTGGCTGGCGTTTCTGTCGAGCGTGGAATGTTTCGCGAAGCTGGCGGTTTTGCTGTTGCTCGCGCTTTATCTGCGTTCGGGGTCGAAACCGCTACCGCTGCGCGAACCCGGCTGAGCCCGCCGCTCCTGACCGACAAGCCCGCCTCGCGCGGGCTTTTTCACACGCCATGCAGCGTGCGATGGCACAATTAATCACGATTGCCCCGCAACGACGACGCAAGGGAGACCACCCGAGTTGGCACAATTGGACCTCGACAATCCGTTTCTCGAAGCGCTCGGCGCGACACATACCGTATGGCGCGCGGGCTACGCCGAATTCACCATGCCGATTCACGCCGGCCATTTGAACCGGCAACGCATCCTGCAAGGCGGCGCGATCGCCACGCTGCTCGACGCGGCTTACGGCTACGCGGGACTTTTCACGTCGGGCACGGAGCCGGTGCACGGCTTCACGCTGTCGTTGACGGTGAATTATCTGGATCGCGGCATCGGCGACAAGGTGGTGGCCAAGGGCTTTCTGGAGCGCGCGGGCCGCTCGGTGTATTTCGCGCGCGGCGAGGCCTGGGTCGACGATCGCGTGATGATAGCGAGCGCCCAGGGCACCTTCAAATACGCGCGCTGATCGTCGTTCATGGCACTCCGCAATCTGCTGCGCCGGCTCGATCTCACCACGCTGCAACTGTTTCTCGCCGTGTACGAGGAAGGCACGCTGACACGCGCGGCGGAGCGCGAGGCGATTGCCGTGTCGGCGGCGAGCAAGCGGCTGCTCGAACTCGAACAGGCGGTCGGCGCAACGCTGTTCGAACGCCGGGCGCGCGGCATGGAGCTGACGCCCGCGGGCGAAACGCTGCTGCATCACGCGCGCCGCGTGTTGCGCGATGTCGAGAATATCGGCATCGAACTGGCGGAACATGCGAGCGGCGTGCGCGGCTACGTGCGGATGATGGCGAATCTGTCCGCCATCGTCGAATTTCTGCCGGAAGATCTGCGCGCCTTCAGTTGCGAGCACGAGCAGATCAAGATTGACCTGGAAGAGCGGCCGAGCGGCGGCATTGTCGAAGGTGTGGTCGATCTGGGCATCTGTTCCGGCGATGCCGACACGCGCGGCCTCGAAACCGCGCACTATCGCCACGACCGGCTCGCGATCGTCACGCCGGGCGATCATCCGCTCGCCGCCCGCGCGAGCGCGCCTTTCGCCGATACTCTCGATTACGACCACATCGGCCTGCATTCGGCCAGTTCCATCAATATGCGCACGCATCTGGCCGCGCGTCAGGCAGGGCGCGCGCTGCGCTTGCGCATCCACATGCCCGGTTTCGACGCCGTGTGCCGCATGGTGCAGGCCGGCATGGGCGTCGGCGTGCTGCCGCTGCAAGTGTTCGA
The DNA here is from genome assembly GCF_001189365.1 of Candidatus Burkholderia verschuerenii. Classification (GTDB taxonomy): domain Bacteria; phylum Pseudomonadota; class Gammaproteobacteria; order Burkholderiales; family Burkholderiaceae; genus Caballeronia; species Caballeronia verschuerenii. The sequence continues at coordinate 19,051 of NZ_LFJJ01000007.1, read as the reverse complement.
AGCGATGGGCCGTCAGCTCGGCCTCGCCGCCGTGCCGCTCGAAGACGACTGGGCGGCGCGCAGCCTGATCATCGTCGTGCGCGATTCGAATGCGCTCTCGCCGGTGAGTCGCTTGCTGTTCGATCACCTGCGTTCCGTGGAAGCGCGCGAGGGCTGAGCGTTCGCGTTTGGCGAACGATCCTTGCCGAAATGCGGTTGGACGCGTGCGAGCGTTCGCCAATAAGCTTGTCTCGACGATTCATATAGACGGAGACAAGTGGCATGAGCGGACCTCTCAAGGGCATTCGCGTGATCGAAATCGGTACGCTGATCGCCGCGCCGTTTGCGGCGCGCATGATGGCCGAGTTCGGCGCGGAAGTCATCAAGATCGAAACGCCCAATGGCGGCGATCCTCTTCGCAAGTGGCGCAAGCTGCACGAAGGCACCTCACTCTGGTGGTATCTCCAGTCGCGCAACAAGAAGTCGGTGTGCGTGAACCTCAAGTCGGCCGAAGGCGCCGACGTCATCAAGCGGCTCGCGAAAGATGCCGACGTCGTCATCGAAAACATGCGTCCCGGCGCGCTCGAAAAGCTCGGCCTCGGCTGGGACGTTTTGCATGCAATCAACCCGAAACTGACAATGGTGCGGATCTTCGGCTACGGCCAGACGGGTCCGTACCGCGATCGTCCGGGCTTCGGCGCGATCGGCGAGGCGATGGGCGGCATCCGCTACACGACCGGCGACGCGGAAGGTTTGCCCGCGCGCGTCGGCGTGAGTCTCGGCGATTCGCTGGCGTCGCTGCACGGCGTGATCGGCGCGTTGATGTCGCTGTTGCGCGTGAAGACCGGTCAGGGCGACGGGCAGGTCGTCGATGTGTCGCTGGTCGAGAGCGTCTTCAATCTGATGGAAAGCTTGATCCCCGAATACGACCTGCTCGGCCATGTGCGCGAACGCAGCGGCGGCGCATTGCCGGGCATCGCGCCGTCGAATATGTATCGCACGGAGGATGGCGGCTTTGTCGTGATCGCGGGCAATAGCGATCCGATCTACAAGCGTCTGATGCAGGTGATCGGCCGTCCCGATCTCGCCGACGATCCCGCGCTCGCGCAAAACGACGGCCGCGTGAAGCAGAGCGCGATGCTCGATGCCGCCATCGACGCCTGGACCTCGCATCACTCGATGGACGACGTGCTCGCGACGCTCGAACGTGCCGAAGTGCCGTCGGGCCGCATCTATTCGGTCGCGGATATCGTCGGCGATGCGCATTATCAGGCGCGCGAGATGTTGCTCGACGCCGACTTGCCCGGCGGCGCATCGGTGAAGATGCCGGGCATCGTGCCGAAGCTCTCGGAGACGCCGGGCGAAGTGCGCTGGCAAGGACCGACGCTCGGCGAGCACACGCATTCGGTACTCGAATCGCTCGGCTTCGATGCCGACGAAGTGGCGCGTCTGCGCGCCGAAGGAGCGGTGCAATGAATTTTGAATACAAAGAACCGCTGCTGGTTCAGGAAGTCGCGTCGCGCGACGGTTTGCAGATCGAGACGCAATGGGTCGAGACGGCCGACAAAATCGCGCTGATCGACGGTTTATCGGCGTGCGGCTTCACGCGTATCGAGGCGGGCTCGTTCGTATCGCCGAAAGCGATTCCCGCTTTGCGCGACGGCGATGCCGTATTCAACGGCATCGCGCGCAGAGAAGGCGTGATCTACGTCGCGCTCGTGCCGAAAGTGAAGGGCGCGGAACGCGCGCTTGCCGCCAACGCCGATGAGCTGAACCTCGTGATGTCCGCGAGTCAGACGCACAACCGCGCCAATATGCGGATGAGTTGCGAGTTGTCGCTGGCGGGTTTCGGCGACATTGTGCGGCTCGTCGATGGCATTCAGCATGCAAAAGTCTCGCTAAACGCCACGGTGGCGACGGCATTCGGCTGCCCGTTCGAAGGACGCATCGACGAGGATCGGGTCGTGTCGATCGCGCGCGCGTATCGCGAGATGGGCATTGCGGGCATCACGCTCGCGGATACGACCGGCATGGCGAATCCGCGTCAGGTTGCGCGGCTCGTTTCGCGCGTGCTCGAACACGTTTCCGCCGCCGATTTGACGCTGCATTTCCATAACACGCGCGGTCTCGGCCTCGCCAACGTGCTCGCTGCCTACGATGCCGGCGCGCGCCGCTTCGATGCCGCGCTCGGCGGCCTCGGCGGCTGTCCGTTCGCGCCGGGCGCATCGGGAAACATCTGCACCGAAGACCTCGTGAACATGTGCGACGAGATGGGCATTCCGACCGGCGTCGATCTGCAAAAGCTGATTGCGTTGTCACGCACGCTGCCCGCGCTCGTCGGGCATGAGGTGTCGGGGCAAGTGGCGAAAGCCGGACGCAACTGCGATCTGCATCCCGTGCCGGAATACGTGCTGACGATCTGACATCACCAAACGAATACAAAATACCAGGAGACAACCATGAGCGACCTAAGCGTAGGCGCGGCCGACAAGCCGCAAGTGCTGGAGAACACGGCGGAGATCATCCGCAAGGTAGCGTGGCGGCTGATGCCGCTCATCATGCTGTGCTATTTCTTCGCGTTCTTCGACCGCATCAATATCAGCTTCGCGAAGTTTCAGATGCAGAGTTCGCTGGGCCTGTCCGATACGGCATACGGCCTCGGCGCGAGCCTGTTCGTGATCGGCTATGTGTTGTTCGAAGTGCCGAGCAATATGCTGCTCTACAAGGTCGGCGCGCGCCGGTGGATCGCGCGGATCATGATTTCATGGGGTATCGCGACGGCGCTGATGGTCTTCGTGCAAACGGAGTGGCAGTTCTACGGGCTGCGCTTCATCATCGGCGCCGATGGAAGCGGGCTTCGCGCCCGGCGTGCTGTATTACCTGACGCTGTGGTTTCCGGCCAGCTATCGCGGACGCATCACGTCGCTGCTGTTTCTCGCGTCGGCGTTTTCGGGACTGTTCGGCGCGCCGCTGTCGGGCCTCGTGCTGGGGCATATGAACGGCGTAGCGGGCATCGCGGGATGGCAATGGCTGTTCCTGCTCGGCGGCATGCCGTGCATCGTGCTGGGCATCGTGGTGCTGGTGGTGATGAAAGATCGCGTCGATGACGCCGCGTGGCTCACGAGTTCCGAGAAGGCTTATCTGAAGAGCCAGATTGCGACGCAAAGCCAGCACACGGACACCGGCCACTCTCTGTTCGGCGCGATCAAGACCCCCGGTTTCCTGATGCTCGGCCTGATCTATTTCCTGATTCAGGTCGCATCCTACGGCCTCAATTTCTGGGTCTGGGCGCCGCATCTGATTCGTGCGGCGGGCACGTCGAATCCGACCATCATCGGCTTGCTGACGGCGGTGCCGTATATCTGCGGCGCGATCTGCATGGTCGTGGTGGGGCGCATGTCGGATACGTCGGGCGAGCGTCGCAAGTTCGTGTGCGCGCTGCTGTTGATGGCCGCGGCGGGCTTCTTCGCGGCAGGCGTGTTCGACAAGCAGACGACGCTGCTGATCGTTGCGCTGGGCGTGATGGGCGCGGGCGTGATCGCATCGATTCCGGCGTTCTGGGCGCTGCCGCCGAAGCTGCTGACCGGCGCGGGCGCGGCGGGCGGCATCGCGCTGATCAACACGCTCGGGCAATTGGGCGGCATCGTCAGTCCCGTGATGGTCGGGCGCATTCGCGACGTGACCGGCAGCACGACGCCCGCGCTTTACGCGATCGGCGCGATGAGCGTGCTGTGCGCGTTGCTGCTGATATATGGACTGCCGCAGTCGCTCAAGCAGCGGGATCATTCGGAGCACGGCGTCTGAGCGTAAAAAAACGCCCGGCGGGAATCGATCCCGCCGGGCGTTGGCATTTTGTGTAATGCATGCAATCCCGCGCACGCGGAATTTTGCATGCAAAATGTAAAACGTATCAGCCCGTCATCATCGCTCGGCAATGCCGCGCAATCTGCCTTTCCTCTTCCGTCGCCACCACGCGATGCCGCGCGCCGAGAAACTCCAGTCCGCGCAATACGTCCGCACGAATCGCCTCGCTGTGTTCGCCGATGCCGCCGCTGAACACGATCAGATCGATCCCGCCCAACGCGGCCGCATACGCGCCGATGGTCTTGCGAATCGCCATGCAGAACACGTCGATGGCCAGCGTCGCGTCGGCGTCGCCGCGATCGCGGCGGGCGAGCAGCGCGGGCATATCGTCGTCGGATGAGGAGAGCGCTTTGAGGCCGCAGTGCTTGTTGACGAGCGCCTCGACCGCGCCCGCATCGAGCGATTCGTGGCGCAGCAGATGAATGATCACGCCCGGATCGAGATCGCCGCTGCGCGTGGCCATCGGAATGCCGCCGGTCGGCGTCATGTCCATCGAGGTATCGACGGAGCGGCCGTCCTTCAGCGCGCACAGACTCGCGCCGCTGCCCAGATGCGCGATCACCGTGCGCGGCGCCAGCTCCGCGCTGAGCGACTTCACGATGGACTCATACGACAGCCCGTGAAAGCCGTATCGCATGACGCCGCGCGCCTTGTATTCGCCCGGCAACGCATAATGCGTGGCGACTTCGGGCATCGTGCGATGAAACGCCGTATCGAAGCACGCATAATGCGGCGCGTCGCTGAACATCCCGCGCGCTTCGTCGATCAGCGCAAGCGATGCCGGCAGATGCAAGGGCGCGAACGGCACCGCATCGCGCAAGGTCTGTTCGATCTCGGGCGTGATTTCGCCATGCTCACGCAGATGCGGCCCGCCATGCACCACGCGATGCCCGACCGCCGCGAGCGGTTCATGCAAGTGCTCGCGCAGGACATCGGCGATGCGCTGCAAGGCGTCGTGCTGCGACTCCATCAGATGATTCTGCGCGATATCGATCGAGCCGTCATCGGAGCGAATCGCGAGCGTGCCGTTCTCGCGTCCGATACCTTTCGCGCTGCCGGACAGCCACGCGTGCTCGTCGCCGTCGCGCGGCAAAAACACGCCGAACTTCAGCGACGACGATCCGCTATTCAACACCAAAATGCCTTGTTTCATGGGCTCAGGCCTTCCAGGTCCAGGCGCGGATTTCCTCGCGGTCGATGCCTTCCTCATGCGCATATCGCACGGCTTCGATCTGCTGATTCTTGAGCGAGTCCTTGGTATGCGCGGCGCTATTGCGGATGCGCGGAACGCGATCGATCACGTCGATGGCGAGCGAATAACGATCCACGCCATTGATGATCGCCAGTTCGAACTGGCGTGTTGATATTGCCGCGCTCGCGATAGCCATGCACATGCATATTCGCGTGATTGGTGCGGTTGTACGTAAGCTTATGCACCAACGACGGATACGAATGGAAGTTGAAGATGACCGGTTTGTCGCGCGTGAAAATCGAATCGAAGTCGCGATCGGACAGACCGTGCGGATGATCGGTATCGGGCATCAGCCGGAACAGATCGACCACGTTGACGAAGCGAATCTTCAGGTCGGCGCAATGCTGCTTGAGGATCTCGACTGCGGCGAGCGCTTCCATCGTCGCGATATCGCCGGCGGAGGCGATCACGACGTCCGGCTCATGTCCCTGATCCGTCGATGCCCAATCCCAGATACCGATGCCCTTCGCGCAATGCACGATCGCATCCTGCATGCTCAGATATTGCAGATGCGGCTGCTTGTCCGCGACGATCACATTCACGTAATCGTGCGTGCGCAGACAGTGATCCGCCACGCTCAGCAGACAGTTCGCATCGGGCGGCAAATAGATGCGCACCACGCCGGGACTTTTATTGGTGACGACATCGAGGAAACCGGGGTCCTGATGCGTGAAGCCGTTGTGATCCTGACGCCAGACGAGCGAGGTGATCAGCAGGTTGATCGACGGCACGGGCTGTCGCCAGTCCAGTTCGTTCTTGGCTTTTTCGAGCCACTTGGTATGCTGGTTGAACATCGAGTCGATCACATGCACAAAGGCTTCGTACGTCGCGAACAGGCCGTGACGACCGGTCAGCACGTAGCCTTCGAACCAGCCTTCGAGCGTGTGTTCCGAGAGCATTTCCATCACGCGTCCGTCGATGGACAACGCGCCGCCATCCGCATCTTCGGGCAAGGTCTCGGCGAGCCAGCGCTTGTCCGATGCTTCGTACACGCCGTCGAGTTTATTGCTCGCGGTTTCATCGGGGCCGAACAGGCGAAAGCGCGTCATGTTGCGGCGGATCACATCGCGTAGGAACGTGGCGAGCACGGCCGTCGGCGATTGATACTCGCTCGCGGCATGCCTGAACTCGAACGCGTACTCGCGGATATCCGGCAGATCGAGCGATTGACGCAACACGCCGCCGTTCGCATGCGGATTGGCGCTGATGCGACGCGTGCCATCGGGCGCGAGCGCGCGCAGTTTTTCGATCAGCGTGCCGTTCTCATCGAACAGTTCTTCGGGCTTGTAGCTGCGCATCCATTGTTCGAGCACCGCGAGATTTTTGCGATTGGTCGCCGGGTCCGCAATCGGCACCTGATGCGAGCGCCAGAAATTTTCCACCTTGTGGCCGTCGACTTCCTTCGGACCGGTCCAACCCTTCGGCGATCGCAGCACGATCATCGGCCAGCGCGGACGTTCGATATCGTCGGGATGCGCGCGCGCATGCGTCTGAATCGCGCGGATATCGGCGATACAGCGCTCCAGCACGGCCGCCATGCGCTGATGCATCGCCTCGGGCTCGTCGCCTTCGACGAAATGCGGCGCGTAGCCGTAGCCCTTCATCAGCGCTTCGAGTTCGTCGTGCGGAATGCGCGCGAGAATCGTTGGGTTGGCGATCTTGTAGCCGTTCAGATGCAGAATCGGCAACACCGCGCCGTCCGTCGCCGGATTGAGAAACTTGTTGGAATGCCACGAGGTCGCGAGCGGACCGGTTTCCGCTTCGCCGTCGCCGACCATCGTCGCGACGATCAGATCGGGATTGTCGAACGCCGCGCCGAACGAATGCGACAGGCTGTAGCCGAGTTCGCCGCCTTCGTGGATCGATCCGGGCGTCTCCGGTGTGCAGTGCGAGCCGATCCTGCCAGGCGATGAAAACGCGCGGAACAGCTTCAGCATGCCGCGCTCGTCGGCGCTGCGATCGGGATAGATTTCCGAGTAATGGCCTTCGAGATACGCATTGGAGAGCGTCGCGGGCGCGCCGTGGCCGGGACCGGAGACGAACATCACGTTCAGATCGTCGCGCTTGATCAGCCAGTTCAGATGCACCCACACGAAGGATTGCCCCGGATCGGAACCACAATGTCCGAGCAGACGCCGCTTGATGTGCTCGGCCTGCAGCGGTTCGCGCAACAGCGGATTGGCGCGCAAGTAAATCATGCCGACCGAGAGGTAATTGCAGGCGCGCCAGTACGCGTGCATATCGGCGAGCAGTTCGGTGCTCAATGGCGTGCCGGCCGGAATCGTGCCTTGGACGTCGTCGTTCAATTGCTTCTCCTTGCGCAGTGAGAATGGGTCGAGCGTCGTGCGTGCGGCGGCGAATGCGTCGTGGCATTCGCGGTGAGATGTCTATGATCGGAAAGCTTCGTGGCGCTTTGTTGGCAAGCGCCGAATACGTTCGGCGTGCGTGCGGCATTTATTGCGCGTGGCCCTTGAAGCAAGCGCGATGCCGCGAAGAAAAGGGCTTGAAAACACGCCGCGAACATCATACTTGTGTTGACGCGGCCGTGTTTTGACGATCGTTAAGTCTTTTATTCCAAAGCGGATTGACCGATGTCGTAATCCATTTGCAGGGCTTTGTGATCTTCCCACATGCCGATGTAATGCACCATGAAGCTATCCGGCCGCCGGTAAATCCACGGCGTATTCCATTCGATGAACGACGACACGCGCGCGGGATCCCAATCCGGATGCTGACTGAACTGGCGGCCGAAATAGAACTGATCGCCCTTGTTCGCGTAGACGGAGGATTTGTCGTCGAGCTTGGCGCAGTCGTCCAGCAAATAATGGAACGCGTCGTAGCTGGGTTGCGTGCGGCGGAAACCCATGATGCCCGAGTTGAACCACCAATTGCCGACATCGCGCGCGAAGACGGCATCGCGACCGTCGACGATGGATTCGAGTCTGCGGTCCATGTCGTTGAAGAGCACATCGGCATCGACCCAGAAAGTCCATTCGTGATGCGGCAAGTATTCGCGCAGCAACGCGGGCTTGAGCCAGTTGCCGGCGGTCTTGCCGTCGTTCAGATGCGCGGGAATCTCGCGATGCACATAAAGCGTGTAGCCATGACGCTCGCAATACCGCCTGAAATTGGCCTCGGCGATGCGCCCGTAACTCGCCACATTCGGCGTATAAAGCGTGACGATGGCAAGCGGCTGGCCGGGATTCACGATGCTGAGCGGCCCGTCATCGGGAAGCGGCGGCGTGGCGAAGGACATCAGCGGCAAGCCGCGCGTGGTGCGGTCGTTGACGTGCTCGATCAGCGCCTTGCGAAAACGCCGGTGATGCCGGTCGTCGCGAACGCTGAGTGCGAAGGCGTGCTTTTGGACCAGTCGATCGTGCCACGGTTGGTCACGCTGCTGCCGTAGTCGGCTCCGGTCAGGTCCGCGCGCAAGGTGAGATTGCCCGCGCCCGTGTTGCCGATCGTCGCCATCGGCCCGACGATCACCGAATAACCGGAGTTGACGGACAGCGATGCGTCGCCGGTCCAGCGCATCGTCTGCTCGAGCGTGACGTCGCCGTTCGATCCGTAGAGCATCAGCGAGGTGCCCTGATTCAACTGCTTCAGCAGCGTCGCGGCCGTGGAAGGACCGACGTTGAACACCGGCGTGGTGATATCCCACATTCCGGCATGGATGTCCGCGTTGTCGAGATGGAGCGCGTTGCCCATCGTCTCCACGGTGCCGCCGCTGCCGTCGGCGTTCCTGGCGTAGATCGCATCGTGCACGTGCGCCCGCCGTACCCTTGTTGGCGACGAGCCAGACATGGCCATCGCGCAAGGACGTGCCGGTGGCCCGCATGGCCGAGTTGTTGCCCGCGAGCGCGAACACATTGCCGTCCGCCGCCTGCAACGCGATCTGCGCCGCCGTGATGCTGCCTTTGTTGACGGCGTCGCCGTGGCTCGTCGAAGGCTCGATATAGAGTTGCGGCGAGTACGTCGAATCGCGCAAATACACCTCGTCGGCGGTCGCGAGTTCGGCGGAGCCGTTCGGCGCGCTGATGGTGCCGTCGTTCTCGGCGAGCGTGCGCGAGATCAGCAGCACGTCGCCGAAGGTCGAACTGATCTTGCCCTGGTTGACGACGGCCCCCTTTCCGCTGCCCGCGAAATCGATGGTGTCGCCCTGCATGAAGCTCGCGTTGCTAACATCGATCGCGGAGGCGACGAAGCGTCCGCCCGTCGTGACCACGCCGCTCGTGCCGATCACCACGCCTTGCGGATTGACGAGATAGAAGCTGCCGTTGACGGAGAGCCTGCCGTCGATCCGCGAGATGTCCGAGCCCGTCACGCGCGCCAGCGTTGCACCGCCCTCGTTGTTGATCACCACGGTGGCGCCGTTGCCGATCGAAAAACTCTTCCAGTCGATGATGCCGCGCGGCGTCGACTGATACACGGAAACCGACGGCCCCGAAGGCGTGATCGTTCCGCTTCCCGCTACGAACTGTCCGCCTTGCGGAATGACCGGCGTTGCATGAGCGGCGGTGGCGCAGATGCCCGCGACGAGCGGTACGAGCAAGGACAGAGGCCGCAACGGGAAGCGTCGAAATTGCCGAACGTAATGCGAGTGCAGGCTGCGCATGAGCCCTCCAGATAAGTATTTGTTGTTGGTCGCTTGTTGATCCGCAAACGTTTGCCCGAATCGCGAGAGCCGGAAAGATCTGAAAAGGTGCGGCAGGCGCGCAGATAGTAAATGCTCACAACAAAGCCTTATGTGGGGTGTCGCACATAAGGCGTTTCGACCTGAATTAACAAGCGCCGTGACGCCGGACCAGCGTGTGCCCCACGCGTCCCAAAATTCACCTTGACAGACACTCTTACGATACATATCTTTAGATATGTTTTACGACATATCCAAAGGAGTGTTGTCATGAGATCCAAATGCTTTCACCGCGGCCGAGACGACACGTTCGGCCGCTTCGGTTTCGACTTTCCCTTCGACGCACCGCGCTGGGCCGAGCGATTCGCCTTCGAGCGTTGGGGCATGATCGGCCGTCATCGACACGGCGGCGGTGGCCGCTTCGGTGGTGATCCTGGCGGCCCCGGCGGCATGGGTGGCATGGGTGGCATGGGTGGCATGGGTGGCATGGGCGGTTTCGGCGAGGACGGCATGATGCCGCGCGGCCGCAAGTTTTCGTCGGACGATCTGCAACTGCTGCTGCTCGCCATGCTCGCGGAAGCGCCGCGTCACGGTTACGAACTGATCAAGGCGCTGGAAGACCGCTCGAACGGTTTCTACGCGCCCAGTCCCGGCATGGTGTATCCGGCGCTGACCTATCTCGAGGAACTCGGCTATACCACCGTCGAACTCGAAGGCAATCGCAAGCGTTATGCGCTGTCCGATGCCGGCCGCGAGTACCTCGCGACGAATCGCGAACGCGTCGACATCATGCTCGCCAAGCTCACGCACTTCGCCCGCAAGATGGACCTCGTGCGCCGCGCCTATATGGGCGAGGACGTCGAGGAGCAACCGGGCGACGGCGGCTGGGTGCCCGAGCTGATTGCCGCGCGCCGTGCGCTGAAACGCGCGCTGCTGCTGCGCACCGATGCATCGCAGGACGAGCAGCGCCGCATCGCCGCGATCCTCGCCCGCGCCACCGCCGAGATCGAGCAGAACGCCGATCCGAAACAGCCTTAAAGACAATAAGCCTTAAAGACATCAGGAGCGACACGACGATGACCGAATCCACCGCATCCGTGCTGCAAGACCGGCCCGAACTCCAAGTCACGCGCTCAAGTTCCGCCTGCTCGAAGTGACGCGCGTCGAGCGGCTCAATCCGCATTTCGTGCGGGTGACGCTCGCGGGCGACGCGCTCTCCGACTTCGAAAGCGCCTCGTTCGACGATCACGTAAAGGTGTTTTTCCCCGCGCCTGGCGAAACGAAACCCACGGTCCCGACGGCCGGCCCCAACGGCCCGGTCTTCGATCCCGCCAAGCCGCGTCCGATCGCGCGCGATTTCACGCCGCGCCGCTTCGATCGCGCCGCCCGCGAACTCGACCTCGATTTCGCGCTGCACGACGCCGGCCCCGCCACCGAATGGGCGATGCAGGCCGCGCCCGGCCAGTTTCTCGGCATCGGCGGGCCGCGCGGCTCGTTCGTGATTCCGACGCAATTCGACTGGCATCTGCTGATCGGCGATGAAACCGCGCTGCCCGCCATCGCCCGTCGTCTGGAGGAATTGCCCGCCGGGACGCGCGTGGCGACGCTGATCGAAGTCGCCGATGCCGACGCGCGCATCGAGTTCGACACGCGCGCCGATCTCTACGCGCAATGGCGCTATTGGAACGGAAGCGACCATCCGGGCGGCGCACTGCTGCTCGCGCTGCGCAAAACCTTCGTGCCCGAAGGCGACGGCTATGTCTGGGCCGCCGGCGAAGCCACGCTGATGCGCGCGGTACGCCAGCTGCTGTGCGAAGAGCGCGGCGTCGATAAAAAGCGGATCCGCGCGTCCGCGTACTGGAAACGCGGCGAGCAAGGCGTGCACGGCACCATCGACGATTGAGGCGCGATCACGCCGACGTCGGCCACTCGATCACGCGTGCGTTCTGCGGCGCGCGGTCGGTCGCGATCAACACATCGCATCGGGCATGGCGGCTCACGATCGCGCGCACATGATGAATGCCGAGCGCGAGCAAACCGCGCCGCCGTGTGCCGAGCACGACCAGATCCGCGCCGAGCAGCGCCGCGATATCGGCGATCACGCGCGCGACGCTGCGGCCATCGCGCGTGCGGGTGCGCCAGTCGGCTTCGATGCCGGCATCGCGAAGCATCTTTTCGCTATGGCCGCGAATCGCCAGCGCGAGCTGATGCGTGATCGCGCGCGTATCGCAGGCGCTTTCGGCGAACGGGCCGGACCACCATGGCGTTTCGTCGATGACATGCAGCACGGTCAGACGCGCCTTCGCGCGCCGCGCGCGATTGATCGCGACCGACAACGCCGCTTCGCTGAAACTCGGTCCGACGGCGACGAGAATATGCCTGATCATGATCTTTCCCTCCGACGATGCGCTGTGTAAGTGAAGGCATCATCCGCGCGAAGAATTAGCGGCGAGTGAGCACGGAGCACGCGCCGCGCGATAAATTAAACTGATACCGCCGCCCTCTCCGCGCCCGACTTCATGAACCCTCGCGAACTGCTCAATCTCGCCTATCTGCGCGCCTTCCGTCTGGTCGCGCAGACCGGCAGCGCCACGCGCGCCGCCGCCGCGCTGTTTCGCGCGCAATCGGCCGTCACGCGATCGTTGCAGGAACTGGAAGCGGCGGTCGGCGAAACGCTGCTGGAGCGCCGTCCGTCCGGCATGCTGCCGACGCCCGCCGGACGCGCCGTTTTGCAGCGTTGCGAGCGCATCTTCGCGGAACTGGAAGAACTCGGCCAATGGTGCGCCGCGCGTCAGTCGCGACGTCGCACGTCGACCGGCGGCGCATTGCCCGCGTTTCTGCTCAACACGCGCCGGCTGCAACTGTTCTCCGCGCTCGCGCGGCATCGGCACATGCCGAGCGCCACGCAGACGCTCGGGCTGAGCCAACCGGCCGTCAGCAGCGCGATCCGCATCATGGAGACGGGCGCGGGCATGCAGTTGTTTCATCGCAGCCCGCGCGGGCTGTTGCTGACCAGCGAAGGCGAAACCTTCGTGCTGCATGTGCGTCGCGCGCTGAACGAGCTGCGGCATATTCCCGACGATCTCGCGGCCCTGCGCGGCACGATTCAGGGCGACGTGACGGTCGGCTCCTTGCCGCTCGGACGCACGCTGATCCTGCCCGGCGCGATCGCGCGGGTCGCGGCGCAATATCCGGGCGTGCGCATCGTCACCGATGAAAGCGCGTATGAAACGCTCGTTGCCGGTTTGCGCGCGGGCGATATCGATTTCGTGCTCGGCGCGCTGCGCCCCAACGATGCATCGAGCGGACTCGCGAACGAACGGCTCATGTCGGAAGACATGGTGGTGATCGCGCGGCGCGATCATCCGCTGGCGCAAATGCGCGGCTTGTCGCTTAAGGAGTTGAGTTCGGCGCAATGGGTCTTGCCGCGCAGCCACGCGCCCGCGCACGGCATGTTCGAAGCGCAGTTCAAGCGCTGGAAGCTCAAGCCGCCGATGCCGACCGTCGAAACCGCCGATCTCGCCGTCATTCGCGGGCTGCTGACGCATACCGACATGCTCGCCGCCGTATCGGCGCAGCAATTGCACTATGAATGCGAATCCGGACAGATCGTCGTGCTCGATATCGCGATGCAGAACACGCGGCGCGATATCGGCCTGACCTTGCGCGCGGGCGGCACGCCCTCGCCGGCCGCGCGCGTGCTGATCGACGCGATTCGCCTGACGGTGGATCAAGTCAATCACCCGGCGCGCGTGAATACCATCGGCGATTGATTTTTTCCGTAGCGGCGTGGGAATAAATCGCGTGCCGGAACTGTTAGCGCATCAAGAGCCTGAAAAAGCGATGCGCCCATCATGCGTGAAACCCTCGCCCGACGAAATATCCATGCCCTCGATGCACCCGACGCGCTCGACGCGCTCATCGGCGGCACCTGGCCGTCCGCCTCCCGCGACGGTCATCGCGCCGCGCGGCTGGTGCACGGTGCAGCTCGGCGCATTGCTGTTCGCGATCTTCGGCGCGTGCCTGAACGCGGCGCACGTCCCCGCCGACACGCTCGACGCGGCGGCCGTCATGGCGCTCACGCAAACGGCTCGTCAGCGCACGGCCGAACACAAGCCGAATATCGCGCACGATCCGCATTTTCTGCAACTCACGCCGATCGGTCTCGAATTGATCGATACGCGCAGCCGTCGCCCCGGCGCGTTCGAGCGTATCGACGAATACGTGTATCGGAACGCCGAAGGCGATGCGATCGCGCTGCTGATCACGCCCGATCCGCTCGCCGCCGATGCACCGCACTGGCGCGCGCGACGCGTGGGCGACTTGCGTCTGCTGTCCTGGACGCTCGACGGCAAGCGCTACGTGCTAGCGGGCCAGGCGAGCACGAACGGCCTGATGCGCGCGGCCGACGCGCTCACGTCGCCCTGACGCGCGATGGATGCGATGGACATTCGCGATCAACTGATGGAGCATATGCCGCGTCTGCGGCGTTACGCGCGCGCTGCTGAACAATCGCGAGCTCGCCGACGATCTCGTGCAGGACACGCTCGAGCGTGCCCTGTCGCGCGCCGCGATGTTCCAGTTCGGCAGCGATCTGCGCGCGTGGCTCTTCACCATCATGCATAACGTCTTCGTCAATCAGGTGCGCCGCGCGTCGGCCCGCGCGCAGCACGTTTCCGTCGATAGCGATGAAATGAACGAAAGCGATTTCGCGGTCCCGAGCACTTCGAGCCATTCGCTCGAAGTGCTCGATCTCGACTACGCGCTGCAACGTCTGCCCGACGATCAGCGCGAGGTCGTGCTGCTGATCGGGCTGGAGGATATGAGTTACGCCGAAGTGGCATCGGCGCTGGAGATTCCGATCGGCACGGTGATGTCGAGACTGTCGCGCGGACGCGAACGGCTGCGCACGCTGATGTCCGGCACGCAGCCGCACGCCAGACTCAAGGTGGTGCGATGAACGAGCGACCGCTGCCGATCAGCGAGGAAGAAATTCACGCCTATGTCGATGGCGCGTTGTCCGGCGAACGTCGCGCGCAAGTCGAACGCGCGATCGAAATGAATCCGGCGCTGGCCGCGCGCGTCAGCGATTATTTTTCGCTGAACAATATGTTCCATGAGCGCTACGATCGCGTGCTCAGTGAGCCGGTGCCCGAGCGTCTGCGGGTCGTGAAGCAAACGCGCTGGCCGCGGTTTGCGGGTATCGCGGCGGCGCTCGTGCTGGGCATCGGTATTGGCATCGGTGCAGGCGGCGTTATCGGCACGCGCGTGCCTGGTCTATCTGTCAGCGATGCGAACGATGTCACTGAAGGCTTCGTGCGACAGGCCGCACTCGCGCATGTCGTGTATATGCCCGCAGTCGATCGTCCGGCGGATATCGGCCGCGATCGCGAGCAGGATTTCGTGCGCTTTCTGACCAATCGGCTCGGCACCGACGTGCATCCGCCGATGCTCTACAAGAACGGTTTCGAACTGATGGGCGGCCGTCTGCTGCCGGGCGACGACGGTCCCGTCGCGCAGTTCATGTATCGCGATGCGAAGGGCGAACGCGTGACCTTGTGCATTTCGCATCGCAAGGTCAGCGCGAATACGACAGCGTTCAAGCTCTATCAGGATGGCCCCGTCAACGTGTTCTACTGGGTCGACGGGGATTTCGGTTATGCGGTGTCGGGCGGCATCGACCGTAAGACGATGCTGGAACTCGCGCATGACGTCTATGCGCAACTGACAGCGACGACGCCCGGCTGATTGGCTTACTCGGTGCTCATCGACTGCTGCGTCATGCGCGGAAAACTGCGCCGCACCTTCGACACGTTCAGCCCCGCTTCCACGCGCGGAAACTTGCGGCATTCCACCTGCATCTTTCTCGCGGGCGCTTCTGCGATGAAGTTATCGATCAGCTCGCGCACATCCGGATCGGCATCGCCTGCGGGCGCGACGCGGCGGGGAAAATTTCCGCCATGTGCGGATCGGTCGTGAATTGCGAATACGGCCCGGCCAGCCCGACCATGCCGCGCAACGACGCCTTCGACAACCCGTCGGCCTGAAGATACTGCGGCGCGGTCGCGACCATCGCCGCGATATGCGCGCCCGCCGAATGGCCCATGATGATCATCCGCTCGGGATCGCCGCCGAATTCGTGCGCATGCTGATGCGTCCATCGAACGGCGGCCGCCGCGTCTTCGATAAAGCCCGGAAAAACGGTCTGCGGATACACGCGATAATCCGGCGCGAACGTCACGATGCCGTGCGCGGCCAGCGTCTGCGCGATCGGCCGCGACGCCTTGCGCTGTCCGCCTTGCCAGCCGCCGCCGTACAGATACACGACGACCGGACGCGCGCCGCCGCTGTCGACTTCGGGCGCGTAGACGTCGAGCACCTGGCGCGCGTGATCGCCGTAGGGAATGCCGTCGGCGCGCTGGTCTTTCAGGCTCGCGCGCACGCGCAGCGTGCCGATGGCCGTCGCGCCCGCAACGAGCCCGGCGGCCACGAGCAAACGCCGTCTGGTCGAAATGGTCATGGTGTCCCCGTTGATCCGATGCGGCCGCGCGGATGCCGCGCTGTTGCCGATGCCCGCGCTATGTCCGACGCAGCAGCGCGAGGTCGTCGCCGTCCAGCCAGCGCCATGCGCCTTCGGCGAGCGTATCAGGCAAAGCATAACCGCCGACGCGCTTGCGATGCAGTTTCTCCACCCGGTTGCCCGCCGCCGCGACCATGCGCTTCACCTGATGATATTTGCCTTCGAGCACGGTCAGTTCGAGCAGATGCGTATCGCGCCGTTCGGCGCCGAGCGCCGCGCTCGGCTTGCTTTCGCCGTGCAGCAGGACGCCGTCGCGGAGCTTGGCGAGTTGCGCGTCGTCGAGCGGATGTTTGAGCGTCGCCAGATAGACCTTCGGCACCTTGCGCTTGGGCGAGGTGAAGGCGTGCACGAACGCGCCGTCGTCGGACAGCAGCAGCAGGCCGGTGGTGTCCTGATCGAGCCGCCCGACCGCCTGCACGCCGCGCTCGACGAGTGGCGGCGGCAGATGAAACACGCTCAGATGATGCTGCGGATCGCGCGAGCATTCGTAGCCCGGCGGCTTGTTCAGCGCGAGATACGCTTTCTCGCGATACGTCCACGTCCGGCCGTCGACGTCGAAGTCGAGCGGCGCGGCGATATCGACGTCGGCATGCGGATCGTCGCGCACGATGCCGCCGATGCGCACACGGCCTTCGGCGACGATGCCGCGGCACTGGCGGCGCGACCCGAAGCCTTGCGAGAAGAGGAGGGTTTCGAGGTCCATCGGATGAGCGGAAGGTGAAGCGCGCATTTTAACAAGCCGCACGCGTCGTCCCGATCCATCCGATGCAGGCAAAAAAACGCCGTCCGCGCGAGGCGGACGACGCGAGCGGGCGATGCGCTTACGGACAAGACGGCGTCCGTGGCCGGCATCATCGCCCGGGGAAGCGGATGCGCTATTGCATGTCGATGCAGCCGTACACGCCATCGGCCTCGAAATTCGGCCCGGCGGCGAAGAACAGCGTATTCGACGGCTGCGCGTTCAGGTTGTTGCCGAAGGCGATGCCCCACAGCCCGCGCTGCACGAGCGGCGTGCCGTCGCTGTTCATCAGCTGGCCGACGAAGGCGCCGGTAGTCGGATCGAAGGCGTCGATGGTGCCGTCGCCGAAATTGCCGACCAGAATCGTGTTGCTGAAGGTGCCGAAGTTGCCCGGCGCGAGCGCGACGCCCCACGACGCGTTCAGCTGGCCGTTCTGCGCGAAGCGCTGCAGCAGCGTGCCGTCGACATCGAACACGTCGATGAAACCGTTGCCCGCGCCGGGCACGTCGTCGTGCATGTCGGCGTCCTGCTTCGCGTAGGTCACGAAGATCTTCGCGCCGATCGTCTGGATGCCGAACGGTGCGAAACCGGCCGGGATCTGCGGATCGCGGAAACCGCCGGATACGGTGATCGGCGTGAAGGTGGCGTCGAACACGTCGATCTTGTTGTTGTGGAAATCGCTTGCGTAGAAGCGATGGCCGCTTGCCGTCGCGGCGATCGCGAGGCCCTTGTAGACCGCCCCGGACGCGCTCGAATCGGCGACGGTGAAGGCGTGCGTCGTGTCGACGGCCGGCGCCCACGCCGTGATCGAGCCGCCTTCGCCCGCGAAGATGAACGCGGCCGTGCCCGATTTGCCGTTGCGCGCGATCGTCACGTCCGCGCCGTTGTTGAACACGATGCCGGTCGGATTCGCCGGGCCGCTCGCGGTCGCGGGGATCGACACGACGAGCGACTGCACGACGCCGTTGCCGTCGTAGAGCGTCGCGGTCTGCGAGCCGTTATTCGCGACCCAGACGAAGCCCTGCGGATTGAACGCGACGCCCCAGGCGTTCTTCAGATTCGGGTCGGTGTGGGGCGCGGCGATCGCGCCATCGGACACGACGGCCGTGGCCTTGAAGCGCGTCGGCGACAGCATGCCGCCGTCGGAACCGCCACAGGACGCGAGGCCCGTCAGGGTCGCGGTCAACGCCACGACGATCGCGGCACACGAGCGCGCGCGGCTCAACAATCCGTTCTGCATGATGATGTCTCCTCGACGCGCCAGCGCCGTCTGATCGATCGTCACCACAAAACGGATGTGCTCGTGCCCTTATTCCGCGTCAAAGTCGCGGCAATGCCGGTGCCATTCCCGACAGCTTGTATCGGATGCCGTCAATGCGCGTCGCCGCGCCCCTTCGCGACCATCGGCACGCTCAGGCCGAACAGCGTGAAGGCCTTGCCCTCGCTGCGTTCGCGCGTCGATGTGCTGTGCTTCTGACCGACGCTCCAGCGTCCGTCGAAGGTCATCGCGGGCGAGACGGGCATGGGCATCGCGCTGGCCTGACGGAAGACGTCCTCGTTGGCGTCGTTCTGCACGGCCATCGCCTGACGCAGCACCGTCTGCGCTTGCGCATTGCGCGGATCGAGCGATACGGCTCGACGCGCGTTACGCACCGCGCACGATGCTTCCTGCTTCAGGTTGCAGGCGCGCGCGCTGGCGATGGCCGTATCGCGGGCGCGTTCCTGCTTCGCCAGATCGGCGGCGATTGATTTGCTGGATTTCGGTGCTGCGCGCTTCGCTGCCGCGCAACGAGCGGATATGACGACGCGCGGACGACAGATCGCGCGCCGCCAGCGATTGCTCGGCCGCCGCGAGCGTGCGCTCGAATGCTGGCGACGGGGTTTCTTTTGCTTCCGCTTTCTGTGCGACGGCGGGTTTGTCGATGGACGCGACTGTCGTCGGCGCTTGGCGCTTCGGCGGTTGCGTCGTGGCGACTCGCGCCGTGACAGAAGGCTGCGCGCTGT
>NZ_LFJJ01000064.1 GCF_001189365.1 Candidatus Burkholderia verschuerenii | reverse complement strand
CGAGTTCTGGTGCGGTCTCGGGGGCTGGGAGATGTTTAAAAGAGCCAGGCGGAACAACGGGGGGCGGGCGCGGCCGTCAACGGGACGGGATAGGGGGAAAGGACAAGAGCTTTTTTCCCACCCCGTCGGCCGAACAGGAACCGCCGACCAGCAGTTAGGGGGGGGGGCCGCTTGGGGGCATCCCCCCGCCTCTATAGACGGATCTTCGGGTGCGCGCAGGCGCGCGTACCCATCACCGGGAGAGAGCCATGCAACACACCGACACCGACCACCGTAGCGACGCGCCTCTTAATGGCGTCGAGCGTACCTTGTTGCTCGCGACGGCCGAGGCGCTTGTCGAAATCAGACGCCTCGCATCAAAGCCGTTGACGAAGGATACGCAGCAGGCGATTCGCGAGCTCGCCGATGCGTTCCACAACGTGCCGCGAGTCGCGGCGTACACGATGGAAGAGCGTGAGCCGCTTGCGTTCCTCATGCAAGCCGCAGAGCAGCAGGCCCGCATGGCATTCGAGCGTTACGGCGTAGCCAGTGGCGTGCTCGTCGGCTCGCCGGCCACCGAGTAGCAGACACGTCCACCACCCGCACAGCGCCCGGTGCTCGTAGACGAGCGCCGGGCTTTTTTTCGTGAGCAACGAGCCCGCTAATCGCGGTCGAAAAGCAGGTCGTGAAACGTGCGCCTATCGGCACACGTGACGCTCGCCGCTTGGCGTTTTTCTCCGACGCCGCATGCCTTGCCACTGTTTCCCTGATTCGCGCCTTATCCCGCAACTATAGGCACGCCGTGCGACCGCGCAAGGGCCGTTCCGGGCCGTGTCAGTCGCTGCGCTCCATCCCGCACCACCCCTCCACTGTTCCCCCTTGCGCGCTCACCCGTCGCGCCTAACCCGAGTTGCGGGGCGACGAACTCAGGGAAACAGCGGCAAGGCAAGAGCCCGCGCCATCTCCGAAAAACAACAACGACAAAACCGGGGGACGGCCGAATCTTGGGAAACAACGTTAAAGGAGCAACGGCGATGTACACCAAGGACAAATCTCTTCGAGTGATGGTGCAACAGTGGCTTCTCGCGAGCCCGCAAACACCCGTGCGAGTGATTCGATTCGAGCGAATGGCCGTCGATCATCGGCGCTATGTCGAAGTCGAGGCGATGCGCCCGCAAGGGCCGATCGCGCTGATTTTCTTCCGTCACGACGACCATACCTGGTGCGTGGTTCCGCAGCGTGTCGAGAGGCCGGCAATGCGAGCCGCGTTCAACTGATGCAGGAGCCCGGACGGCACACGTCGCGCCGGGCACTTCGCGCGATTACACAGGAGGTCAAACGATGCGATTGAGCAACTATCACCGGATGATGCACGCCCGCAGTCTTGAGCTCGCGAAACACGCCCGAGCGAACGGCGAGAAGCACGCGCGACTGATGGCGCATGCTCGCATGGCTCGTTTCTATTTCGCGCAGCTTCGCACACTGGCCGACTAACGAGGCGAAGACCGGGCCGTGAGAGGCCCGGTCGCCGTCGATTACCGAGCTCGGCGGCCGCGAGGTTTGTCGAGCAGCTTCCACACCACCGCGAGCGCGAGCAGGGCAAGCAACCACATTGCGCCGTGCGGGTGAGTGTCGAGAGTGACGACGAGGCCGCTAACCGCGTCGACGAGCTCGCCAGTTTGATGCAGTGACACGTTCAAATCCTTTCGCTGTTGCCCCTCTTACATAGCAGGCGGTAGAGCCTGAAACAAGCGAAAAAACATCGAGGCAGCTATGAATCAGGTACGTTTTCTGTTTTCCGACGAGGCCGACGCGCAAGCCTATTGGGCCGACAAGGAATCGAAGTCATGGGCCGTTGACGTGACAGCCGGGCCCGCGAAGCGGCCGACCTTTGCACGGACGTTCTACGCGCGAGCTCGAACGGCAGACGGCGCGATTGAGGCCGTCAAGCGCAATATGTTCGAGACGGTACGCGGCGCACGCTATCACGCACGACTCGCAGGCCCGCGCGAGCTCGGTTGCAGGCCCGTATCGGCCGATGGCAAGGTGCTCGACTGGTGAGTGGCGGGAAGCCGGCGAGAGCCGGCACGCAGCGCTTAGAATGCCGTCCATCGACCGCAACTCTGTGCAGCCATGTCCGAAGAAATCCAGCGCCTCAACTACAGCGCACACGCGCTCGACCAGTTCGCGGTGCTCATCCCGACAATACGCCGCGACATGCCCGGAATGCGTGCGGGCTATGAAGCCGTTTCGCAGCTATTGCGCGTCAGCGTCAAGTACCTCTTGCCGAACTGCGCCGAGCTCATCGACGTGCGCGAGCTCCGTCAGGCACACATCGACAGCATGCGTTTGCCGCACGCCGTCGTCGCGCTCGAAGCACCTTGGATATTGCGGGACGGCGAAGGCGGCGACAAGACCGCTACGCGATCGCCGAAGCGGATCGCGTTGTGCGTCGAGCTCGATGCCGACGTGGCCGAACTCTTACCCGGAGCGGCGCATTTTCTCGCCGAAGAGGGCGGGGGCGTCTGCGTGATTCCGGTTTTCTGGACTGAGGCGGCAGGCTGGCAGATCGCGCCGGGCGGTGCATTCGTGCCGCACTCGAACGAGGTAAGCGCCTATGTGCCGGAAGAGGCGGACGAGCGCACGCGCCTGGTTAACGAACCACTACGCGAAGCGGGCTTGTCGCCGAAGAAGATGCGGCAGTTTCAGGTTGCGCCGTTTGTCGTCTTGCCAGAGCGCTACGAGTACGACGTGCAGCAGCTCGGATCGCTGCGCGCAGTGCATGCGCGCACGCTCGCCGAGGCCCGCGATGAAATCCTCGCGCTAATCCAGACCGGATGCGTTGTGAACTGCGCAAACATCGACGCGCCGCTACTCGAAGCGCCGGCCAAGTTGAACCGCAAGCGCGAACAGGCCGGGCGCACGCCGTTTTTCGACTACCGCGTGCTCGCGCTGCGGCCACCGCGAAGCGGTGCCGGCGAGGGCCGAGGCGGGCAACATGCGAGCCCGAAGGCGCACATACGGCGCGGCCACATTCGCCGCCTAGAACACAAGCAGGTTTGGGTGTCCGACACGCTCGTTAATGCGAGTTCCGAGCGTGGCGTAGTAGTGAAGGATTACGAGGTTCGACCGCTTCGCAGGTAGCGTCGCCCACCGATCGAGCGAGCTTTATTCAGCGGTACAGAACGAGGTTCGAGCCTTCCGGGGCGAGGTAAATCACAAGCCTGTCGTAGTACCACGACAGCGCACCGAATCCGATGCCGAAGGCGAGCATCGTCAGCTTAGGCGACCAGCCGACGCGGCCACCACCGAAGATAAGCGTACCGAGGAAGCCAAACAGGAACAGACCCGAGAGAAGCCGGCAGACAAGCAGGACGAGCCCCCGAAACGTGTAGAGGATATGAAATAAAAGCGTCTTGAGCACTCGCATGATGGCGTCTCCGTTGGCCGGGCGACGCCAGCTTATCATGTGATGAAACCCCACATATGTATTGTGCAATACAGACTTTCCGGCATTCGGTAAAAACGTAACTAATACCGAATCATGCCCGGTTGTCATTCAAGGTAACATTGTCCGGGTTAACCATTTTTGCCTTTTTGGTAAGCCGAAACTAGAATAGTGGTCAGGCCGAAAACGCCTTTATGGAGTTGGACCGATGGCCGATAGAGAACTCATTACCAGCATCACATTGAGAGAGCTTGTTGACGCAGGCTCGATTCGTCACGCCGTCATCGTCGGAGAGCCGCAGGGCTTCGCGATCGTAGTCAAGTACGGGTTGACGGAACGGGTTGTGCAAGCAAGGCGAGGGCACGTGCGTCGCTTCAAGACCATCGACGCAGCGGCAAAGACGCTGCACGCGCTTGGCATCGTGCATGCCGAGCTCGACCTGTCCAACCTGGCCGCGCCCGCGACACTATTCGCGGACGGCCACGACGCAGACGACGGCAGAACCGTCTTGCGTCGCACAGCAGGAGGCGAGAACCGATGATCGCAGGGATAAATGACGATAAGGCCGTGCGCTACGAGGGCGCGGCCGAGATCCTCAATATGATGCTCGCGCACAACACGCGCGCGCTGGCCGACGAGGAAGGCAAGGCGAAACCGAATGCGAAGCGCTTGGACGCGTTGAACGCCGAGCGCCAAACTTTGCTCGCAGAGCGCCGCACGCTCGACCCGGACGACGCGAAGGCGATCGACCATGTGTACGCGGACTATGCACCCGTCGTTAAACGTCGTTTCGCAAATTCGCAGGCGGCATGAAACCAGAGGACTTCAAACTATCTCAGTCCGAGCATGACAAGCAGTTCGCGAAAATCCGTAGCGACGCATTCGCCGGCCTCACGCCGGAAACACGTCCGCGTGCGATTTTCACAGGCGGTCAACCCGGCTCAGGCAAGTCCATGATCGCCGCGCAAGCGATGAAGGACTTCGGCTATAACGCCGTGCGCGTTGACGCGGACGAGCTACGCCCTTACCACAAGGATTATGAGCGGCTGATGGTTCAAGGCGTGAAGAACGCGCCCGACCTTGTGCATAACGATGCGGGCCGTTGGGCCGCGTCGCTCACGCAAGAGGCCATGCAGCAGCGCTATAACCTCGTCATCGACGGCACCATGCGCGACCCGCAGGCGATCGCGACAGTTGCTTCGCGCTTGCGCGAGGCAGGCTATACCGTCGAGGGCCGCGTTATGGCCGTCAACGATCTTGTGAGCACGTTCCACATTCACAAGCGCTACGAGAACCAGATGCAGGCGCAGGGCGTCGGCCGCTTCTCCACGAAGGAGCAGCACGATCGCGCGTTTAGCGGCCTGCCGACGAGTCTTGAGCTCTTGGAGCGCAACAAGTCGCTCGACAAGCTCACGCTGTTCAATCGCGATGGCGCTGCGATCTACCGTAACGAGCTCGACCGCGATCGCTGGATCGAGACGCCGGCAGCGCGCCAAGCGCTGGAAATCGAGCGCAACCGCGAAATGACGCTCGACGAGAAACGCGACCTCGCGACAGGTTGGGGCGGTGTCGTCAAACAGATGAAGGAGCGCGCCGCGCCGGCCGACGAACTCGCATCGACGACGAAGCTCGCCACGGATGAAGTGCGCAAGTCGGCGTCACATGGCCGGGGCCGGGGCTACGAGAAGCTATTCGCGTCAGCCGAGCAAATGCGCAAGCAGCCCGCGCTTGTTGGCAAATTCGCTACACTCGTCGCCAGTCAGGAAGGCGCGAAACGCGCGCAATTGGAAGGCGTACAGCAGGCAATCGCGAAAATGGGCGATCGACTTGCCGCACGGAAACAGGAAGCAATTAGCGACGCCGCACCGAAACCGAAATTGCCGCCCCCGGCAAAGCCGGGCGTCGTTGCTCCGAAACGCAGCAAGGACGCGGATAAGGACAGGTAAACCCCTTGCCTACAGGAGTTAGCTACAGGTAGAATCAAGAATTAAATACCTGAATAATCAAGTTTGGCAGATTTGATTACTCAGTAAGAGCAGTAGCCGAAAAACAAAAGCCCCGCTGGCAGGCGGGGCTCTTGTAGAAAATCCGGTTAGGCGACCGGGTAATGCGGCTGTTGCAAAGATGATCTGGCGGATCACGTTCATGCAAAGCAGACTAGCAAACTGCATTGTACGCATGAGCGCGACCCCTTGCAACCCTATGGGACGCGCAGCGAATGGGACTGGCACAGGCACAGCTACGGCTCGATCTACGAAGCCCGGCAGATCATTACGATTTGCTTCACGTCGAGCAGCGCAAAACCGTCGTCGCTTTCACCCCCCAACAATCCCGTCAGTGGCACACCCTTAACGCCGAGGTCGCTCGCGATCGCCTCGCCGCGTGGGTCGATCAGCCCGACGTGTATGTGACGCCCAACGAGTTCTATCAGTGGCGGCGCATTGCCAACACAGCAGCGTTCAACGCCCTCTATGTCGATATTGACGCGCATAGCGGGCAGGACATAGCGGCGCTCGTCGAGACGGCGCTCGACGGGCTTGTGCGCGCCAAAATTCCCGAGCCGAACACGATCGTTTATACCGGGCGCGGCGCGCACTTCTACTGGCTCATCAAACGCACGCCCTCGATGGCCCTCCCACGCTGGCAAGCGTGTCAGCGCGAGCTCGTTCGCGTCACTGGCGCCGATCGCATGAGCGCCGACGCAACGCGCGTGCTGCGTGTCATCGGCAGTATCAACGGCCGCAACGGGCAGAAGGTGCGCGCGGAGCTCCTGACGCCGGCCCGCTATGAGTTCGACTGGCTCGCCGAACAAATCCTGCCGTTCACGCGTGCCGAGGTTCGCGACATTCGCGCCGTGCGCGCCAATGCCAAGAAGCCGCGCCCGAATACAGGGCAGGGCACGATCTACGACGTTTGGTATCTGCGCTATCAGGACTTGCACAAGATCGTCGATTACCACTGGTTCGGTGGCGTGGCCGAGGGCAACCGCGATCGCATCCTGTTCCATATGGCGAACGCTCTTAGCTGGTTCACCGTGTCCGAAGCGCTGGAGTCCGAGATTGTCGCGCTCGCGCGGCAGATCACGCCAACGCTCACGGAGCAGGAAGCCCGCGGATATTGCTCGTCGATCATCCGCCGCGCGCGCGACACTCAGCGCCACGGACGGGAAGAGCGCTACGCCTACAAGCGTTCCACGCTGTACGAGCGCCTGGCCGACCTGATTCCCGACGAGCTTGCCGTCCAGCTTCGCGCGATCATTCCCGAGTCGCTGCACGTCGAGCGACGCCGGGAGTCATGGCGCAAGGCCGACGAAAAGCGCCGCAGGACGGCCGGCAGTGTCGGCCGCGATGAATACCTCGCCCAAGCCGACGATAAGCGTCAGCGGGCTATGCAGCTACGCCAAGAAGGGAAGTCGGTTCGCGCCATCGCGGCCGAGCTTGGCATTTCAGTCGGAGCCGTCAGTGGATACCTGAAACCGCGTTCATAGTCCCTCATCCTTGAATAGTGGCGTTAGCCCCGCCGCGCCCTTGCTCGATAGCTTCCCTCTATCGGCATAGCTCCCTTTCCTTTCGGCTGTTCAAAGTCCCTCATCCTTGTATTCGTGCCCTTGGTTTTAAAGGGTTCTCTATCTCATTTGTAGAACAAGCGGAATGTGGTCAAAGGCCGCCAACGAGCGGCCGGTGCGCGTAGCGCATTGTCCACATGGAGCGCGTAGGAGAGTGTGCGGAAACTGACGAACCGCCCGCAGGGCGGCTGTCCACACCCTTGTGGTGTGGTCAGGTCAGTTTTCCACACGGCTACGGCTTTGGCCTCGCGATGACTTTCGTTGACGAAAGTGCGCGAGCAGGGCGGTTGTGTTTTTTCATAACGTAACGTATCAGGAGCCGTTATGGGTCGCGAAGCCACTATCACCGCCGAGCAGGTCAACGCCATCGCCGACGCGATGAAAGTCGAGGGCATCAAACCGACGTCGCGCGCCGTGCGCGAGCGCTTGGGAAACACCGGGAGCATGGGGACGATCAACAGGCTTTTGCAGCACTGGAAAGCAGGGCAGGTTCGGCAGGCGACAGCGGCTATCACGCTCCCGCCCGCACTTCAAAAAACGTTGGTCGATTTCATCGACACGGAACTCACGGCCGCTCGCGCGACGCTCGAACCCGAGCTCGCCGAGCAGCAGCAGGAAGCCGCCGACCTCGCCGCAGAGAACGAGCGACAGGCTGAACTCATCGCCGCACGCGATGACGAGCTCGAAACGCTCGCGATCGAGAAGGCCGAAGCAGAAGGGAAGGCGGGGCAACTGTCAGCAGATCTTGACGCAGCACGCGAGGAAGCCGCGAGAGAGCGACAAGCGTCCGAGCTCGCACGGACGGAGCTCGCCAAGGCGCAGTTGCGTCTTGAGGCAATGCCGCGACTCGAAGGCGACCTCGCCGCCGTGCGTGCCGAGCTCGACAAGGAACGTCAGGCCCGCGTGCAGGCCGAGCAGTCTGCCGCCGTGCTTACCGCTCAGAAGGACGATTTGAGCGCTCGACTGGCCGATGCCGGCGCGCGGCGCGAGCGAGCCGAAGAGGCGCTATCGGTGCAGCGGCAGCGCACAGACAAGCTCGCGGCCGAGCTCGCGGACGTGCGCGCATCGTTGCAGGCGACAGAAGCACGCGCGAAGGGGTTCGAGCGTGAAGCTGCGACCGCCACTGCCGACGCCGAGCGCGCTCGCACAGAGGCGAAAAAAGCCGGCGAGCAGGCCGCGCAGCTACGCGGACAACTCGATGCGGCGCGATCGGAGAAGCCGGCGACGCGGAAGCGCACCGGCCAGTGACAGACGGAAAAAAGCCCGGCGACCGGGCTCTTTTCACGCCTGTTTCTCGCGAAGCAGGGCATCGAGCCGCGCCGGCACCGCGTTCCTGTCCGTCCCGTTCGGCAGCGTCGCGTTCGGATCGGAGGCGGCACTTCTCAGGCACGCGACAACTTGGCCGGCGTCGGCCGGCCTACGGGCGAGATTGCACGTCATCGCCAGTCCGACCACTAGAGCACGATCGCTATCTGGCATCGACATGAATGACGGCCACACCAACTCTAGGCGTTTCTTCGCGAGCTCGGCATCGGCCTCGCCTGCATTGTGACCGACCTTCGTTGCCACTATCCCGCCTACTGTTGCTGCGATCGCTATCGCTGCCACCGTTATCGTTGCTCTCATTTAGTTAGGATTCCTACGCAATTTTACATAAAGCGAATTATCAACGTCGGCGATGCGGGCGTGAAAGTTAGATTGTCGAGGCCGGATGGAGCTCACGCTCGTGATAGACATTCAAAATCTCGACTCGGCGCTTGGTCGCACGATAGACGAGCACGAAACCGCGATCAATCGACACCCAACGCTTTTCGTCGTTTGCGCGACGTGTCCCAGGTACGACGGCCGGCGTTTTTTTCGTGATGCCGTCGTGCAGATCGCGAGCTTCTTTGCGGACGAATGGCCGATCGTTAAGCAACTTGTCGGCGCGTCCTGATTCGTAGCGGTTCTTATCGAATTGATTGATGCGGGCCAAATCGTCCCGCGCTGCCTCAGACCAAATTAGAGCCATTCGTTGTCGTTTTCGTCGTGCGGTCGTTGCGCTGCGGTCTTTAGCGTGTCGTCGTCGAGCTCTTCATCGGTGAAGTAGTAGCCGGCATCCACGCGGGCCGCAGCATGGCGCGCTCGCGCGATTTGCTCGTCGAGCGTGAATTGCTTGACTTCGGCATTGCCGCTGCCCGTCGCTTTTCGCGCGACATTCGCAGCGTGGTTCATCAGGTAGTGTGTTGTCATGGCAAACGTCCGGTAAGCCCTTGAATTTACAGCATTCATCATACCCGATTTTACGCCCTGTTGGGGCTTCCCGCGCCCTGCGGGCACGGTCGGGCTGTTGTGCCGCAACCGAGCTCGCGGCGTGCGCCGCGACCGTGGGCGGCATCGAGCCGCGCTGCGCGAGTCTCGACCCATTCGGGCTGTCATCGCGCCCGCTACCACGGCGGGGGGCTACCGCCGCACCCAACAGTCCCCCGGACTGTTGGGCTTCGGACGGCATGCGCTCGGACGCGTCACAGGTATTCCACGGCCCTAGTTTGGCTTGCAGGGAGGGGGGTGTGCCGGCTGCGTGCGGTGCAACAGAAAGGCGTCGTCGGAAGGCTCGCTCAGCTGCTGGAAGGCAAGGCAGAAAGCCTTATGCGATATGGGTTTTATTGCAATGACCGAAAATTTCGCGGTGCGGCAGACGCAGCCGTAAAACAAGATGATAAGGAGTGCAGAGAAGTTGTAACGGGCATATAAAAGCCCTTGTTACAGGGGTAAGCTACAGGTATAATTGATTCAACGGTTGGCGATGCGCCGACGGAGGGAGACGGCCCGAACAGCGGGAACTGTTCATAGCGGGCCGTCAGACACAGTAACCAACGGGAGTCAGCAATATGTCCACTTCGGATGATAGCAGCGCCGAGCGCGCGAACGAACCGCCAATCACGCGAATCGAGACGATCAAGATCGTCCCGACGTGGGCGGGCCTCTTGATGCCGCTGCTGGCGCTTTACGAGGACGGCGACAGGGCGTATGCGCGCGCCGAGCTCATTCGCATGGCGATGTTCGCAGACACGGCAGCCGATGCGGCCGACGCTCTGCACCAGATCGCACACCAGACCGACATGCAAGGCAATGCGGTCGAGCGCAACCGCGAGCAAATGCGCGAGCTAGCACGCGAAGCACTCGACGCTTTCGCACGCGTTCCGAAGCCGGCGACGCCTTCGCATCAATCGGACAACGACGGTTAATCGGGCAGCGCCGGCCGCAATGGCCGGCACCATCGAAGGAGGGCCGCAGCTATGGCAACCGCTTGGATTTACGACCACGACTATCACCGTTTCGAGGCGCACCGCGTCACACCCGCCGACGTTCGCGAGCTCGCAGCGACGGGCGGAACGCTCGTCTGCAGGGACGGCGACGGGCTCGCGTTCATCGACGCCGGGCGCGTCGTGCCGTGGCTTCCGGGCCAGGTGCAGCGCATCGACGGCTGCGAATTCACGCGAGGCATGTTTGTTTGATTGGAACCGCGAGCAACGAACGCGGGAGCAGTGGCGCGCGCCACCGGCGTGCGCCTGGTCGAGCTCACGACCGAAGGCATAATCCGAGGTTGCCCGCTTGAATCGCGGGCTTTTTTGAGGTCTACAACATGAATGAAATGAAACGGCCGTGGTTTCAATTGAGTATCGCAGCATGGCTTGGCTTGGGTGCAATCGCCGGCATCGAGGGGCGTTCGTGGGGCTCCTTTGGTGCGTTCGCGCTGATCGCTGCTTACTTCTTCGCGATCGGCGCCGGCCGGCAGGCAGGGCGCTCGACGCGCCCGCCTGTACGGATAGCCGGTACGGTCGTGTGGAGCGCGTGCGCGCTCCTGTTTGTCGGGCTCGTTCTCATGACCATCGAGCGCGTGTATCTCGTCAACGGCAGCGTGTATCCGCGTTTTCTGGCTCACGACTTGGGCGCGGCCAACTACAGCACCCTTGAAAACTTGCGCCTCAACGAGTGCAAGGGGCAGGGCATGGAAATCTACGGCAAGCGCGACGGCCAATGGGTTATTCGCTGCGGCTTTTCGTGGGTCGAGGGGCATACCTATATCTCGTCCACGAACCCATACGGGCACTTGCTAGACGGTCTCAACACTGACAAGGGAGCCAAGCAATGAAGAGCTTTCGTCGCTTCTTTATCGACTATCTAATGATCCCGCTTCTCGTGCCGGCCGCGTGCGCCGCAATCGCGGCCTATCACGTATCGCGTGAGATTGACGCGAACGACTACGCCGTTTTGCGCGAGGCGTGGCCGAGGCTTCACCAGCCGACGCGCGACGCGATCGCGGACGCCATGAAACGCGGCGACGGCACAATCAGCACATGGGCCTACACCAAGCTATTCCGGCTCGCGATGAATGACGCCGGGGCGCTCACGCTCGCCGGGGCAAGCGACAGCGCCGCCGACGAACGCGCGGCGCTCGTTCGCACGATGAACCCGGCAACGTTGGCCGGCAAGGAAATGAGCCTGATGAAAGGCACGGCGTTCGAGTGTCTTTCATATTTCACGGCAACGTATCTGATCGACGCGAAGGACAATTCGCCGGTTCAGTGCATCGTCACGAACGACGTTCACGCAACGCTTTCGGGCAAGACGATCATTCCGCGCAAGTCGAGGCTTTTCGGCTGGAAGAAGGGCGATCAGGTCGAGTGGACTTCATGGACGACCGAAGGCGGCATCGTGGTCGGCGACAAGGTGTTAAACGGCACTGCGTTCGTGTCGCGCATTCCATTGCCGACGCACGACCCGCTCACCGGCAAGCCGCTCGATGACGACAAGCCGTTCATCGTGATCGCGCTGCACGATATTGACGTGCCAGCGATCGCGGTTTCTGCTAACTGATCGACCGCAGGGAGTAGGGCACATGGCAGGCAAGACCTATCGGCAATTGGTCGCCGAGCTCGTCGAGCTAGACAGGAAGATTGCCGCTGCACGCGTTTCCGCGCGCAAGGCGGCAATGGCGCAAATCTCCGTACTGATGTTCGAGTTCGACATCAAGCCGAATGAGCTCCGCAGGCCGCGCAATATCCGGTATACCGTGCAGCCGACCAAACCTCGCTATCGCGATCCAGTCACCGGAACAACGTGGAGCGGGCGCGGCCGTCAACCGGACTGGATAAGGGGCAAGGACAAGAGCCGTTTTCTCATCACGTCGGACGAACAGGAATCGACGACCAGCAGTTAGCGGCGGGGGGCGCCTCGGGGGAACGCCCCCCCCCCATTAAAGGGTCTTCGGGGGGGGGGCGGCGGGGGGTCCCCACACCGGGGGAGGCGGCTCTTATAAACATCTCCCCGCCCACGGGACCGGACCAGAACTCGGATGTCGGCTTTTGCTTGGTAAAAA